>JAZOLE010000087.1:0-46109 GCA_045652835.1 Eubacteriales bacterium | reverse complement strand
ACGCTTCTCATACCGATAACCAGAGCAGCTACACGGTTGATAGAAGCATCGAAGTAGTCGGTAGCCAGGAATACTCTGTCAAGAGCATCGCAGCGTACGACTTCCATCATCATCTCTCTGGTGTCGTCGTCGAAGTTTACAACGTGGTCAGAGTCCCAACGAATGGGTCTGGTGATGTGCATAGCCAGCTTCTCGGAGAAGCAGAGCATTGCGGGCAGCTTGTCGTAAACAACTTCGGTAGGATGATAGTGACCGTTGTCGAACAGCGGAACGATACCGCGGGACAGCGCATAGGACAGAGCGAACTCGCCCGAGCCTACAGTGTAGGACTCCACGCCGATACCGTACACCTTGGACTCAACGCAGGGATAAACCTTGGTCTTGGCGTAGCCGCAAGCCAGGATCTCGTCCAGGGACTGTGCGTATCTCATACGGGGGCCCATACGGACAGCGGGAATGTCCTTGAAGCCGTCGCCGGTCCAGAAGTTGATTACGCAGGGATAGCCGGTCTCGTTTGCGAAGTATTCAGCGATCTTCATGCAGCAGATACCGTGTCTTACCCAGAACTTTCTGATCTCCTCGTCGGGAGAGGAAAGGGTCAGGCCGTTTGCCTTGGGGTGAGAGAAGTAGGTGGGGTTGAAGTCCAGGCCCATGCCGTGCTTCTTTGCAAAGTCAACCCACTTCTGGAAGTGCTTGGGCTCAAGAGCGTCTCTGTCAGCAAATTCGCCATCCTCAAAGATTGCATAGTTTGCGTGAACATTGATCTTGTGCTTACCGGGGATCAGGGAAAGTGCCTTTTCAAGGTCTGCAAACAGCTGATCGGGGCCGGTTGCTCTGCCGGGATAGTTACCGGTAGTCTGGATACCGCCGGTCAGAGGGCCGTTGTTCTCGAAACCAAGAACATCGTCTGCCTGCCAGCAGTGCATAGAAATGCGAATGTCGGAAAGCTTGGAGATCGCAGCCTCGGTGTCAACACCGTACTTAGCATAGATCTGCTTTGCGGATTCATAGCGTTGATTCATTTTTGTGTTCCTCCTGTAAGATATATGTACAATTTTTTGAGAACATATATAGTCAAGATACATTATACAGTATTTGGCGGCGTTTTGCAAGATGTTTTTGAAAAAAAGAGGGAAATTTTTCTTGGCTAAACGATGAACGCAAAAAAGAGCGCTACCCGTTAAAGATGCTCTCAAATACATGGACGCTTCCGTTAGTTATCGGAGGCAGCAAGCCATCGCCCTACGGTTGGGGTGGGCGATTCTTGAATCGCCCCTACGTTCCGGTCCCTTGCAATGCAAGGAAAATATCCTTTTAATATGTAGGGGCGATCACTGATCGCCCGCTACGAATGATTTTGTTACAAGGTTTCAATCTCCCTCATCCACGCGTTCATGGACGCGTCGGAGGGCATGCAGAGGCCGCCTCTGGGGGAAACGGACACGTCACAAACGGCAGGGCCGTCGGGCATGCAGGAGCGTTTGAATTGCTGGGTGAAGAATCTGCGCGTAAACACCTTGAGCCAGCGGGCAACGGTTTGCTCATCAAACTCATCTTCAAAAGCGTAGCACGCAAGGCGGAAGATCTTTTCGGGACCAAAGCCGTAGCGCAGGGCATTGTAGATAAAGAAATCGTGCAGCTCGTAGGGACCAACCAGATCCTCTGTCTTTTGCGCAATGTTGCCGTTCTCGTCTGCAGGCAGTAGCTCGGGGCTGACGGGAGTGCTCAGCACGTCCTCAAGAGAATCCGCTATGGCAACGTTGCCAAGCGCTTTGTGCTTTTTGGCGGCATATCCTACCAGAACTCGCACCAAGGTCTTGGAAATGCCGCAGTTAACGCTGTAATTGGACATATGGTCACCGTTGTAGGTCGCCCAACCAAGTACCGACTCGGAAAGGTCGCCTGTGCCTACAACAAGTCCGTTGTATTGGTTTGCAACGTCCATTAAAATCTGTGTGCGCTCGCGTGCCTGGCTGTTTTCATAGACAACGTTATGATTGGAAGGATCATGTCCGATATCCTTGAAGTGCAGGGCAACGGACTCACCGATCGGGATCTCGCGGAAAGTCACGCCAAGCTGCTCACAAAGCACGGTTGCATTATTCTTGGTGCGCGTGGTTGTGCCAAAACCGGGCATGGTAATGGCGATCACCTTGTCTGTGGGCATGCCAAGCGAGGTCACGGCGTCCACTGCAACAAGCAGTGCAAGAGTAGAGTCAAGACCGCCCGAAATGCCAAGCACCAGAGTGTCAGCGTGGGCTGCCTTGATGCGTGCGCGCAAGCCCTCTGTCTGAATACGCATAACGTTGTCAAATTCCTCGTTACTGTTGGGAATGAAGGGAAGCGCGTGCGGATTTCTCGTCAGCGTTGTGTCACAGGGACACAGCGAAAAATCAACCTCTGCAAACTCGCGGTTGCCCGTGATGTTGTCAAAATCTGCGTCCTTGAGTCGCTCGCTTACAAGCATCTGTACGTCGATCTCGGTAGATACGTAATCGACGGAGAAATCAAAGGGCTTTTTACTGTTCAGACAGGTGCCGTTTTCAAAGATGAGCGCGTGAGCACCGTACGCTGCATCGGTGGTGGATTCGCCTCTGCCTGCGTTACAATACAGATACGCGCAATGATTATCAGCAGACAAATATTGCGCTTTGTTCGCTTCCTTGGATGCCTTGCCGGCACGCTCGGAAGTTGCATCGGTGCAGCAGATCAGCGTAGCACCTGCTGCGCACAAGCCGTCAATATCGCCATTGCCAACACAAACGCCAAGCTTGAGCTCGGGCATATCGGAGCAAGAAAAGACGGTGTTATTGCCAAAGTTGCAAACCTGCATGCCGTCACCAAACGCATCAAAAGCGTAGGCTGCATCGCGCAGCTGCGCAAAGTAGCGACGGTCCGCATGCGCTGCGGGAACTACACCCACTAGCGTGCCCGTGTTGCAAACAGCAGCGCAGCTGTAAAGCTTGCCGTTCATGTACATAGGCAAGCCGACAATGCTGACCATGTCAAGATCGGATGTCAGCTCCAAATAGTCGGCAAGTGCTGCTTTTGCACTTGCAATTAACGTGCTTTGATAGAAAAGATCACCGCAAGTAGCACCGGTCAGGCAAAGCGCAGGGAACGCCAGCACGCGCACACCGTCCTGCTCGTAAGCCGTGCGTGCTGTATTTGCAAGCACGTGCGCGTTATGCGCAGGGTCTGCAAGTCTGATTTCGGGGGCTGCGGCAGCAATCTTGATAAATCCGTGTTTCATGGAAACCTCCAAAAAAACAATTTCTTAAGCATAGTATAGCACGATATGTCAGCGATTGCAAGACCTGACACAAAAAAACACGAAATCTTGCGAGAATCATTGACTTTTTCGCGTGTGTTTGTTATAATATTATCAATAAAATACAGGAAGAAGGCTGAATTATGAAAGACATCTCTAGAAACTTGACAATGCTGTGTGATTTTTACGAATTGACCATGAGCAATGGCTACTTTGCTTGCGGCTTTGCGGATAAGATCACCTATTTCGACGTGTTCTATCGCTCCAATCCCGATAATGGCGGCTATGCCGTTGTTGCAGGACTTGAGCAGGTGGTGGAATACATCAACGATCTGCATTTTGACGAGCAGGACATTCAGTATCTGCGCGACAAAAATTGCTTTAGCGAGGAGTTCCTTGATTACCTGCGCAACTTCAAGTTCACGGGTGATATCTGGGCAATTCCCGAGGGCACCGTGGTATTCCCGGGCGAGCCCTTGATGACCGTGCGCGCCAAGGCAATCGAGGCGCAGTTTATCGAAACCTACGTGCTCATGATGATCAACCACCAATCCCTGATTGCAACCAAGGCTGCAAGACTTGCGCGTGCAGCCAAGGGCAGACCGATCAGCGAGTTCGGTTCAAGACGTGCACAGGGTAGTGACGCGGCAATTCTCGGTGCGCGTGCTGCGTATATCGGCGGCGCATCCGCAACGGCTTGCACCATTTCGGATCTTGCATACGGCGTTCCCGCAACGGGCACTATGGCGCATTCCTGGGTGCAGATGTTTGATGACGAGTATACCGCATTCAAGACCTATTGCGAGATCTATCCCCACAACGCAACGCTGCTCATTGACACCTACAACGTGCTGGAATCGGGTGTTCCCAACGCCATTCGTGTCTTTGATGAGGTGTTAAAGCCCCTCGGCATTACCAAATGCGGCGTACGCCTTGACTCGGGTGATATCACCTATCTGTCCAAAAAGGTCAGGGAAATGCTGGACGCTGCAGGCTGGACCGATTGCAAAATCGTGGTATCCAACTCGCTTGACGAGTATATTATCCGTGAGCTGATCCGTCAGGGCGCATGCGTGGATGCGTTTGGCGTGGGTGAGAGATTGATCACATCGCTTTCCGCTCCCGTATTTGGCGGTGTGTATAAGCTGGTTGCCGTGGAAAATGAGGATGGCAGCATTCAGCCTAAGATCAAGATCAGCGAAAACGTAGGCAAGATCACAACGCCTCATTTCAAAAAGATCTACAGACTGCGCGGCAAGAGCACAGGCAAGGCTGAAGCGGACGTAATTTGCTTGCACGATGAGGTCATTGATGACTCGCAGCCCTATGAGATCTTTGATCCCGAGCACACCTGGAAGCGCAAGCTTATGCAGGACTACACCGCAACCGAGCTGATGGTGCCGATTTTTGAACAAGGCAAGCAGGTGTATGAGCTGCCGACCATCGAGCAGATCAAAGCGCATTGTCAGGAGGAAATCCAGGGCATGTGGGAAGAAGTGCGCAGATTCACCAATCCGCATAAGTACTACGTTGACCTTTCTCAAAAGCTTTGGGATATTAAGCACGAAATGCTTAGAAAACGCAGATAAAAAGGAGAAATCGTATGAATTTCAAAAGAGTATTGCTCATTCTGCTTGCATTACTGACGCTTGGGTGTGTGGTATTTGCCGCATGCAACACCGATACTCCCTCAACCGATTCGGAAACCACTGTGACAGAGGGAGAAACAAGCGAGCCTGCAGAGGACACCGAGCAGCCAAGCACGGATCAGGACACTACCGCTGAGGAGACAACCGAGGAGCAGACCACGAGAAACGAGTTCAATGATCCGATTTCGTCCACCAGCATCACCTTTACCGGCAACGAGTCCTTTAACTGGAAAAAGATGCTGACCAACGCAAACCAGTGCTCTTACGAGATCGTTAAGGACGAGGAGTGCGGTTACGTTCTCAAGCTGACCACCAAGGACGGTGCAAATGACCCCTTTATCATGCTTGCGTATAAGGATTACCTCAGAAAATTCAATTTGTCGCAAGCCAATGCCGATGAGTACAAGTATATTGTGATCAAGATCAAGGCTGAAAACGTTACAAGCGATGGCTTTGAGCTGTTCTACGCAGCAGGCAAGATGTCAGGCCCTGTCGGTGGATACAGTAAGGTTGCCACCTTTGATCAGACCAATACCGATTGGCAATACGTCATCTTTGATCTGTCTGCGGCAGCTGATTGGTCGGGAAAGATCAATATGTTCCGCTTTGACTTTTTGACAACCCCCTCGGGCGGCGGAGAAACTGTCTACATTGCGTCCATCGATATGTACAAGACAGCCGCAGAGGCATACCAGAACTTTGACGTGGATATGACTCGTCCCGGAACAGGCTCGGATCTGAAAGAGGAAACGATAGATGGCGTCAATTATGACAAGCTAACGGCAGCCGATGAGGATGACTCGGTGCTGCTTTGGTTTGACCATATGACCGAAAAGACCTATCGTGACAATATCACTCCCTCGGATCTTAATACTTACGTCATTCACATGGCAGGCAATTCCATTGAAAACTGCCAGTTCTTCGTAGCTCCCACCGCATCTGCCAAGAATATCCGTGTAGAGATCACGGAGATGACCGACGGACAGGGCAACGTGCTCAAAACGCAACTGCTGCGTGAGCACTACGTAAAGATTGGCAACAATTGGGTACCCGATGCGCTTCCTCCCGTGGATGGCGATATCAGCATTGCCAAGAATAATTCGCAGGGCATTGTGCTCAAGGTTTGGGCAGAGCAAAACCAGCCTGCAGGGCTTTACAGCGCGACTGTGAACGTTTATGATGCGGATACCGGTGCGTGCATCAAGACTGCCAACGTATATACCAAGGTCTATGATTTCTCGCTTTCCGAAAAGACCGCACTCAAGACGGCTGTGCAAATGTCGCCTTGGGTGATCGCAAATTCGTATGCGCAGAAGGGCATGAATGACTATTCTGCAGAAGAGATTTACAAGATCTATTACGATTTCATGCTGGAAAACCGCATTTCCTGCTATAATCTGCCGTATTCGCTTTGGGATGAGCGCGTTATTGCGTATTTGGATAATCCCAGAGTAAACTCCTTTAGCATTAAGGAAAGCAACGGCGGTGATGAAGCAGGAGCTTACGCATTGCTTTCTCAAAAGCCCGAATGGCTGGAAAAGGGATATTTCTATTACGTTGACGAGCCTACCAACGCGGATCTGCTGTATCAGCTCAGATCTCACGGCGAAAGACTTGCAAGCGTTTATCCCGGATACAGACAGATCTCGCCCTTCTTTACCAACATCAATATCGAAGGCGCAGATCAGATTTCCTTCATGGCACCCTATACTCAGATCTGGTGTACCAAGGTGTTCGCCTTTACGCCCAGAGATAAGAGCATTATCAGCGGTGCGCAGTATCTGACAACCGTGCCGCAGGATCAGCAGTATGGCACGTTTGAGGAAAGAATGAAGGCAGAGGTTGCAGGCGGCGATGAGCTGTGGCTGTATTTCTGCTGGGAGCCCAATCAGCCTTACGCGAACTGGCTGGCAACCGGTGACGGCACAGAGCCTGTTGTGACAATCTGGCAGTGCAAGATGACCGACGCTACCGGTGTGCTTTACTGGGGCTCTACTTATTGGTCTGCTGACCCTTATAACGATCTTGCTTCTACTGTGATCACAAGCGTATATGGTGACGGTGTATTGATTTACAGCGGTGCCGAGGTTGGCAAATACGAGGCTGTCTCTTCGTTCAGATTGGAGAATATCCGCCTTGGTATTCAGGATTATCAGATGCTTGATATGCTGGAGCAGGCAGCAGGACAAGAGGCTGCGGACGACATGGTTGCAATGGTAACCAAGGACGTTATCACCTATACAAACGATGATGATTATCTGCACGCGGTTCGTATTCTGTTAGCAGAGAAGGTTGCCGAGTTAAGCGGTAACTGATAATTTGATAAAAAGCACTCAGAATCTGCTTTTTGCGGGTTCATGAGTGCTTTTTTGATCTATCATATTTATAATTATAAACTTTTTATAAAATATATAAGAATGTGTTGAAAATCTGTATGGGTTGTGATATAATGTAAAAAGGAATTTTGTTGCAAAGGCGGTGAAGTAAAAATGATCGAATGGCAGGAGCTGATAAACGCGATTCGTACGTTTATTGAGGACTATATTCTGTTTCCGATCAACAATATGCACCCCGTTACCGATCTTGTGGATATTTTGTTGTTAACGGGTCTGCTTTATTACTTGTACAGATTTGTAAGAAGGCGCAGAGCGGGTAAATTGCTGCTCGGTATTGCGGCTTTATTTGGATTGTTTATGGTTTGCAGTGCGCTGGACATGAAGGCGGTAAGCCTGATCATGGATAACTTCCTGACGGTTGGTTTGATTGCCGTAGTTGTTATCTTTCAGCCCGAACTGCGTGACGCACTGGAGCGCGTGGGTAGCACATCCTTGCGCATTGGTCGCTTTGGCGGTGAACGCATCGGTACAGCTGCAGAGATTGAGCATATGGCTGCAGAAATCGCATCTGCTGCATGCTCGCTTTCCTCGGAGGGGTACGGTGCACTGATTGTTGTGCAGCGCACGACCAAGCTCCAGGATTACATGGATAAGGGCGAGAGACTTGATGCAAAGGTCTCCGAAAAGCTTTTGCGCAATATTTTCGTCAATAAATCTCCTTTGCATGACGGTGCGGTGATTATTGAGAATGATCGCGTTGCAGCCGCTGCTTGTAAGCTTCCGCTTTCCGAGAACGAGGAGGTTGTTCGTGATCTGGGTACGAGACACCGCGCAGGCGTTGGTATTACCGAGGTCAGCGACGCTATGGTTATCATCGTTTCCGAGGAGAACGGCGTGATTTCTCTGGCATTTGGCGGATCGCTCTACAGAAATTATGATTATAAGAACCTGCACGATGCGATTTACAGCTTTATGGATTACCGTAAAAAGAAGCCCGTTCAGCACGGAAAAGCCAAGGTCTCCGATTCTGTCAGCAAAGACGATGCACAAAACGGTGACAGCAAGGAGGTAGAATGATGAAAGCAACTAATACGGCAGCTCCGGTTTTCAAGGAAAAGAGAAGCGTCAGTATCGCGGCCTTGATCGCTTGCTTTATCATAGCTTGCGGAATTTGGCTGTACGCACAGGCAACTGATGACGCTATCAACGTAAAGACTTATAACCAGCTTCTTGTTGAATACGAGGGCGGTGAGGCATTCCGAAACGCAACGGGATATGACGTATATTCTCTTGCTGTGCAGAATGCAAACGTTACGGTCAGCGGTACTAACCGTGAGTTGGTCAAATATGATGCGCAAAACGTCCGTTTGATCGCTGA
The DNA here is from genome assembly GCA_045652835.1 of Eubacteriales bacterium. Classification (GTDB taxonomy): domain Bacteria; phylum Bacillota; class Clostridia; order Oscillospirales; family CAG-272; genus SVQP01. Next base: position 37,475 of record JAZOLE010000087.1, on the reverse strand, counting down.
CGTCGGTGCTGCCAATAACGGTGTTGCCACCATCAAGGCTTACTACTTTGATGAAGAGGGTAACAAGACCGAAATCAAGAATTACGAGGTCACGCCTGCTGTTGTAACCGTCAACGTTGCAAAGTCGGTGGAATACACGGTTACTGACGTAACTGCTGACAAAAACGAGCTTGAGTTCGTTTACAAAATCGAGGAAACGTCCTTGATCGGTACGTTCACCGTGATCGGACCTGTACAGGACGTCAATATGATCGGTTCCGTTAAGTTTGATCTTGATTACAAGAACGTCATGAACACACCGGGTACGCATACGGTTCCCGTTACTTCAATCGTGTTCTTGAATCCTCAGGGAGAGCCTTTGTTTGGGGATGCAAACAAGAACGAGAACATCAAGTACGATACAACGGGCATCATGGTTTCTGTGACCGTTGAGAGTAAAAATGCACAAACTAATGACAAATAAATTTGTATTTGCTTCGGGGATGGTGATCGAATCGATCACTGTCCCTTTGGACGCAGAGGAGCAGGAGATTTATGCCAAGGCTCGCCAACGGATCAAAAAGATCGGTCAGCAGCCGGGGCATTACACACTCAGCCTTTTCAAAAGATCGATTGATGCAAGAGATCGAAATAACGTGCAGTTTGTCTATTCGGTGCTTGCTGTAAGCTCGCAGGGAACTTATCCCGGAAATCAAGCGCTTTTGCAGCGTCAGAAGATCAGGCTGCTGCAATCAGAGTCGCTGTTGCCTGAATATGGAGATGCTCCCTTGAGTGCTTCGCCATTGGTTGTAGGTATGGGCCCTGCGGGACTGTTTTCAGCCTTGATGCTTGCACAGCACGGCTACCGACCCATTATTATTGACAGGGGAGACAGCGTGGCAGATCGCGTTGCTTCTGTGGAGCGGTTTTATCATACGCAGCAGCTTGACACCGAGTCGAACGTGCAGTTTGGCGCAGGCGGAGCGGGTACTTTTTCCGATGGCAAGCTGATGACGCGTATTCATGATCCCAAATGCACCTTTGTGTTGCAAACCATGGTTGAGCATGGCGCACCTGCCGATATTTTGCTGCTTTCCAAGCCGCACGTAGGCACGGATGTGCTGCGAGGAGTGGTGGACAGCATCCTTGAAAAGATTGCTGCGTTGGGCGGAACGGTTATATATCGTTGCCGACTGGATGGATTTGATCAAAATGCTGACGGTACGGTCACGGCACACACCACCCAAGGGGATATTCTGTGCAGCTCTATTGTACTTGCAGTGGGGCACAGCGCACGTGATACGTATATGATGCTGCTGCAAAAGCAGATGGAGCTTGTTGCCAAGCCCATTTCGGTGGGTGTCAGAATTGAGCATTTGACAACCGATATTGATAATGCCTTGTATGGGGAGTTTGCAGGTCATCCCGCACTCGGACATGCAGAGTACGCACTTTCGGATACGCGCACGCAGCGCGGTGTGTACACGTTTTGTATGTGTCCGGGCGGCGAGGTCATGGCGGCAGCCTCCGAGTCGGGCGGCTTAGTGGTCAACGGTATGAGCAACCGTGCCAGAGACGGTCGCAATTCCAATGCAGCTGTTGTCGTGTCACTTGGCTGTGAGGATTTTGAGAAGGTCAACGGCAGCCTTGTTCAAGGCGCGATTGCGTTGCAAAGAAGCATTGAATCCAAAGCGTTTGTATCGGGTGGCGGTGACTATACCGCACCGATTCAAACAGTTGGCGATTACTTGCGCGGCAGAACCGAGCATGAACCGCAGCGCGTCATGCCCACATACATGAACGGCAGATGCAAAATTGCGGATCTTTCCAATATTTTCCCCGATGTAGTCAATCGTACGTTGCGTTACGGACTTGAGGTATTTGACGGGAAAATTGAAGGATTTGCAGCACCTGACGCAGTTCTTACGGCAGCTGAAACAAGAACCAGCGCCCCTGTGCGCATTCAACGTAACGAGCAACGTTGCGCAATCGGTTTTTCTTATGTATTTCCTTGTGGAGAAGGAGCGGGCTACGCGGGCGGTATAACAAGTGCCGCTGTGGACGGAGTCAATACCGCGCTTGCAGTGATGAAGCGCACGGCTCCTTTTCGTGATTAAATAAGATTTAGCATTGTATTTTTAGAGAAAAAAGAGAATTGTTATCATGCTTTTGCGGTGCCGATGTGACCGTGGATGCCATGGGACGAACAGAGTAAGGAATTTTTATCATGAGCGAATTGAAAAGAGAGCGCGTGTGGTCTGTCTTGTATACGCCGGATGAGGGCGAGACAGATCAGAAGATCGCGCATATAGCAGAGCAGATTGGCGTGTCGCCCATTACTGCCAGACTGCTTTATAACAGAGGATATGATACTCCCCAAAAGGCGCACGCCTTTATCAACACAAACATTTCTGCATTGCATGACCCCTTCTTAATGAAGGACATGGATAAAGCGGTTCAAAGAATCAGCAGAGCAATCGAGCAAGGGGAGACGATTGCCATTTACGGAGATTACGACGTGGACGGCGTGACTTCTGTCACTTCGATCTACCTGTATCTCAAAAGCAAGGGCGCGGATATTGTATACTATATCCCCAGTCGAGATAAAGAAGGCTATGGACTTTGCAATGCTGCGATTGAGGTGTTGGCTGATCACGGCGTTACGCTGATCGTCACTGTTGATACCGGCATTACTGCGGATCAAGAGGTAAGATTTGCATCTCAAAAGGGCATTGATATGGTCATTACCGATCACCATGAGTGCAGAGCAGAGTTGCCGCCTGCGTGTGCGGTAGTCAATCCTCACAGACCCGATTGTCCGTATCCCTTCAAGGAGCTTGCGGGTGTGGGCGTGGTGTTCAAGCTGATCTGTGCTTATGAGATCAACGAATATCAAAAGCGCGGTTTGTCTGCAGGTGATGCTGTGGCAGCTGTATGCCGTGAATACGTTGATCTGACGGCAATCGGTACGATCGCTGACGTTATGCCGATCATTGACGAGAACAGATATATCGTAGCTGTCGGTCTTGAGGCTGTGCAACACACAACCAGATGCGGACTGAATGCATTGATTGATGCATCGTCGTACAATCCCAATGCAAGACAGGATCAACCGCACAAGAGAAAAAAGGTTACAGCCGGATTTATTGGATTCGGCATTGCGCCCAGAATCAATGCAGCCGGCAGAATCAGCAGTGCTACCAAAGCCGTTGAGCTGCTTTTGGAGCAGGATCCCGAAGCGGCAAGAGAGCGCGCAGAGGAGCTTTGCAAGATCAACACACAAAGACAGATCGAGGAAAACCGCATTGCCGAGCAGGCATACAGAACTATTGAGCAGCAGCATGATTTTCTCAATGATAAGGTGATCGTGCTTGAGGATGACTCCTGGCAACAGGGAATTATCGGTATTGTGTCTTCACGCATTACCGAGAAATACGGCTTGCCATCCGTATTGATCTCATTTGACGGAGCAACGCGTGGCTATGCAAGTCTTGATGACGTTGGTAAAGGCTCGGGCAGAAGTGTCAAAGGCATGAACTTGGTGGATGCTTTGACCTACTGCAGCGATCTTTTGACCAGATACGGTGGACATGAACTGGCAGCAGGGCTTTCTATTGCCAGATGCAATATCGACCAGTTCCGCCAAAGAATCAATCAGTATGCAAGAGAGAACTTGGATAGTGATGCGCTGGATATTCGATACGAAGCGGATTGTGAGGTGGACGTGCATCAGCTGACCATGCCCCTGGCTGTTGAGCTGAGTGCATTGGAGCCTTTCGGCGTTGCAAACCCCACTCCCGAGTTGATTTGCAGAAACCTGACAGTATATAAGATCATTCCGCTTGGCGCGGGCAAGCATTGCAAGATTATCCTTGCCAAGGACGGATTGCAGATGCAGGCAGTATGGTTTGGCACGCCCGCATCCACGTGTCCTTTCAGCGTTTCGGATTGCGTGGACGTGATGTTCCAGCTCAGCATCAATGAATATCAGAATGTCAAGAGCTTGCAGCTGATCGTTAAGGATATGCGCATTTCGGATGACTATGCCGAGAAGTGCAAGTCCGAAAGAGAAAGATACAGACAGATTTTGGATGGGGAAATGTTCTCGGTTGCCGAAAACGTTTTGCCCAACCGCGAGGATATAGCCGAGGTTTATAAGCTTTTGCGCAGAGAGTGCCGCATCGGACACAACACGTTTTCTCATAAAACTCTGCTCTCGACGCTGAATCTGACCTCTGCTTTGCAGATCAATTATATTAAACTTAAATTCATTATTGCCATTTTGGCTGAGTTGAAGCTTTGCGGTGTAAAAGAACCGGGAGATAATTTGTATATCTTTGACGTATATTGTAACGTCGCAAAAACCGATATCGAAAATTCGGGAATACTCAGGAAATTACGTACACAATGCCGCTGATGGCACATAGAAAAAACAAGAGGAACAATTATGCAAAATTCGGTACACACAGACATTACCAGGTTGCTTGATATTCTCAAGGCGACCGGGAAAAAATATGACGTTGAAAAGATTACGCGTGCCTTTGAATATGCGGATAACTTGCACGAAGGTCAGTATCGAGTCAGTGGGGAGAAGTATATTTCTCACCCTGTTGCCGTTGCTGAGATCGTTGCAGGACTTGAGCTTGACACCGATTCCATCTGTGCTGCGCTTTTGCATGACACTGTAGAGGATTGTGCGGAAAAGACCAATCTCAAGGAGATTGAAAAGCTGTTTGGCAAGGACGTTGCCATTCTGGTGGACGGTCTTACAAAGATTGTGGCACTTCAGGTTGAGGACAAGGAAGAGGCGCATATTGAAAACCTGCGCAAAATGCTGCTTGCTATGTCCAAGGACGTCCGTGTTATCTTTATCAAGCTGTGCGACAGATTGCATAATATGAGAACGCTTGAGGTGAAGCCTGACCACAAGCGTAGAATCACCGCGCTTGAAACCATGCAGGTGTATGCTCCTTTGGCGCACCGTCTTGGTATGCAAAAGATCAAGCAGGAGCTGGAGAATCTGGGTGTAAGGTATCTTGACCCGATCGGCTATGAGGAGGTCCGCAGCGGAATTGAGCAAAAGTACGGTCAAAGCCTGAACTTTATTGAGAATATCCGTCAGACCGTTGGCGCGAAATTGGAGGAAAATAACATTTCCTATACGCTTGAAGGCCGTATTAAAACAGTTTACAGTATTTATAAAAAGATGTTCTCGCAGGGCAAAACCTTTGACGAGATATATGACTTTTACGCAATGCGTATTATCGTGGATACCGAGCTTGAATGCTATACCGTGCTTGGTATCATTCACGAAATGTTCAACTCCATGCCCGGCAGATTCAAGGACTACATTTCCACGCCTAAGCCTAACATGTACAGATCCTTGCATACCACGGTTATTGGACGATTAGGTATTCCGTTTGAGGTACAGATCCGTACATGGGAAATGCACCACATTGCAGAATACGGTATCGCAGCGCATTGGAAATACAAATCCGGTGCAACCTCCAAGGAGGACATGGATAAGAAGCTGGAGTGGATTGCGCGTCTGATCGAAACCGAGGACGATGCACGCGACCCCGATGAGTTCATGCATGCGCTCAAAACCGACATTTTCCATGACGAAGTCTTTGTATTTACCCCCAAGGGTGACGTTATCGCGCTGCCGCAGGGTGCTACAGCTATTGACTTTGCATATGCGATTCACTCGGCTGTCGGCAACAGAATGATTGGCGCTAAGATCAATGGCAGTATTGTGCCCATCGATCGTGTGTTGGAAAATGGCGAAATTGTAGAGGTACTGACAACGTCCTCCGGCAAGGGACCCAGCAAGGATTGGCTTTCTATTGTCAAAACCGGTGAAGCCAAATCCAAGATCCGTCAATGGTTCAAGCGCGAAAAGCGTGATGAAAACATCATCGAAGGTAAGGCACAATGCGAAGCCGAGATCAAAAAGACGCTTTCCAAGGTACCCGAAAATCTGCGTAACGATATTTGCGCTGCAATTGCGCAGCGTATTGGCTTTGCAAGCGTGGACGATCTGTATAACGAGATCGGTTACGGCGGCTTGGCAGTTTCCAAAATTGCCAATAAGATCAAGGATGAAGCGGCAAAGTACGTGACCGCTGAGCCTGAGCCTGCGCCTGAGATTACCGAAACGGATATGGTATCCTCGCCCGCAAAGATCAGAAACGTCCGTTCCAACAGCGGAATTATTGTCGATGGCGAGACAGGCTGCCAGGTCAAGTTTGCCAAGTGCTGTAATCCCTTGCCCGGTGACCGTGTTATCGGATTTATTACCAAGGGCTATGGTATTTCGATCCACAAGTACGATTGCCCCAACGTTACAAGCATCATTGACCGCAGTGAATATGCAGACCGTTGGGTACAGGCAGAGTGGGAAAAAGGCCCTGCCGATAACGGAAGCGCAGGCGTTTACGAAGCGTTTATTCAATTGCATACTGAGGATAGAATCGGTATGCTTGCTGACATTGCTACCGCGCTTGCTGATATGCGCGTTGCCATTCTTTCTGTCAACTCGCAGAAGAGAAACAATGGCATGGGCATTATCAATCTCAAGGTCAGCTGTAAAAATACAGATCATTATCAGTCCATCATGTCCAGACTCAAGTCGCTTGCGGGCGTAGTGGATGTAGTAAGAGGATATTCATCATGAAAGCAGTATTACAAAGAGTCAAATATGCAAAGGTAGAGGTTGACGGACAAACCGTTGGCGAATGCGGCAAAGGCCTTCTGATCCTGCTTGGCGTTGCCAAGGAGGATACAGAGGAGGATGCAAGGCTGCTTGCCGAAAAAATCGTAAAGCACAGAATTTTCCGCGATGAAAACGGAAAAATGAATCTCTCTGTCAAGGATATTGACGGGGAATTGCTGGTTGTGTCGCAATTTACGCTGCTGGCTGAATACAGACACGGCAACAGACCTGATTTCTTTGCATCTGCTGCCCCCGATGATGCCAATAGACTGTATGAATATTTTATATCGCTGGTACAACAGCACGTGCACCACGTAGGCCACGGTATTTTTGGCGCGGATATGGACGTAACCTTGACCAACTGGGGTCCCGTGACTATCGTTATGGACAGTCAAGTCCTGAAAAACAAAGGAAAATAAGAGTATGAAGCTGAACATAGAAGGACAGGTTAACGTATACTACGTACAAACGCTGTGCATGATTTTCTATCCGGGAGAAAAATTCTCCGAGGATCAGGAAATTACCCCCGATACCCCTGTGCTGGACTTAAAGGTAACAGAGGATGCTGACGGTTATGCCGTCAATGCAACACTGACGCAGGGGAACAAGTGCGAAAGCGCACAAAGAAACTATTCTTGGCGTGACGATATTGATAAAGACAGATTGCTCAAGCTTGCCTTGGGAGACGTGATTCTTGCCGTATGCGGTGAGGTATGCGGTTATCGTCCCTCCTGGGGAATGCTGACAGGCGTTCGCCCCTCTAAGGTGGCGACCGATCTGCTTAAAAAGGGCGTCAGCAAAACGCGTGTCAAGAAGATTCTTTCAAGTGAATATTTTGTCATCCCCAAGAAGGCAGCCCTTGCAACAGACGTTGCCCTGAACGAGGCTAGACTTATCGCTACCCCCGGTAAAAAGGATTGCAGCGTGTATATCTCCATCCCGTTCTGTCCGACGAGATGCGCGTATTGCTCGTTCGTTTCGTATACCTCCAAGCGTCTGCTTTCGTTGATTCCCGATTACTTGGCAAAGCTTTGTGATGAGGTAAAGGACGTGTTTGCCTGCATCAACCGACTGGGGCTTACAGTGAAAACCGTGTATATTGGCGGTGGAACGCCGACCATTCTTGAAGCGGATCAGCTGCGCATGCTGCTTTCTGTGATTGCAGAGTCAACGGATGTGACCAAGCTTGAGGAATATACGCTGGAATCCGGCAGGCCCGATACAATCACAGCTGAAAAGTTTGCTGTTGCCAAGCAATACGGCGTGACGCGCGTCAGTGTCAATCCGCAGATCCTTTGTGATGAGGTGCTGCAGGGCATTGGACGTGCTCACAATACCGATGAATTTTATCGCGCCTTTGAGATTGCAAGAGAGGCAGACTTCCGCGTGATCAATACCGACCTGATCGCGGGCTTGCCCGGAGATAAATTCTCCACCTTTGCTGCCTCCTTTGACCGTATTCTTGCATTGCGCCCCGAAAATATTACCGTGCATACCTTCTGCGTCAAAAAATCCGCAGAGATTTTGCAGAAGGATTCCAAAATCTATGATATTCGCGGTGGTGACACAGGCAAGTGCGTAGACTATTCTCAAATCAAGGCAATGCACGAGGGCTACAGACCGTATTATATGTACAGACAGAAGAATACTGTGGGCAACTTTGAGAACGTCGGACTTGCAACCGACGGCAACGAGGGTCTGTATAATATATATATGATGGAAGAAGTGCACTCCATTTTCGCAGCGGGCGCAGGTGCTGTAACCAAAGCAGTTGACTATATGCCCGTGGACGGTTCCAAACCCTTTATCAAGAGATTCTTCAATGACAAATATCCTTATGAATATTTAAGAAATGAGGAAGGAAAGCAAAAACTCGAGGAAATCGAAAGATTTTATCAGGAAAGAAGCTTACTTAACTAACACATACAATCTTAATATCCGAAGGAGATTTTCATGCACGTTACAAAAACGCGTTATTCAGATCAGGAAGCTGTTGAATTTTTGGCAAAATGCGACGCTGCATTTGACAAAAGGGTTGATCTTGCCGTATCGCTTATACTGGAAAAGCGCAATAGGTTTTTATGCCTTGCCGGTCCCAGTTGCGCGGGTAAGACAACAACGGCAAATAAGATTACGCAAAAGCTTGGCGAGCTTGGTGTAACAACCCATGTCATTTCGATTGATGATTTTTTCTTTGATATGGATTATCTGCTTGCCATGGCGCAAAGCAAAGGTGGACCGCTGGACATGGATTCGGTGGCTGCTTTGGATCTTGACACGTTTGCCAATTGCCTTGCGCAGATCGTTGCGACCAATAAAGCAGAACTTCCGATTTTTGATTTCACTACCCATAATCGCAGCGGGTACAGAAGCTTTGCATGCGGCAGGGAAGATATTGTCATATTTGAGGGGATTCAGGCGGTGTATCCCGAACTGACCGAACTGATTGCACCTTACGGTATGACCAAAATATTCGTGTGCCCCGAACAGTCCATTACTGTTGGAGAGCAAACCTTTGAGCCCAATATTTTCAGATTTTACAGAAGGATCGTACGCGATGCTCAATACCGCAGTGCCGATGCACAACGAACGCTGGAGGTATGGCGCGGTGTTCGCAATAACGAGGATATCAATATTTTCCCGTATAAGGATACCTGCGATATGATCGTGGACTCTACTATGGCGTACGATCTGCATCTTTTAACCCCGTATCTGCGCGAGCTGCTGCCCAAGGTTGACGAGCAAAGCAGATATTATTTGCGTGCGCTGGATATTTTAAATCGCATTTCCAAGATCGAGCCTATTTCCGTGAAGTATTTACACAAGGATTCGCTTTATCACGAGTTTATTCGGTTCTGATTTTCATCTGCCTCTCATAAAAATGATATGAGAGGTGGTGGTCAAGACGAAAAAACAAAAGCAATCCTCATTTGCTGCAGGAGCAGCATTGCTTGCGATTTCCGCTGTGATAGTCAAGGTAATCGGCGTGTGCTATAAAATCCCGCTTGTGCATCTGCTTGGCGTACAGGGAATGGGATATTTCAACGCAGCGTACGACGTTTATGCGCTTTTATGCGTCATTTCCACGACAGGACTTCCCGTAGCTGTTTCGGTAGTGATTAACCGTTATCCCGAGCATCAGCGGCGTATTTTTCTTCTTTCGTTAGGCGTGTTTATGCTGCTCGGGGTGCCCGGAGCGGCTGCTGTGTTTTTTGGTGCAGATCGCATTGCTATATGGATCGGTGCCCCCGAAGCTGCGCAAAGCTTGCGCTTTATTGCGCCGGCTGTGTTGTTTGTTTGTGTTTCGGGAGCGTTCCGCGGCTATTATCAAGCAAATCGCAATATGATGCCTACAGCAATATCACAAGTCATCGAAGCTGCAGGAAAGCTGCTGTTTGGACTTGTGTTTGCGCATATTGCACTTAGTTTTCATAAAGGTCCTGCCACAGCAGCCGCTTTTGCTGTGTTGGGATTGAGTATCGGTACGCTGCTTAGCCTGATCTATCTGGTGCTGGCTAACAAGCCAAAGCGGGATTTGCCGCAAAGCCAAGCGATCACGCAAAAGCAGTTGCTGATAGATTTGCTGGTGGTTGCTTTTCCCGTTACACTGGGAGCGGTGCTGACAGGCTTTTCCAAGGTGATCGATCTGTCGCTGATAATGCGCAGGTTGCAGCATAGCGGCATGGAGCATGCAACTGCGGTTGCCATGTACGGCTGCTATAGCTCCATGGTCATTCCGCTCTTTAATGCAGTACCGGCATTATTCGGTTCTCTTGCTATGCCTCTTGTGCCTCATCTCAGCCATGCAATTGCAAAGCAAGATCCGTCGGAACAAAAGCTGATACTGTCAACAGCATTTCGATGGGCGGCTGCTATCAGCATACCCGCCTCGCTTGGTATGGCAATGCTTAGCAAGCAAATACTGGAATTGTTATTCTCGGATGCAGGGGAGCTTCAAGTTGCAGCACCGCTATTGGTGATTGTTAGCATGGCAATTCCTGCCAGCTGCCTGATTACAGCGACAAGTGCCGTCTTGCAAGCATACGGGCATGCATGGCAACCCATGATCTCTACTGCAATCGGATGCATGCTTAAGGCTGCGAGCCTGTATTTTTTGTGTGCGGTCCCCAATGTTGGCATTCTTGCGGCACCGATCAGTACGTGGATTTGCTGTACGGTAACGGTCTGCATCAACTTGATATGCATAGCCAAGGTCGCGCCACCCTTTGATTTTTCCGGTTGCAATTTTCGTGCGTTGGCAGCCGCTGTGCCTGCAATCTCTATTGCTGCCGTCTTAAAAACGCTGATCGCTTCTCGGATGGAGTCTATCGCGATTTGCGTCGGTGTGACTGTAATAGCTGCCGTGCTGGTGTATTTTCCCATTGCATATAAATGCGGTCTGATTCGCATTTCAGATATTAAATCTATAAAATCAAACAAAGAAAAGGATTTTTGACAATATGGACGTTCAAAACATGATAGCAGAATTGCTTTCCAAGGATACGTATACGTTTGACGATTTGGTCAATGTTGTAATCGTGCTGCGCAGCGAGCAGGGCTGTCCTTGGGACAGAGAACAGGATCACAAAAGTATCCGCAATGACTTTATCGAAGAAACGTACGAGGTCATCGAAGCGATTGATACCGAAGATCCCGTGCTTTTGCGTGAAGAGCTTGGTGACGTGTTGCTTCAGGTTGTGTTCCACGCTCGCATAGAGGAACAAGAGGGAAGATTTAATATTGGTGACGTAGCGAATGATATCTGCGCCAAGCTTATTCATCGCCACCCCCACGTATTCGGTGACGTATACGCAAAGGATTCTGCTCAGGTGCTGAAAAACTGGGATGCAATCAAGAACGAGGAAAAGCAGCGTATTTCGCTAACCGATAAGCTGCGCGCCATACCGCCTATGTATCCTGCATTGCTCAGAGCGCAGAAAGTAGGAAAAAAGGCATCCTGCTTTGACTTTGCAAATGCCGAGGAAGCACGCGACAAGGTGCTGGAGGAGGTTGCGGAGGTCATGGAGGTTACTTGTGATCCCGTGGAAGCTGAAAAGGAGATCGGAGACTTGCTGCTTGCAGTAACAAGCCTTGCGCGTATGCTGCACGTCAATGCGGAAGAGGCGTTGTTCCATGCGACCAATCGCTTTATCGATCGCTTTGAAGCAATTGAAAAAGCTGTTGAACAACGCGGCTTGGATATTGCGACAGTTGATCGTGATGAGCTGGAGCGTATCTGGGACGAAAACAAAAAACAATCCTTATAATTTGCACGGTATTTTCTATATAAATTTGCCAAAATCCCTTGCAATATATACGATATTGTGGTATAATAAATGCGTAAATCATATATAGAAAGGAAATGAAAAAATGAACAAGACTCAACTTATTCAAAAGATTGCCGAGAACGGCAACATGACCAAGAAGGACGCAGAGGTTGCTCTGAACGCAGTAGTTGCAGCAGTTGCTGATGCAGTTGCAGCAGGCGAGAAGGTTCAGATTTCCGGCTTTGGCAGCTTTGACGTTAAGGCTCGCGATGCAAGAACCGGCAGAAACCCCAAGACCGGCGAAGCAGTTGAAATTGCAGCTTCCAAGAGAGTTGTTTTCACTGCAGCTCAGTCGCTCAAGGATAAGATTAACTAATCCATGCGACTTGATAAATTCCTGAAAGTTTCCAGAATCATTAAAAGACGAACGGTGGCAAACGAGGCTTGTGATGCAGCGCATATTTGCGTGAATGGCAGACAGGCCAAGGCTTCCTATGATGTCAAGGTCGGAGATGTGATTGAGGTCACGTTCGGACAGCGCACGCTTAAGGTGCGCGTGCTTGACGTACGCGAGTATACCGCAAAGGCTGATGCTGCGTCGCTTTATGAAGTGATATCATAAATTTTGGGAAATTCGCATATATTGTACTGGCGGTGCTATATACTGCCAGTACGGTATGCGGAGGGGAACATGGAAACTAAGCATTCGGTTTCAATCAAGGACCGAAGAGATATGCACATTGATGGGGTGACCGAGGTCGTTAGCTTTGATGAGCTTTGTGTCATGCTCAGAACGCAATGTGGAGATATGGCAATCGAGGGTAAAGACTTAAAGATTGCAGTATTAGAGATTGACACCGGGATTGTGGTGCTATCGGGTACCGTTTCCGGTGTTTACTATTCAGAAGAGCAAACCAAAGAAAAACGCAGCTTTGTCAAAAGGCTGTTTTCGTAAGCGCATGGAGCTTTCACAAACATCACTTGCCGTGCTGTTGCTCGGTGGTCTTCCTGTGGGAGTTGCCCTGAGCTTTGCATATGCGCTGACAGACGTAGCCGCGTTGCCGCAGAGCTTTATCAAAGCATTGCTGGTCAACGCAAAGGATTTTATATTTTTACTTGCAGCAGGACTTGCAGCGGTTTTGACGGTTTATTACGTCAATCAGGGCGAGTTTCGCTACCTTGTGCTGGTTGGAATGATCGGTGGATTTGCCATTTCGCACGTAACACTTGGCAAGCTGATTGTGCACGCAAGGGATGCAATGATTCGCTTTTTGACCGTTCCGATTATAAGGGCGTGGGAAGCGACGCTTGGCAGACTTGCAGCTAAAGCAAGAGCGAGGAAGCAAATCAAAATCACACAAGAAAGAGTAGAGGAACTGATGCAGTTTGCATCAAACGGATTTGAAAATTAACGGAGGCAAAAGCATGGAACAGGATAATCAAAATTTGGGTAACGTATCGGAGAGCACCAAGTCGAGTATGAAGGTGCTGTTTCGTTGCGCCTTGATTGCCATTGTGGTCATCTCCCTGTGTACTTTTGTATCCGGTGTTATGATATATAATGCCAATAAGGAAAAGAGCAAGGAGCTTGAGCAGCAGATCGAAGACAAGCAGGAGCAAGTGGATGAGCTGAAATTCTTGTTGGATTCTCCCATTGACTTTGATTACATCGTGCGCATTGCACGTGAAAAGCTGGGGCTGCATTTCCCGGATGAAACCATATTCCATAAGGACTCAAATGATTAAGGCGGACAGATTATGGCAGATAAAAAAACAGGAAATAAGATCATAGCCCAGAACAAAAAGGCGTGGCACGAATACTTTGTAGATGAAAAGTATGAAGCAGGCATTGCGCTCTTTGGCACTGAGGTAAAAAGCATTCGCCGCGGAGCAGTCAATTTAAAGGATTCTTATTGTGATATCAAGGATGGTGAGCTGTTTGTCAAGGGTATGCACATCAGCCCCTATGAGCAGGGAAATATCTTCAATAAAGACCCTTTGCGTGATAAAAAGCTGCTCATGCACAAAAAAGAGATCATGAAGCTGCACGGACTTGTGTCGCAAAAGGGTTTTACACTCATTCCGCTTTCGCTTTACTTCAGCGGATCGCACGTGAAGGTCGAGATTGGACTTTGCCGCGGTAAAAAGCTGTACGATAAGCGAGATGATGCAGCCAAGCGTGATGCTGATCGCGTGATTGAACGCAGCATGAGAGACCGCAGTAAAGCTGAATAAAGGAAAAAGACCGCAGTATTTTCTGCGGTCTTTTCTTATGTTATTTACAAGTCCGATAAAATATGTTATAATCATACAGTAGAGTTATGTTTAGGAGTGACACTTATGAAAAAGTACGTATCATTGTTGTTGGCTTTTGTTTTGATTTTGTGCAGTACTATCACGTTAGCAGGATGCGATTTGACACAGAAGGTGATTCAAGGTGAACAAGGTCCTCAAGGTGAACAAGGTCCTCAAGGTGAACAAGGTCCTCAAGGTGAGCAAGGTCCTCAAGGTGAACAAGGTCCTCAAGGTGATCAAGGTCCTCAAGGTGAGCAAGGCCCTCAGGGCGAAAAGGGTGACCAAGGTGAGCAAGGCCCTCAAGGTGAGCAAGGCCCTCAGGGAGAGCAAGGCCCTCAAGGCGAACAAGGCTCTCAGGGTGAACAAGGTCCTCAAGGTGAGCAAGGTCCTCAGGGCGAAAAGGGTGACCAAGGAGAACAAGGTCCTCAGGGCGAAAAGGGTGACCAAGGCGAGCAAGGTCCTCAGGGCGAAAAGGGTGACCAAGGCGAGCAAGGTCCTCAGGGTGAGTCCGGTAAAGACGGATCTACTCCTTATATTGGGGAAAACGGAAACTGGTGGATAGACGGTGAAGATACCGGAGTGCCTGCAAATTTTGGTAGTGTAGAATTTGTGTTTGCTTCATCATATGGCATTTTACCCGGCAATGTTGACACTGCTCAATTTACAGAGATGATGCTTGATGAAAATATTAAAAACAGAACGATTGTATTCGCGGATGGTGTTTATACGTTTTCGTCTACAATCGAATTGGTATCCAATGTTTCTCTTTGCGGCGGCGCAAATACTGTGTTCCAATTAGATGAGCAAAGTAATTCCGTAGTATTGTTGTACATGAAAGGCATTGATAATATTAAATTATCAAATTTAATAATTCAGGGGAGTAACACATCAAGACCCTCTGAAGAAGGAGCACGTTCGGGAATTTGGATAGACTCCTGCCGAAGCATCAATATTGAGAACGTAGATGTAGCAGGCTGGACCCTGTACGGTATTTATGGCAAAACCATGTCTTCGTACGGAACTGCTGCGGATGGCAAGTTTTACAAGCAGCTGCAGATTTTAAATTCAAGGTTTTACAACAATTATTGCGGAACGTATTTTGATTACAGATGCGAATATACACAAGTGTTGAATTGCGTTTTTGGAGAAAATTATATTGGAAGTATAAACTGTGGTGGAAATAATATGTATGTTAGCTGCATGTGGAACTCCAATGAATACGGATTTATCATGAATAATGATGGCTCTAATCCTGCACACGGTGGCTGTAATTCTTCAACTTTCAACCATAACGAATGTGCAATACAGGTAAACGATTGTGTAAATGGATGGACTTTTGATGGCTGCCAAATATTTTATGGCAAAATTCAGCTAAATAATAGTATTGGTGTTATATTTAACTCCAATATTTGGGGGAGTTGTATTTTCTATAGCAGCAACAATCAGAAGAATGTCAATCTGATTACAGCGTCTTATTTCTTAACAGACAGCGTAAAAATTCTATCAGGAAACGATGGCTCAACGTATGTGACCAACTGCTTGCCGGATCATATCCATCAGGAACAAGATGGTGACAAACGGTTGCTTTATACTGCGGAAAATGATGATGTGAAAAAGATGCCTTTGTCTACCAATGCGTTTTCCGGAGCATATGGGTACGAAATTGAAGCGAATATTCAAATAGACTATATCGATTTTGAGACCGTAAACACAAGCAGTAGTTCAATTGTCAAAAAAGTCAATGTGTGGGTGGTAAATAAAGAGACGAATACGGTTATGGAACATATCGTAGAAGATTCGGATAGAGAAGTAGTGTTCTCCGCAGATCTGAACACTTACGTTGTAAGGATTGAGATAGGGAAATCCTATGATGTTCCTGTTTTCTTTATTGTTCAATGTGAAAGAGTAAACGGAGTTAGCATTGCATATTATCAATCCAATGTTGCAAATTCAGGTTGGCTGGTCGGGGATGTTGCTCCCTCAATCGATGATGAGATTACAGGGAACTCGAAAGTTGTACCAATCTATGCTGTATATCAAAAATCATAAAACAATAAAAAAACCGCATCCTTATGGGTGCGGTTTTTATTGTTTGGCATAAATACTGAAAAATATAACACAAGAGAAGAGTATTATTCTTCCTCATCCTGCTCCTGGTCATCTGCGGGCGGTGTAACAAGCACGGTCAGCTGCGTGACGCGCATGTCATCCATCTCGTCAACCACGATGCAAAGGTTTTTATAAGTGAAGCTGTCGCCCACGTGCGGGTCTGCGTCAGTCGCTTCGACGGCCCAGCCGCCCATGGTTTTGTATTCGCATTCAAACTCATCGTCCTCGTGCTCGATCTCTGCAAAGAAATCGTCAATGTTCATGTCACCGGAAACCTCGTAGGTGTTTTCACCGGTCTTGCGAAATTCCTTAACAATGACGTCGGATTCGTCCCAAATGTCGCCAACCAGCTCTTCAAGAATGTCCTCCATGGTTACAATACCCATGGTGCCGCCAAACTCGTCTACAATGATAAGCATATGCGTCTTGTGCTCGCGCATCACGCCAAGCGCGTTAGGCAAACGCAGCGTCTTGTGAACGAACTTGGGCTTGATCAAGAGAGATTCCAGATCAATGCGCGAAACGTCGCCACCAACCGCGGTCAGCTCCTTGTAATAGTGATTGAGCACCAATACACCGATGATGTTGTCAATACTGTCACGGTAAACGGGAATACGGGAATAACGCGAGGCTTCTGCGATCTCCAAAATAGCTTCGGGATCGTCATCAATGTCGATCTGCACCATGTCAATACGGGGCGTCATAATCTCGCGAACCGTTGTTTCGGGGAACTCCAGCGTACTTTGCAGCAGTTCTCCCTGATCCTCGTCGATTACGCCTTCCTCTTCGACAGTTTCAATGATGGTGGAAAGCTCTTCTTCAGTTACAGTAGGTGTATCCTCGTCATCCGTGCCCCAGATACGGCGCAAAAGTCGCATAGCAGCGGTGACAACGAACACAATGGGGAACAGCACACATGTCAGTGCGCGAATGGGATAAGCCACCATGCGCGACCAACGCTCGGGACGTGCCTTGCCCATGTTCTTGGGCAGGATCTCGCCAAATACAAGCAGAATTGCCGTCATGATCACCGTGGTCAGTACGGGGGCAAGCTCATCTGCACCCGAAAATCCGCGTTTTGTCATAAATCGCAGAATAACAACGGTCGCAGCCGTTGTTGCGGCTGTATTCACAAGGTTGTTGCCGATCAGGATAGCACAAAGCGTAGCGGTAAAGTTTTCGCTTAGATGGTATGCTACACGGGCGGTCTTATCACCCGAGTCAATAGCTTTTTTGAGTCTGGTGGGGTTGAGCGAATTGATGGCTATTTCGCTGCTTGAGAAGAATGCGGACAGGATCACCATGATCACGATAATAATAAGATAGAAGATCATTGCTCGTCATCCTCCTTATCATCGGGAATATGAATGACGACCTGCGTGAGTCTGCCGTCCTTGACCTCATCTGCAATAATGGTTACGTCCTCAAAATCAAAGCTTTCCTCCTCCTCGGGCATTCTACCCAAGGTGTCAAGGATAAACGAGATCAGCGGCTTTTGTGCAACAGCATGTGCAGGGGCGGGAAGACCGATGCGCGAGAACGCCTCGCCTACGGTCATACGGGAAGTGACACGGAAGTAGTTGCCGCCCATCTTGATAAAGTCGGGGTCAACCACGTCGTCCTCGTCCCAGATCTCACCAACCAGCTCTTCAAGGAAGTCCTCAATGGTCACAATACCAATCGTGCTTGCCTTGTCATCAATAACCACGGCTAAGTAGTAGCGGTGCTGACGCATGATGGTTAAAAGGTCATCGATATTTGCCGTAGCCTTAACGAAAAATGCGGGAATGAGCAGGGAGCGCAGCTCAAGCTCGGGGTTTTTGAGGTATTCCTTGAGGAATGCGCGGATAGGCAACGTGCCGATGATGTTGTCGGGGTCACCGTCACACACGGGAATGCGCGAGTGCGTGGTGTGCATGATCAGATCCTTGATCTGCTCGTTGGTCATGGAAATATCGATATACACGATATCCTGGCGCACGGTCATAACGTCAGCTGCAGTCGTACCCGCAAATTCAAGTGCCGACTTGAGCATATCACTCTGCTCCTCGTCCACAACGCCCTCTTCCTCAATGGTTTCAATGATGTCATAAAGCTCGTCCTCGGTAATGGACGGCTCTTCCTCGGGCTTGAACACGCGAGAGACTTGCGCGTTCAAAAATGAAAAAAGTGCCACAATAGGTGTAAAGAGCTTCATCAGCAAGCGCAAGGGAGCAGCGAACAGCAAACTGATGCTTTCGCTTCGGTCACCTGCAAGACTTTTGGGGATCATCTCGCCGAAAATAAATACAACTACCGTGACGTATATCGTACATATTAAGTTGATGGTATCCTCGTCCAAGCCCGAAGGGGATAATAATTGCGCAGCAATGACGGTAGCCACAGAGGCTGCCGCAATGTTTACGATATTATTACCAACGAGAATAGTAGTCAGCGCACGTTCAAAGTGATTGGTAATGTACAAAGCGCGCTTTGCCTTGCGATCACCCTCATCTGCCTGACTCTTGATTCTGATTTTATTAAGCGTAGTAAAAGCGCTTTCCGCGCCCGAAAAGTATCCGCTGCAGGATACAAGGGCAACAAATACGATTAAAAGCAAAAATAATCGTATACTGTCCGCGTCCATGATTAAAATACAATCTCCTTAATCTAAAACATTATTCAACATTATATATGATATGCGCGATTTTGTCAAGGGTTTTTTGGAAATAAGAGGTTTGCCTGCGAAAAAGCGCAAAAAAACAGTCGAAATTTTAAAAAATCCGCAAAAATGATTTGCAATTAGTGGGAAAGTATGATATAATACTATAGTTATGAACAAGAAGGGAGGGCAGAGTATGCAGGACACATCAAAATATCAGTATCTTGGCAAGATGAATGATGTGCAAGCACTCAAAGAGCTTGATGAGCAGGCAATACTTTGCCTGAACCGGGAAATACGAGAGTTTTTGATCGAGCGCGTCAGCGAAAACGGCGGCCATCTTGCGTCCAATCTCGGCGTAGTTGAGCTGAGTGTGGCGCTGCATCGCGTTTTTGACTCCCCCAAGGACCATATGATCTGGGACGTGGGACACCAGTGCTACGTACATAAGATTTTGACAGGCAGACTTTCGGAGTTTGATACGCTGCGTCAAAGTGGTGGCCTTTCGGGATTTACCAAGAGAAGCGAGAGCGCGCACGATCCTTTTGGTGCAGGGCATAGCTCCACATCAATCTCGGCAGCGCTCGGGTTTGCCATTACCGATAAGCTTGCAGGCTCGGATGCGTATTCGATCGCTGTGATCGGTGACGGTGCGTTTACGGGCGGTATGGTACACGAGGCACTCAATAACGTGGAAAAGGACCTGCGCCTGATCATCGTGCTCAATGAAAACGAGATGTCGATTGCCAAGAATACAGGCCGATTTGCAAACAGCTTGGCACGCATCCGCCGCAGAAAGGCGTATTTCAAAGCGAAAAAAGTCACGCGAAACGTTCTCAAAAGCATTCCGCTTGTCGGTAAGCCTCTGTTTTCCGCTGTCAAGCGCGTCAAAATGGGCGTTAAAAATTTCCTGTATGGCAGTAACTATTTCGAGGATCTCGGCTTGACTTATCTTGGTCCCGTGGACGGAAATGACGCCATGGCGATTGAGGCACTCTTGCGCGAGGCTAAGAACTTGGATGAGAGCGTGATCATTCACGTCAAAACCCGTAAGGGCTTGGGATATCAGCCTGCAGAGCAAGCGCCTACCCAATATCACGGAGTTTCTCCCGTGGGAAAGGCATCACAAAAGCAAAGCTTTTCCACCGTTTGCGGTGAGGTTTTGACCGATCTTGCAAAAAATGACGAGCGCATTTGCGCCATTACGGCAGCAATGGGTGACGGCACGGGCTTGGAGATCTTCCATAAAGCCCATCCCGACAGATATTTTGACGTGGGCATTGCAGAGGAGCATGCCGTAACCTTTGGTGCAGCCATGTCTGCAAACGGCTATATTCCCGTGTTTGCGGTGTATTCCACTTTCCTGCAAAGAGCGTATGATCAGATCATCCATGACGCTGCCTTGCAAAATCTGCCGCTGGTCATGTGCATTGACCGCGCAGGTATCAGCGCAGCGGATGGCGCAACGCATCACGGCATTTTTGACGTAGCGTTTCTGTCGCATATCCCGGGCGTCAAGATTTACACACCCGTAACAGCCGATGGACTTGCGCTGTCGCTCAAAGCAGCGATCAAGGACGGCTGCCCCGTGGCGATCCGGTACCCCAACGGCAGAGAACACGATGATGTGCTGACAAGATTTTATCCGAACGGCGCATGCGACGATATCGACGTGCGCGCATGGAATATCCAAGGTGCACAGTGCGTCATCGTCACGCATGGTAAGATCGTGCGCGAGGCAATCAAGGCTGCAGAGACCCTGGCAGAACAGGGCATTCGCGCAGGCATTCTGCTTTGCGAGTACATCAAGCCTTACGACAAGCTCGCAGCTCGGATATCCGAACTGACAGATAATTCCGCTACCCCCATCGTTTTCTTGGAAGAAGAGATCCGTGCAGGCGGCTTTGGCATGATGCTGTCCGACGCTATGCGAAGACAAGGCTCACTTCCGCGCCACACCATCATGGCTGTGGACGATAACTTCGTCGTACAGACAAAGAACGAGTCGGTTTATACCACTGCAGGTATTGATGCGCAGTATATTGCAGATAAAGTGAATATGTTGATTTGACGAAGCAAATTCAGAAAGGAGCGTACAAATGAAGAAACGGTATATTGTAATCATAGCGTGCATTTGGGCAATGCTGATTATATTACTTGGTTTTTTTGGTGTTCTTATGCTCAGAGAATTTGGTGTGATCAAGCAACCGAATCCCCTAAAGGATTTTGAGTATCCTTGGAATAGACTGGGCTATAAACCGGGTGAATCGCACGAGGTTGATACTACAGAAAGCAGTTACTATGTAAGCATGACACCTGAGCAAAGAAGGGCTGCATATCATGAGTATGTTGATTTTGAGATTACACATCTTGTAAATGACACCGATATTGAAAAGATACACAAGGGCATGACCGTTCTCGAAATAGTCGAAATGTTAGGGAAACCTCATGATATTATGGACTTTGGAGATGCTTACGGCTTTTATCTGATATGGCACACGGAAAGCGGTAAAAAATACAACATTCAATTTGACAAGGATATATATGGAGCAATTGCAGATCCTGAAAGATGCATGACACAAGGTGTGTCCACAAGGGATCCTGCAGAGTATATACAAATGGAGTTTTACATCGACCCGTTCAAATGATCAAAAAGGACGCAACCGCGGTTGCGTCCTTTTTGATTGGTTTATAAATTACTCAACGTCAATAATCGACTCATTCCACATATCGGGAGCCTTGTAACCCATGAGGTTAACCATGGTAGCTGCGACGTTGGAAAGACCGAAGTTTCCGTTATCAGCCTTTACGCTGTAGCTGTTCTTTGCATCGGTGTTATCATAAATGATGCAGGGAACGGGATTGAGCGTGTGGCTGGTCTTTGCCTTGAAGTTACCGTTCTTGTCTGCCTTGGGCTGACCGGACTTCTTGTCCATCTCGTACATCTCGTCTGCGTTGCCGTGGTCAGCAGTGATCAGAGCCACACCGCCAAGCTCGTCAACAACCTTGAGAATACGTGCAAGCTGCAGGTCAAGCGCTTCCATGGAGCAACGGGTTGCTGCCAAAGAGCCGGTGTGACCAACCATGTCGCCGTTGGGGAAGTTGACGCGGTAGTAGGTGTACTTGCCCTCACGCAGAGCCTTGATCAGCTCGTCTGTGATCTCGGCGCACTTCATCCAAGGACGCTGCTCAAAGGGAACGACGTCGGAGGGGATCTCCACGTAGGTCTCAAGCTCTTCGGAGAACTTGCCGGACTTATTGCCGTTCCAGAAATAGGTGACGTGACCATACTTCTGAGTCTCGGAAATTGCATACTGTGCAACACCGGTGTTCGCAAGGTACTCGCCCATGGTGTTGGAGATTTCGGGGGGATTTACCAGGTACTTGGAGGGGATGTGCAAGTCACCATCGTACTCCAGCATGCCTGCGTATACTACCTTGGGGTAGCGTACGCGGTCGAACTTGTCAAATTCGCCCTCTGCAGTGTCAAAGGTCTTGGAGATCTCGATTGCACGGTCGCCGCGGAAGTTGTAGAAGATCACGCTGTCGCCGTCCTCGATGGTGCCCACGGGCTTGCCGTCAGCAGCGATGACAAAGGGATCGATATCCTGGTCGATCTTGCCGGTCTCTGCGCGCAGGGTGTTGTAAGCCTCGATAGCGGATGCGAACTGTCTGCCGTTGCCCAGTACGTGCGTGTGCCAGCCCTTTTCCACCATGCTCCAGTTTGCCTCGTATCTGTCCATGGTTACGGTCATTCTGCCGCCGCCGGATGCGATCTTAGCGTCAAACGAAGCATCGTTGAGAGATGCGAGGAAATCCTCAAAGGGAAGGATGTAGTCGGGAGCGCTGGTCTCGCCAACGTCTCTGCCGTCAAGCAGAATGTGTACGCGAACGGCCTTGATGCCGTCAGCCTTTGCGTGGGTGATCATTGCCTTGAGGTGGTCAATGTGAGAGTGCACGTTACCGTCAGAGAACAGACCCATAAAGTGCAGGGTAGAGCCATTAGCCTTGACGTTGGAGATCAGCTCCTGCCAGGTAGCGGATGCGAACATCTTGCCGGACTCAATAGAGTTGGAAACCAGCTTTGCGCCCTGTGCAAATACCTGACCTGCGCCAAGTGCGTTGTGACCAACCTCGGAGTTACCCATATCGTCGTCAGAGGGTAAGCCCACAGCTACGCCGTGTGCCTTGAGGCTGACCATGGGGTACTTGCTCATCAAAGCATCCAGGGTGGGGGTGTACGCGCCTGCAACGGCGTTGGAAACGGTATCGGGAGCAAGACCTACGCCATCCATTACGATGGTCAGTACGGGGCCCTGCACGCCATTGAATTTGTTAAGCTTTTGCAGTTGATTCATTTCTTCCTCCAAAACTTTGTATGTAATATTTCAATCTTATACATTATACTATTTTTTGCGAGCAATTGCAAGATGCAATCGAAAAAATATTGAAAGTTTGTCCAAATTTTGCAAAAAAATCGTCAAGCCCCTTGCATTTGTCGTAAATGTGCGGTATAATACTTGGGTAAAAGTATTATCTGTAAAAGGAAGTGTTTAAAAATGTCCGAATGTACCCATAACTGTTCCACTTGCTCTGCGAATTGCGGTTCTCGCGATAAGAAGAGCATGTATGAAGCCCCCCATCCCGCTTCGTCCGTCAAGCACGTCATCGGTGTTGTCAGCGGCAAGGGCGGCGTTGGCAAATCGCTCGTTACCTCTATGCTGGCAGTGCTCATGCAGCGCAAGGGCTATCGCGTCGGCATTCTGGATGCTGATATTACCGGCCCCTCGATCCCCAAGGCGTTTGGCTTGAATAAGCCCGTTGAAGGTGATCAGGACGGCATGGTGCCTCCCGCAACCACCACCGGCATTGAGATTATGTCTGTTAACCTGCTCTTGGACGATGAGACCAGACCCGTTGTCTGGAGAGGTCCCGTGATCGCAGGTACGGTCAAGCAATTCTGGTCGCAGACCGTTTGGGCTGATCTTGACTATCTGTTTGTAGACTGCCCTCCCGGAACCGGCGACGTACCGCTGACCGTGTTCCAGTCTATCCCGCTTGACGGTATCGTCATTGTTTCCAGTCCTCAGGATCTGGTTTCCATGATCGTTAAGAAGGCTGCACACATGGCAGATATGATGGATATCCCCGTGCTCGGCTTGGTGGAAAACATGAGCTACGTGCTCTGTCCCGATTGCGGCAAGAAGATCAACGTGTTTGGCGAGAGCCATATCGCAGAGATCGCTAACCAGTTCGGCTACGAGCTGCTGGCACAGATCCCGATGGATGCAAAGCTTGCAGCACTTGTAGATAAGGGCTGGATCGAAATGATGCAGAATGACTATATGGACGCTGCATCCGACAAAATTGAAGATAAGCTGAACAATGCTTAAGAGGTATGTATGGTAAAGGCCGGTATTGATAGAATATGCGAGCCGAGCATCCGAGCTTTGCTTGAAGGCAAACGCATCGGTCTTTGTGGCGGCGCGTCCGGACTGAACCGCAAATACCTTGGAACGATTGAGGCAATGACCGAACATTACCGTGTTGCGGCGCTTTATGCGCCGGAGCACGGCAGTCGCGGCGTGCTCGGCCCCGGTGAGGCGGTTGAGAATGGCGTGGACAAGGTTTCGGGCATTGCCTCTTTCAGTTTGTTCCGCGATATGGTGTTTTCAGAGGATGAGGGGCAAAAAAAGCGTGTATACGCACCCGATGAGCTGCCCATCGATATTCTTGTGTTTGACATGCAAGACGTCGGCTCGCGCTATTTTACCTACGCCTCCACCTTGTTTTACTGCATGCAGGCTTGCGCTAAAATGGGCATACCGCTTTGTGTACTTGACAGACCCAATCCGATCGGAGGCGAGGTACAGGGCAACGTTTCAAAGCCGGAGATGTCCTCGTTTATTGGGCTTACCCAAGTACCGATCCGTCACGGTATGACGCTTGGCGAGCTTGCGCGGCTGTATAACGGTGAATACGGGCTTGGATGCGATTTACACGTTGTAGAGCTTGACTACTGGACGCGGGATATGTTCTTCGGCGACACGGGCTTGCCATTTGTCAAGCCAAGTCCCAATCTGCCAAGCATGGACGCTATCACGGTTTATAACGGCACGTGCTTGTTTTCGGGAACCAACGTATCTGAGGGCAGAGGCACGACAACACCCTTTACCACTGTTGGCGCACCGTACATCAATCCGGTGCATCTTGCAGAAAAATTGAATGCGCTTTGCTTGCCCGGGCTTGCGTTCTCCCCATCGTTTTTCAGACCTTCATTTGGCAAGCATGCAAACACGGTATGCTACGGCGTTGATATTCACGTGCCGGATCAGAAATCGGTACAGCCCGTATCTCTTGGCGTGTATATGATGCGCACGATTCAGGAGATGTATCCAAATGATTTTGCTTTTAATCCGCCTCCGAGTGGCGGCAGATGGCATATCGATCTTGCGTCGGGAAATACCGATCTGCGCACGTCGCAAGAGAGCGCGGAGTGCATCATCGAGCGATGGCAAGCAGAGGCGGCATCGTTTATGCCGCTTTACGATAAGTACAGATTGTACGATTGAGAAAGGAGAAGCGATGAGAACAAAAATCTGCATGGCTATGTGCGCCTTGATGGCACTTTGTTTTGTGCTTGGCGCGTGCACACCCAATCCCACTCCCGACACCCTTGACTCGACCGCGCAGCAAGAACCCGAAATAGAATCGGAGCAAGAAACGCAGGAAACGACTACAGAGGTGCAAACCGAGCCGCCCATTGAGATCGAGGTGCCCGATGGCGATTTGCCTGATTTGACCGCATTGCTTCATGGGCAGAGCGATCTGCTGGAGCTTTCCTTTAGTGCCAAGGGAAAAACGGTCAACCAACTCAAGAGTGAGGGCTTGACCTTTATAAACGGCAGCCTTTTCCAAAAAAGTGACGCAGGGCTGACAACCAAAAATGAAAACTGGGATTCCGTTGGTTTCTCAAGGCCTATTACAACCGATACGTATACCTTGCAAGCGCAGTTTACCGTTGCGCAAAATGATCGCAGCGGTCCTTATAACGCTGCCATGGTGGGCATGTATTGTAAGGCGGCGAACAATCTGTTTATTGACGGTGGCTTGTGGTTCTCCTTCAGGGAGAGCACGGCAGCCGTTTACGTAAAGCAGGGCGTTGAAAAAGTGATTACGACCAATCTGCCTTTCTCGGCAGCGGACGGTGTAGCGTTCCGTGCCCAGGGGAACGGACAGGGCGCTGAAATTTATGCAAATGACGTGCTTGTAGCGACCGTGGAGATCGGCGAGAGACTGATCGTCAAGGACGCGCAGGGTAATGTGGTTGCCAATTGCGCAACCGATAACGTTGCTCTTAGTGGCAACGGCTATTTCCGCTATATGTCGCATTACGCGTTCAGTACGCTGGAGTCTATGAGCGTTAATGGCGAGACCACACGCACGTATACCCCCGAGAAGCAAATGATCGCATTACAAACGGGGCTTTCTTATGCGTTTGCCGATAAGGTGCAGTATCTGACCGCCATTCCCACCGCAGCATATTCGGGCGTAACGTATGCCGATGCAGCCGAGCTTGCCAAAATGTTTGGTTTTGCTTATGCACAGGATGGTGACAACTTGACCATGACGCGCGATGGTGCGACGCTGACGCTGCATGCGGGCAAGGCAGAGATCGAAGTCAACGGTCAGGCGTATGCGTTTCCGACCGTGGTGCTGACCAAGGATACCTTTATGCTGCCCGTGGCTGCGTTCGGGCAAATGATGGGATACGCGATCAATGAAAACGCAGGAATGATCGTTCTTTCACGAAAAGATAACGTACAGGAGGCTATGAACATGGCAAAGGATTTAACTGAACTGTATCAAAACGTGGTTTACAATTATGATAACGTAGCATGCGACCAAACCGGCGTTGGTTTATATCAGCCCACTCCTTACGAGGAGCGTGTTGTAGGCATTGCATATACCACCTGGCATACTGCCTCGCGCAGCTGGGGAAGCGGCACGTGGGATCTGCCTCTTTGCGGACCTTACGTATCGGATGACGAAAAGGTTTTGCGCTATCACGCAGAGCTGCTGCGTGACGCGGGCGTGGATTTCGTGTTTGTGGACTGGTCCAACAACACCAATTACGATCCGCCCACCATGCGCGATCACAGAGAGGACTTCCGCATGATCGAGGAAGCGACCGACAAGCTGTTTGACGTTTGGAAAACGGTTGAGGGGGCACCTAAGATCTGCATTTTCCTTGGCCCCGGACACACGGGACAGGAATCGGTTGACAGCGGCAACCACCAAAAGAAGGCGGATCAGGTATGGCGCGATTACGTCACCAATCCCGATCGCGCGGATATGTATTTCCATTACCAAGGCAAGCCCTTGCTGGCTTGCTACGGCGCAACCCCCACGCAGTATACAGCTAAGCCGCAGAACAAATGGGATGACGACAGATACACCGTGCGCTGGATTACAGGCTACGTTGGGCAGCAGAGCAATCTGTACAATCAAAAAACGCTGGTTTCCAAGCTCTACTGGAGCTGGGAGGAAAGAGGCGCACAGACCTTTACTGTGCTTGACGGTAAGGTTGAGGCGGTCACGATCAGCGCAGCAACACGTCCGCAGGGAAAAGAGGGGGATAGCGGCTATATTCCCGCTGCAGGCAGAGAGAACGGTGCTACGTTCAAGCGTCAGTTCCAGCGTGCGTGCGATCTCGGTGCGGGTATCGTGATCATCGTTTCGTGGAACGAGTGGGTGACAGGGGAGCAGCCCTCGCCCGAGGTGTCCAAGGATATGGAGCCATCGCAGATCCACGGCACGTTCTATTACGACCTGATGCGCGAGCAGATCAAGAAATTCAAGGGGCAGATTTCCCAAGATCAATAACAAAACAGAGCGTTGCCGTATCGGCAACGCTCTTGTCTATTGTTGAAATTTGCAGAAATACGTAGGGCGTGGGTACTCGCGCAGGTCACGCAATGATTATTTGATTCCTACACCCTGTAATACTTCGTTTGTTGTATATGCCCAGTCACAAAACAACATCTGCTCGGGCAAAAAGGGAATCGTTGCGTATCCGTCCAGCGTGATCAGTTTTAAGTTCAGCGCGAGTCTGTCCGCGTTTTGTTTGACCGATTCGCGCAGCTTTGGTTGCTTGATCAGGTCTGCATTTTGCACAAGCGTCTCGGGAGAAGCAAATTGATTTACCAGCGCAGCCGCGGTCTTGGACCCAACGCCCGGGATGCCCTTGATATTATCCGATCCGTCACCCGTCAGCGATTTGAAAAACGCATATTGCTCGGGGGAAATGCCAAACTTTTCGCGCATATACGCCACGTCGCACATCACGCTTTTCTCTCCGCGATAGCGAAGTATGTGCACTTGATTCGTAATCAGCTGGTAGAAATCGCTGTCCTGTGAGCAAATGATCACCTCGCACTCGTCGCCATAAGTCTTTGCATAAGCCGCAAGCACATCGTCTGCCTCGCAATCGGTGGTTTCGGTGTGCGCAATGCCCATATAGTCCAAAGCGCGATAGATATCGGGCAGCTGCAAAAAGGGATTGTCCTCGTCTGCAACATGGGAAAAATCCTCGCGGTTGGCTTTATAGTCGGCATCCAGATCGGTGCGCGGGTTGTGGGTCTCGCCGTCAAAAATCACGGCTACGTGCGTTGGTTGCGTCATGGCAAGGATCTTGCGCAAAGCCCCCACAAAGCCAAGTGTGCCTTGTATGGGTCTGCCGTCCTTACCTGTAATGCGCGCAGGCATGCCGTAAAACATTTGAAAGAGCAGGCAATGCCCGTCCACTAAGAGCAGCTTTTCCATCAAAAGTTCTGCGAGTTCCAGCCCCAGAGCGAGATCTCCTCGTATTTGACGTAGGTATTTTCGGGAGGGATCTGCAAAGTGTCATCCATAATGCGGCAAATCTCGGCTGTCAGCTCCTCGCACTTTTCGGTATTGATCTTACCGAACACCTGCACCTGCAGCATTGCGCAGGGCGCGCTATCGCCATGGAAATACATGCGGCAGCCGTCCTTGATCTCAAGCATCAGCCATTGCTCGCTCTTGCCGGGCAGAATGGCAATCGCCTTACCAAGCGCCTCCTTGAGCAGGATTTCATCGTTCTTACTTACTTGTTTGTTGGTTTTGACGTCAATAAAGGGCATGATTGTTACCTCCGTTTATCTTTATAGTATCATTATATCGGATTTTTACCCCAAACGCAAGAGCAAAATAGGGAAAAGTCTTGCATTTTTTTGCGTTTTGGTGTATGATAATACTGAAGTATTATATTTACGGAGAAGAAATGATTCCTACTTTATATAAAATCACCCCTGCGGTTAATCTGCGTGCGATACAGACTGACCGCTTCAAGAACGCACAGCTTTCCTTGTCGCTGATCCTACCGGCAGACAAAGAGCTTTCGCCCTTGACCACGCTGCTGTTTTCTGTGCTGCGTCGCGGTACAGAGCAATATCCCACTATCAAGGAACTCAACTACGTGCTGGATATGCTTTACGGTGCGTCGCTTTCATATCGCAATACCTTTTTCGGTGACTCGCAGGTTATCGGCTTTGTGCTTGAAACGCTTGGCAAGCGTTATCTGCCGACGGGAGAGCAGACAGATCCGCTCCAAAAGGGACTTGGTGTGATCGAGCAAATGCTGTTCCACCCCTTATTGGATGAGAATGGGCTATTGAGAGCCGAGGCAGTACAAAGCGAAATACTCAACACCTGTGACGATATCCGTGCGCAGATCAACGATACGCGCTCCTATGCGCGCATGCGCTTGCGAGAGTGTATGTTTGAAGGACAGCCCTACGGCGCTTCCTTGGTAGGCAAGGTCGAGCAGGTGGAAGCGTTTACGCCCGAAATGTTGACCAAGCATTACAAGCACCTTTTGCAAAGCGCGAGAATTGAGTGCTTTTACGTTGGCAGCGACGATCCTGCGTACGTTGCAGAGCTGCTTGGCGATATGTTTTCCAAAGCTCCTATGTCGCTGCTGCCTATGACGCAAACGCAGAGCCTGCAGCCTCGCGCGCAGGTGCAGTATGTCAGTGAGGATATGGCTGTGGCGCAAGGCAAGCTGGAGATCGGCTTGCGCACGGGCATTATGCCCGATCACCCCGATGCGGTGGCGCAAAGCGTATTCAACGAGCTGTTTGGCGGCAGCTCGGTCTCGCGCCTGTTCCTCAATTTGCGCGAGAAAAAGAGCCTTTGCTATTATTGCCATTCTTCTGCCGTGGCACATAAGGGTATTATGACGGTATCATGCGGCATCCATCCCGATAACAGAGAGGTTGCCGAGCGCGAGATTTTTGCACAGCTTGCGCGCTTGCAGCAAAAGCCGGTTTCCAAGGCGGAGCTTAAAATGGCGCAAAAGTCGCTGATCAATGCGCTGCGACAGTGCACCGATTCTCCTGCGGCAATACAAGCGTATTGGTTTGGCAGACAGGTGTTCTACGGCTCTGTGCTTACTCCCGAAAAGTGCATTGAGCGCGTCAAGGCGGTCACTGCGCAGGATGTCATGCGCGTTGCATGCTTGACCGTACCCGATACCGTATATTTTCTCAACGGAACGCTGAGTGGGGAGGTTGAGGACGATGAATAATCACGTTATTTCAAGATGCGTGCACAGAAATACGCGGCTTGGCGAACGCTACACAGAGATCGTGCACGCAAGCGGTCTTAAGATCTTTGTTTATCCCAAAAAGTGCTCGTCCGTATATGCGATTTTGCAGGTGGGTCTTGGTTCGCTTGACAGCGAGTATTTGGACGCACAGGGAAATGAATGCACCATGCCGCTTGGCACTGCACATTATCTTGAGCACAAAATGTTTGAAAATGCGGACGGCATCAATTCCGATCTTCGCTTTAGTGCACTTGGCGCGGAATGTAACGCCTTTACCTCGTATGACAGAACGGCTTATCTGTTCAACACCACCTCTAACGTAAACGCCTGCCTTGCCGAGCTTTTGCGCTTTGTCACGCATCCGTATTTTACCGAGGAATCTGTCGAGCGTGAGCGTGGCATCATCGCTGAGGAGATCAGAGGCGCAGCAGACCATCCTTGGGAGCGCGCGTATGCACAAATGATCAAGGCAATGTATAAGCAGCATACCGTAAGATATGAGATCGCGGGTAGCGAGCAATCCATTGCACACGTCACACCCGAGCTGCTGTATGCGTGCACGGACACCTTTTACGTGCCTTCCAATATGTCGCTTGCAATCTGCGGTGACGTCACACCTGCCAAGGTGCTGCGTATTGTTGATGAGCAGCTGTCGGGTGCATACAAAGCCCCTGAATTTTCTCACAAGCGCTTTACAGAAAGTCCGAATGTGCAAAGCACGCGTGCGGTCAGCTATATGCCCGTGCCCAAGCCGGTGTTTTACATTGGCTTGAAGGATACCGATATTTCGGACGATCCTGCAGAGCGCATTCACAAGGACGCATGCATGACGTTGCTCTTTGAATTGATCTTTTCCATGTCGGGTAAGCTTTGCAGCGATCTTTACGAGCAGGGGCATATCTCCTACGGTATGTATTACGGATATTCGATCAACGAGCGCGTGGCAACCGGTACAGCTGCTGGTGAGGCGCATGACCCCGAGGCGGTATATGCCGCGTTGCTTGCGTATATTGAAAAGCTGAAAAAAGAGGGAATACCCGAAGAGGTTTTTGAACGCTCCCGCCGTGTGGAATACGGCAACTTCGTAGCAGAGTTCGATTCTCCCGAAAATATCGTCAACATGCTGCTCTCATTTGCGGATGACGGCAGCGAAATGCTCGCATATCCGTCTGTGATGCAAGGAGTGACGCTTGAGCAGGCAACCAAATATCTGCACGAGTGCTTTGATGAGCAAAAAATGTGCCTGTCCGTGGTCTATCCCGAAAGCGGTCAGGAATAAGGAGGAAATCATATGAGTGAAATTACCAAAATCGCGTTTCCCGGCCTTGGCATCGGTGAATTTGGGATCAATCGCGTCGCCTTTTCGGTGTTTGGCGTTGAAATTTATTGGTACGCGCTGCTGATTACGTGCGGCATTGCGCTGGCGGTGTTCTATACCAAGTATCGCTCCGAGCGCGAGTGGGTCTCTACCGATAATCTGCTGGATATCGCAATGGCAACTGTCATTCTGGGTGTGATCGGTGCGCGCCTTTACTACGTGCTGACCTCGCTGGATTCAGGAAATTACAATACGCTCAAGGATTGGATCAACATCCGCAACGGCGGTCTTGGCATTTACGGCGGCATCATCGGTGGCGTGATCGGTCTTGTTGCTATGTCGCTGATCCGTAAAGTAAACGTGTTTGCTGTGCTTGACAGTGCAGCGCCCGGTGTTATGATCGCGCAGGCAATCGGCAGATGGGGCAACTTTTGCAACGGTGAGGCATTCGGCTCTCCCATTGTGAACGGTCAGATCACATATGCCTTCCTTGGTCCTGAAAAGACTTATCCGGTAGGTGAGGGCAACATTCTTTATAAGCTTCGCATGGCTGTTGAATCGGGTGCTACGCACGGAGACGGCTATTCGGGCATGGTTGAGGTGCAGCCCACCTTCCTTTATGAATCCATGTGGAATCTGCTTGGCTTTGTGCTGATCAACGTAATCTATAAGAAAAAGAAATTTAACGGACAGATCGCACTCATGTATTTTGCTTGGTACGGCTTTGGCAGAATGTTTATTGAGGGCTTGCGTACAGATAGCCTCTTTGTCCCCGGCACGGGCATTCGCATCTCGCAGATGCTGGGTCTTGTACTGTTCGTAGCCTCCGTAGCTGTGCTTGTTGTAGGCTTTGTATTCGCGCACAAGAACAAGCTTGCAAAGGCATTGACTCCCAACTTTGTGCCTGACATCAAGGCATTCCGTGAGGAGCAAAAGAGAATTGAAGAAGAGCGTATAGCTGCAAAGCGCGCTGCAAGAGCGGGAAAAGCGCAAAAGTCTGCCGAGCAGCAAGATCAGGAGGAGAATCAAGATGGCGACGATCATTGACGGAAAGCGTATCTCTGCCGAGATCCGCACAGAGCTTGCTGTAAAAACTGAGCAATTCAAGCAAGCGCACGGCATGACTCCGGGGCTTGCGGTCATTATCGTAGGGGAAGATCCAGCTTCGCGCGTCTACGTCAGAAATAAGCATAAAGCGTGCGCAGAGGTCGGCTTTTACTCCGAGGTGCACGAGCTGCCCGCAGACGCGACAGAGCAGCAGATACTCACACTGATCGATACGCTTAACGAGCAAAGCAGTATTCATGGCATTTTGGTGCAGCTTCCGCTGCCGGAGCACCTTGATGAGCAAAAGATTTTGCTGCGCATCAAGCCCGAAAAGGACGTGGACGCGTTCCA
Organism: Eubacteriales bacterium; assembly: GCA_045652835.1. GTDB lineage: Bacteria > Bacillota > Clostridia > Oscillospirales > CAG-272 > SVQP01. Next base: position 4,121 of record JAZOLE010000087.1, on the reverse strand, counting down.
TCCTTATAACGTAGGCAAGATCATGATCGGTGACTACAACGTTCTGCCTTGTACCCCCGCGGGTGTCATGCAGCTGCTTGCTAGAAGCGGCGTAAGCGCGGCAGGCAAGCATTGCGTGGTGATCGGTCGCTCCAATATCGTAGGTAAGCCTATGGCAATGCTGTTGCTTCATGATAACGGTACTGTCACGGTTTGTCACAGCCGCACGCCCGATCTGAAGGCACAAACGCTGCAAGCTGATATTCTTGTCAGTGCGGTTGGCAGGGCAGGATTCGTTACTGCCGATATGGTCAAGTCCGGTGCCGTCGTCATCGACGTGGGTATCAACCGTAACGCGGAAGGAAAGCTCTGCGGTGACGTTGATTTTGAGCAGGTTTCCGAAGTGGCATCTATGATCACCCCCGTACCCGGTGGCGTCGGTCCTATGACAATTACCATGCTGCTGCAGAACACACTGACCGCTGCAGAGGCTGCTACCCAATAAATAAAGAGGACACTTCTTTCTGCATTCCTAGCGGAGAAATGACTGGCACAAAAACTTCGGCAGAGAACTTGTTTTCTCTGCCGATTTGTGTTATAATGGAATTAATAAAAGCCTCGCCCTTCGGGAGAGGTGGCGGCGTAGCCGCCGGAGAGGGTAAATGCGCCCTCTCACCCGCTAACGCGGGAGCTCTCCCAAAAGGAGAGCCTTTGGATGCGTGCAATTTTAGGGGTATGGGCTTTGCCCTATGCCTTTGTAATACAAAGGCGAAACTTGCGCGATAAAATGGAACGATAGCGATGATTATGAGGGAGGGTTATAAGATGATCGATAAGTCAAGAAAATATTGGTACGGAGATTGTGCTGATGATATTGATGAGTTTTTGAAAGAATACACCGAAGAGGCTGACATAGACATAAAACCTGTGGTTTGCAATTCTTGTAAAAGTGAATCACTGATAATGCGTATCGATAGCAATGAGAAAGCTATTCAGATTAAGTGTCCAAAATGCGGAGAAAAGAAGATTTTATTGGATTGCCAAGATATATGGGAAGAAGCCAAACCAAGACTGCGAAAATGTGTTGTTTGTAAAACATCAAAAGAACACAATGTAAAAGTGGGCTTTATACGCAGAGAAAATGGTGATGTAGAGTGGGTATATATTGGCAGTCGCTGCACAAATTGTGGAGTTTTGGCGTCATATCTTGATTGGCATATTAATTATGGTCCCACCGACGAAATGGAGCGAAATATATAAGCTCAAATGAATAGAGAACCCCGACAGACTTAAAAAATCTGCCGGGGTTACTTATTTGTCTACTACATATCAATTTTTTATCCGTAGGGGCGTTCTGTGAACGCCCTCGGGCGAACGCAGTTCGCCCCTGCCGTGTGTTAGGTAAATATTTTGTGATTTCTCCGCAAATTTTGCATGCCCTTGCGTGTCCTCTTATTTTTTTAATTGATCACAGCATAAGCCGCATAAATGAACGGTGCGATAAACTCGGTACCATCAACCTCGATGCGTGCGGTGGTGGGGCTGTATTGGCCGTATATCGTAACGATATCTCCTGAAAGGAAATTCTGCTGATCCTCGATCAGGTAGTCGCGTACGACGATCACGATGTCGGTGTTATCGGGGTCAGTGCAAACGTAAAATACGCCCGAGTCGGAGACCTCTCTGCGAACGACCTTTAGCGTCATTGTCATATATGCATCTTTGTAGGTATTGGGTGATCGGTAGTATTCCTCGGGGGTAACGGTTTGGCACGCCGCAACGTATTCTTCGCGCATCAGTGAGGTATCGACGAAATCTTGTCCGAAAATCTCACCGACGAAAATGGAGCCCAAAACCATCGTACCGCCTATCAAAGTGGGTAACAGGAGATACAGGGCAATGCACAAAATCTTTTTCCAGGTTCGGTGCGGGCTTGTGATGCAAAGAATGATGCCGACCAAAGGGAACAGAGCAAGCATGAGTATGATAAACCACCAGCGGTGATACCACGATATGAACATGACTCTGCCTGAGCCGGAGTGTCTTTTTTGTTTCTTGTGTTTGACAGGTTTGCGATTGCCCGTGCGCATCTCCTCGGGGCAAACCTTTTTGCATATCGGGCATGTATCGCTAGCGAAAAAGCAGTCGCAATCAGGGCATTTATTAAGATCCGGGCGATCGAGCTCATCGTCGTCCGCAAAGGTTCCAAGCATTCTTCCCATGGAATTTCAATCCTTTCTATTTTCGTTACAGTAATATTATATCATGAAATATCGCTGATTGCAAGAGTTTTTTTACCGTTCGTGTTCCGGCGACATCAACGTATTTCACCGGCAGTATGAAATTGTTTCAATTGTGCCCTTTTTGGCACCCCCCAACGGGAATCTGAACCCGTTTTTCGAGCATCCTGCTCGAAATGTCAAGCTGCTTGTTGTTTAGTTGTCTCGTGCGAAACTTTCCCGGCAGCTTGAAATGGTTTCGATTGAGCCCGTTGAGAGTGCAAAGAGAGCCAGCCGCAAGCGCGGCTGGCTCTCTTTGGCACCCCCAACGGGAATCGAACCCATAACTAACCCTTAGGAGGGGTTTATTATATCCATTTAACTATGGAGGCAGGGTATAACAGGAAGATTATACCACAGTGTTTTGAAAAAAGCAATACTTGTTTGAAATTTTATCCCAACCCCGTCAAATCATAAAACCACATTCTTCTCAATTCCGCACCGCATCCACAGATTGCAATGCTTGGCTTGGCGTCCGAGGATTTTAAGGGGAAGATGCGTTCTCGACTCGGAGCAAGTCGCGCAAGCTCGGTATAAACACCATCCAAGAACGCTTCGTCTATGCGAAAACGTGCCGATTCCAGCACGATGCAATCGGGCGTGAAAAAGGTTTCAAGCGTGCTGATGGCATAAGCGGTGGGTGCTGTGGCATCCTCGGTACAAAGCGCGTCTGCCAGTACGTCCGCGATGCGGCGACGATCCGACATGAGCAGATCTCCGATCTTGCATATACGAGGGCTGAGCAGATTACCGCGCATCCAAACTGCGGCATAGGTCATATCCGACAGGCACAGGTAAGCACCGCAGCCGATATTCTTATACTCCGATAGGGAATTGAAATACTGCTGCGCAGCTGTTATCTCATCCGTGACCAAATCACACTCGCGCCGCAGGATCTTGGCGATATAATCCAGCATATGCTCCCTTGAGCGCGGAGAGATAGGCAACGAGCGTGTAATGCATTGGCGTTTATCATCCTCGGGGGCACAAATGACTGCTAAATACGGCACTGCATCCTTTGTAACGTCACAACCTCTGCGTACTGCATTGAGAAAGATGAGCAGATTATCGTCAAAAGGGAAAATATCGTTATAATCATGCACGCTGACTTCTTTATAAGCCAACGAAGGGGAGAGCAGATGTGCACAAAAGCGGCGGCTGCTCAGATCAAGGATCAGGAAAATGGGCTTAGATGCAAACGCCAACGTACCGGGACGGCGCCCTGCGCTTGCACAAGGCAGCTTTTGCTCCACAAGCGCGCCACTCTCGATCATAGCGTCCGCGATCTTGCCCGTTGTCATGATAGAAAGCTCGGTCGCGGCGGCAAGCTCTGCACGCGTCATGGTCGTGTTCTCGCAAAGAGCACCGAAACATGACAGAAGATTCTCACGGCGAAAGCCGGCAAAGGCGGGATGTATGTGTTGGGAATAGTGTTCTGCTTTGTTTGACATATTCACACTCCAAAATGGGAATTACTGGTAATCATGCTATTATTATACCCATAAATCAGACTTTCGTCAAGAGAAAAACGTCGAATATCAATCATAATCTTACAAAAATATTGAAAAATTGTGCTCGGTCAAAATGCACGAAAAAAATATCAAAATATTGTGAAAAACTTTCAAAACCCCCTTGACAAAAAAACGGATATATGCTAAAATATAGTGCCGCATAAAATAGGCTTTTTAAGTATGCAGTTTTTCAAAGGATTGCATCGCCGAATTTAGCGAGACTATATGAAAGAGAGGTGCTTTTCGTGTTTGCAGTAATTGAAACCGGCGGAAAGCAGTACAAGGTACTCGAGCAGGACATCATCTATGTCGAGAAGCTCAATGTTGAGGAAGGCAGCGAGATCGTTTTTGA
>JAZOLE010000086.1:0-6352 GCA_045652835.1 Eubacteriales bacterium | reverse complement strand
AAAAAGGTTGGCAATTACGGCGATTTTCTTTTTAATACGTAATAATAGGGAACCTGTCCCAAATAATCGTATTCATTATATTTATGCTCCATGATCAAATAATCCGTACCTTGCTCGGTGTGTATCTGATAATGATGCACGTGCTCGTGTATTTGATCTATAATCATGCCGGCAGAGTAGTTCAATTGAATTTGCACATCTCCGCAGTGACGTGTTTGAATGCATATCCCACGATTGAAGAACTGCATGTTCACAAGCCAGAATCCACCTGTGCAATGCCTTTGATCGACGCGAAAATCAGACGGATGATTGACAAGATCGACGGTTTCCCATTCGCCAATCAAGCGATCATCGGCAACAAATGGCACATCCACGTTGTCGCGAGCTGCGTGCGTTTCGCGCTCGGAGTATCTCCGTGTGTTTTCCTGTTTGTAAATACGAATAGAACTTTGCTCCGAATGATGGATGAACATATCGACCATCCATTCGATCTCCATATATGTTGCTTGACCGATATGATATACGCGGTACGGATTTGGCACAACTACGTTAAATCCAGGGAGGACATAGTATAAATAATCCTTACTCCAAAAATACATCCACGTTTGGCATCCGCCCGGCAAGAAATATAGATGTTCGTGCTTCACTTCTTTTTTGATCAAGTTGTGTTCATCGTAAGAGCTTTCGCGCTTTTCCGCATCTCCGCAATATATCCATTTTCCAATCACTTGCGGATCGTCCTCGAACGGCATAGTCAGGATTTCTTTGATCAAAGGAATTGCGCTAGGCTGTACGTTTCCGCAATTCTCATCAATTTGATTGACTTGAACGTTCTTATGGCGAATGCTCCTCGTGAGCGCAAGCTTTTTTTCTGCATAGATACGACATTGCTGCGCCGGAGAGCAGGCAAGAAACTGCTTGATCTCCTCAAGTGAGAAGTCTAACTGCTTGAGCTGCTCGATGAGTTGAAACGTTTTGATCTTGTCCGGGTTATAATAGCGGTATCCCGATTCCTCATCGATGTGATCCGCGCACAAAACGCCTATTTTATCGTAATATCGTAATGTCTGTACATTGACCTGACAGATCTTTGCAAATTCTCCGATTTTGAGCATAGATTCACCTGCTTTCCGTGTTCCTGCTACCATTATAACATTATAGTTAACTATAGAGTCAATACTTTTTTCTCAAAAAACGGGATTTTTTATATTATATCACGTTGTGCAGAAAATGTCAAACAGGGGAGTGATACACGTAGGACAGGGGCTTGCTCCCGCAGCTCTCCCCCGATGCGCACGACACAGGGGACAGTCCCGCAGTTACACTCCCGTCGGTCGCGTCACAGAGGACAGTCCCCGGTGTCATTTGCTTACAAGTAACTCCCGCGCGAGATGGATTTAACAAAAGAGAGGCGGATATGGAATCCGCCCCTACTGTATACAATTTACTTAAAGGAATATCAACAATCCCGCAAATGTGACCGCGATAACATCGAACAAAATGACCCCGATCAGGTTGCTTTGCGCGCTTTGATTGATTTGCTCGTAGCCGATGATCTCGTTTTGATCGCATTGTATTGCCACAAGCTTGTCGGGCATATCCTTTGCGAACTTGATTTCCACTTGTTTGCCAAGAATTTCCGATTTGAGTGTTTCATAGTCGCAATCGTTCTTTCGCAAAGTCAAGTGGGCAATGTAATACACGTTTTCGTGATCCAACTCAATATATACCGTCGCGCGCTTTCTGGTTTTGTAACCGGTAGCATGCGATTCTATATAGATGTCGGTGACAATTCCCGTGTCTGTTTGTGTGTTTTCGTCCGAATACCTTTTCAGATAGGGAAGCGCACTTCCGGTGACTACAACGCCGCTCAAAACAAAGATCAGAACAGCCACGATAATGCTGCCTTTTTTCTTGGTGGTTTTTGTATTCTTGCTTTTTTTCTTGGTCGTTTTTGTATTCTTGCTTTTTTTCTCGCTCATTTCTGCAAGTCAATCCTTTTTTGAAATCATGGCGTCATTTCTTTGAAATAAAAGAAATGCTCTGTCGTAGATATTATATCATGCTTGTGCAATTTTGTCAACCGAGAGAGCGTTTGGCTTGCGCCAATTACAACCTGCCGTAGGGGAGCATATCATGTTCCCGCCCGTGAGCGGTTTATGATCGTGTCCCCGAACACCCACTTGCCTGATTGCGTGTGTGAGGATGATATCCTCCCCTACAGTCAAATGCACAAATGCAGTAGGGTGGGGACGAAATTGCTTGCCAATAACTCCCGCAGCTCTCTCCGATGCGCACGAGTTCCTTTGTAGCCCTTGACACCTTTTTTGCAAAATGCTATAATAAGGTATCAACTCCCACAGCGCGCATGAAAGGAAGTGCCGATATGAAATTAAAAGCAACCACAAGGTATCACTCCACGCCCATCAGCCGCAAGCTTGCCTCCAACTTTATCGAGCTTGGCTACGGGCTTCAGGTGGAGGGCATGGCTGCCGAGATGTTTTTCAACCGCAGCTTTGAGCCGTTTTATCCGTATCGCACCATCAATAAGATCTGGTTTGACCTTTTGGAGGACGAGCGCGACCTTTCCTCGCGCTGTGAGACCGACTGGCGCGTGTTTGACTGGTATCACTCGGGCTACGAGCACAACGCGTGGTTTGCGTTTCCCGGCACTGCAGGGCATCAGCTCATCGAGGATGACTCCACCTTTGTCATTGAAAGATCCCCCACTGCCGACGTGCGCATTTGCATTGTCCCGGGTGGCTGCCACGGCGAGCACGCCATGCAGGTGGTCAATAACTCGGACGCCGAGGGCGGGCTTGCGCAGGAAGGCAAATATTGCTTCTGTGGCGTGACGTACAGCTTTAAGGGTAAGCTCCGACGCACATCGGGCGCGGGTGAGGTATGTGTGTCGATATACAAGGAGGGAACCGTGACCGACCCGGTTGTGACGGTTGCGCTCTCCGAGATTGGCGAGGACTGGACTACCGTTTCTGCAAGCTTCTGTGTACCCGCCGAAGGGCGCTACACCTTTGCTTTGCTGATAGCCCCCCACACCGGTCTGCTTTGCGACGATTTCACCTTGACCCCCTCGGACGCGATCCGCGGCATTAAGAAAAACGCGGTCGAGGCAGGCGCGTACGTGTCTCCCGCCGTGGTGCGCTGGCCGGGCGGCTGCTTTGCGTCGTTTTATAACTGGCGCGACGGCGTTGGCGCGTACCGTCCGCCCATGAAGTCTTATTTCTGGGGCGGCTATCAGTACAACGACATCGGCACCGACGAGCTTGCCTCGTATGCTGAGGCGGTGGGCGGCGAGTCCATGATCTGCGTCAATATGTACCATCCATTCAAGCGTTTCTTTGATTACGTACCGCCCGAGAGCCTTGACAAGGACCCAAGCGACCCCACCATCCACGCTGCACGCCACGGCAGGGATCTGCCCGGCTTTGCAAGCCTTGAGCAGGGCGCACGCGATGCTGCCGCATGGGTGGAATACTGCAATGGCGACGAGAATACCGAGGGCGGACGCGCACGTATTGCAAACGGGCGTGTCAAGCCGTATGGTGTCAAATACTGGGAAATGGATAACGAGGTGCACCGCTGGTTTACCCCCGAGGAGTACGCGCGCGCTTGCATCGTGTATGCCCGCGCCATGAAGGCGGTCGATCCCACCGTCAAGATCGGCATTGATACCTACAGCTATCCCGTAGAAGCCCTTGCGGGCATGATCGAGATTGCGGGCAAGGACATCGATTTCATTGCCGACCGCGGTTATGACGAGGGTATCTTGCAGAAAAAGCTTGCCGTACTGCACGCCTATAACCAAAAGTACGGCACGCATCTGCGCTACTGCAATACAGAGTGGCTGCCGCTGAACGGTGCGGACCGCTACAATTTCGCAGCCAGAAGCGACACCAAGCTGACCAAGTGCTACCTGTTCAGCAAATGGGCATACGCGCTGGATGCTGCGTCTATGCTCATGATGTGGCAGAGATACGGACAGAATATCGACTTTATCAACTTCAACAACCTTGCCAACACGCATGCGCAGTCCGCGATCGAAACGCCCAAGGAGGGCGCGTACGTCACGGCAGCGGGCATGATGCTGCACCGCTTTGCAAACACCAAGGCGTACAGAACGATAGAAATTGAGGACTATCACCCCCACCGCAACGATCTGCTGCAAATTCAGCTTTCGATGGACGAGCAGGGAAAAGCCCTTGTGCTGGGCGTGCTCAACAGGGGTGAAGATGACGGCGAGGTCACGCTGGATCTCAGTGCATTCATCCCCGCGGACGGCATCCACGAGGGCGTGCTGCTGTGCGCGGACAGCCTTGTTTCCATGAACACGTTGGGCGACCGACAAATCACCGAGCAGCAGATCACGCTGCGTGTGCAGGGCAGCGTTGCCAATGCGTCCGCCCCCGCAAGATCGTTTGCGGAGTACCTCATTCCGATTGCTTGATACAGAAAAAACGGCATCTTGCTTGCTTGAAGATGCCCGTTTTTCTTGCATAATTTGTTAACTAATTTTGAAAAAACTCTTTACAAATATGATATTTTATGTTATAATTATTAACCGCGAGCTAAATGCGGCGATTTTGCATAAATTTCCGACAAAATTCATTCAAAAATCACACGAAAATGAAAAAAGTGTGATATAATGATAACAGTAAAACCAAAACGCTGCAAGAAATATTTGACTAAAGATAAAAAGGAGGGTCCAAAATATGATGGATACCAAAATTCTTGTCGTAGATGACGACAGCAACATCAGTGAATTACTTAAGGTGTATTTCACCAACGAGGGTTATGAGGTTAAGACTGCTTCCGACGGTGTAGAGGGCATCAGCTTCTTTAAGATGTACGAGCCCGATATCGTGCTGCTTGACATCATGCTGCCCAAAAAGGACGGCTGGCAGGTTTGCCGCGAGATCCGCGAAATGTCCTCCAAGCCCATTATCATGATCACCGCAAAGGGTGAGGTGTTTGATAAGGTGCTGGGTTTGGAGCTGGGCGCGGACGATTTCCTTGTCAAGCCCTTTGACATGAAGGAGCTTTCCGCACGCGTCAAGGCTGTATTGCGCCGCTATCAGGCACACAACAATCAGGATGACGACGAGGTTGTCAAGTTTGAGAACATTGAGATCAGCCGTCAGAAGTACGAGCTCAAGCTCAAGGGCAAGAGCGTGGACATTCCTCCCAAGGAACTGGAACTGCTTTACTTCCTTGCTTCCAACTACAACCGCGTATTCACTCGCGATCAGCTGTTGGATAAGGTCTGGGGCTTTGACTATCTGGGTGACTCCCGTACGGTTGACGTGCACGTCAAGAGACTGCGCGAAAAGCTGGAGGGCGCGTCCGATAAGTGGATCTTGAAGACTGTTTGGGGCGTTGGCTATAAGTTTGAGCTGCTCAGCTGAGGCATAACGCGTGTTTAAGAGTCTGTTTTTTAAGTATATTACGGCGTTTATGCTGATCATTGCGGTCAGCTTTCTGCTGCTGATCGTGATCATTGGCAATATCATTAACGGATATTCCGAGCAGGTCAAGACCGAGCTGATCACCAATTCCGCAGCTGCCGCATATGCTTACGTGGACGAAAACTATCAAAAGAATACGCCGTTTGCGCAATTTGTTGCGGAAAACGAGCAAAGAACCTCCGATATTTTGCAGGCGCTGACCGTCAATGCAGACGGCATTACCATACTGCTTGCCGATGCTGACGGCACGCTGCTGATGAGCCGCGGCGTGGAGCAGCAGCTTTTCAAGGAAGGGCAGGCATTGCCCCTTGCTGAAATGGACGAGGTGCTTGCGGGGCAGACGGTGCAGAGCACGGATACCTTTGCGGGCGAGCTGGAGCAGCCGCACGTGGTGCACGCTTATCCCTTGCTGCACGAGGGCGACGTGTACGGCGTATTGCTGATTTGCGCAGACTCCTCGGATTGGATGGATCTGCGCGATTCCACCGTGCAGGTCATCATGGCAGCCAGCCTTTGGGTCATGCTGGCAGCACTCATTGCGTTCTATTTTATCACCGAGCGCATTATCACGCCTCTCAAGGAAATGAGCCGTGCCGCCAAGAGCTTTGCGGCAGGAAAATTTGACGTGCGCGTGCCCGTGCACGGAAACGACGAGGTGGCAGAGCTTGCGCGTGCGATGAATAATATGGCGCAATCCTTGGAGGCGCTGGATAAAATGCGCACCTCGTTCATGGCAAACGTGTCGCATGATCTGCGCACGCCCATGACCACCATATCCGGCTTTATTGACAGTATTCTGGACGGGGTGATCCCCGCGGATCAACAAAAATATTACCTCGGCATCGTGTCCGAGGAGGTCAAGAGGCTCT
>JAZOLE010000085.1:0-7266 GCA_045652835.1 Eubacteriales bacterium | reverse complement strand
CGGTTAAGAACAGCAAAATCATCCAACTTGTTTTTTTAATTGTCATAGTTAGACCTCCTTTATGTTTTTTAAAAAACGGTTTCATCTATATAGACGCATTTTTTTGAGCAAAAGTTCGGATTTTATGAAAAAAATAAAAATGTTTTCGTAAAATTAAAAAGTGCGCCTCAAAAGAGACGCACCGAAAAAGTGAATCTCTTATTGCTGCGACACAACCTTACCATTTTGACGGGTCAAGGAAAAAGAGAAACACCTTTTACCAAGGTATGTTTCCCGTCAAACGGCATATTTAGTTGTGTCGCAAGAGTATTGTAGCATATTTTTGTACGTTTGTAAAGATAATTACGAAAAAAAGGGTATGAAAGTAACCCGAAACGTGTCATCCTGAGCGAAGCACACGCCACAGTGTAGCGTTTGCGCAGTCGAACTTTTCAAAATCTGCAACAAATTGCTGATTTTGAAAAGTCAAAACGCAGAGCGTTTTGAGGATCTACGAGGGGAATGGTGCTTGCCGCCCGAGATCCCACCATCGCAAAGCGCTCCGCGGCTTTGCTCGGTGCTGCTGAGCAGTTCGACTCCGCTACGCTGCGCTCAGGATGACACGGGCGGTGGTGCGCGCCCTCTACGTGAACGAGGGGCATATGCAATGCTGTCACAGGGTATTGTCTAAAATACATACGCAAAAAGGAAACGGTGTGAGCCGTTTCCTTTTTTGATAGTTGAGGCTGAAAGCGGGCGATCACTGATCGCCCCTACGGCGCAACCGTTGAGGTTTTGGTATTGTAAAATCCCAACACACACAATCGTAGGGGCGATCACATATTTCGGCTATGCCGAAAAATGTGATCGCCCGTATTTCTAATGGATTATGATTTCGCAACCCCACCGTGGGCAGGGAGGGGCTTGCTCCTCCCGTGCCTGCGCCAAGAACTTTGCCCACGAAAAAATGCAAAAGCCTTGCACCCCTGCCGTTTTTGTGGTATAATGTCAGGTAGAAAACGCGGGAGGGCAGAGAAGTGTGCACAAGCATTGTTGCGAACGGTAAAAGGACGCTGATCGGTTGGAACTTGGATCTTTTGCATATCGACTACAAGGTCGTGGCAGAGGCGGATAAGGTATATATTGCCGTGATGGACGCCACCGAGGGCTGGATGCCCTTGTTTGGTGCAAATGCACGTGGCGACTTTGTTGCTATGCCCACCTGTTGGCCGCACGATGCGCGCAGTAATCCCGTCAGCGGACAAGAGCCGCACGTGATCCTGCTTGACATTGATCTGCTGCTTGGGAAAAAGACCTTGCAAGAGATCAAGGAGATCGTACAAAGCCAAGCGGTGTGCAGCGTGCCGGGGCTGACCTTCCAATCCCAACTTTCGGATGCGCAGGGTAACGTACTGCAGATCGTGCCGGGGCAGGGCGCTCGCTACATGGAACGCCCGAAATACGCGGTCATGACCAATTTTTCGCCCTTTAAGGGGGATGCCGAGCTGCATCCGTGGATGGGACTTGATCGCTACCAAACGGCTATCGAGCTGCTGGAGCGCAGCGGCGATGATTTGGATGTACAGGGCTGCTTTGATATCCTTGCGGCTACCGCGCAGACCGTTTGCCCCACCGTGGTGTCCATGGTGTTTGACGTGCAGGAGCATACCGTATATTGGTGCGAAAATCGCTGCTTTGACAAGGTGCAAAAGCACACGATCGCGTAAAAAATGGGAGTATAAGAGATATGGATAGAACGTTTATGCAACAAGCGCTCTCTCTTGCAGAGCAGGGTGCTGCTTTGGGTGAGGTGCCCGTGGGGGCTTTGGTGGTTAAGGACGGCGAGGTGATTGCGCGTGCGCACAACGAGCGCGAGATCTTACCCGATGCCACCGCGCACGCAGAGGTACTTGCCATTCGTCGCGCCTGTGCCGTACTGGGCACAAATCGCCTGACAGGCTGCACCCTGTACGTCACACTTGAGCCTTGCCCCATGTGCGCGGGCGCTTTGGTGAACGCAAGGGTGGACCGCGTGGTATTTGGCGCATATGACGCGCGCGGCGGCGCGTGCGGGAGTCTTATGCGCATTCAGAAGTATCCGCTTTATCATATGCCGGATTTTGAGGGCGGCGTGATGGAGCAGGAGTGCAGTCAAGTTTTAACTGCATTTTTCAAGACCAAACGATAGGAGAGCAAATATGATCTTAATTCTTGCCGAAAAGCCCAGCCTTGGGCGCAATATCGCTGCCGCGATCGAGCAGATTCCCGGCAATGGGCGTATGTCGCGCCGTGACGGCTACCTGGAGGGCAACGGCTACTTGGTCTCCTGGGCGTTCGGTCATTTGTTTTCTCTTGCCGACGTGGAGTATTACGCCCCCTCGCCAAACGGACGCTGGAGCATGGACAACCTGCCGTGCTTTCCCGAACGGTTCCATTTTGAGCTGCGCAAGGGGAACGATAAGCAGGTGGATAGCGGCGTGGTCAAACAATTCGAGACCATTCGCGCGCTTTGTAACCGTCCCGACGTGGATACCGTGGTCAACGCGGGAGACGCAGACCGCGAGGGAGAGATCATCATTCGTCTGTGCATTGCGCATGCGCTGGGGGAGCCCAAGGCGCAAAAAAGGCTTTGGCTGCCCGACCAGACCCCCGAAACCGTGATTGCCGCGCTTGCTGACTTAAAGGATGCCGCAGGATATGACAACCTTGCGGGCGAGGGCTTTGCGCGTACTTATATCGACTGGCTGTACGGCGTGAATTTAACGCGCTACGCAACGCTCAAGTGCGGATCGCTTATGCGTGTGGGGCGTGTTATCGTGCCCATCGTGCGCGCCATTTACGAGCGCGACATGGCAATCAAGAATTTCGTGCCGGGTAAGTATTGTGTCATCGCCAGTAAGGAAAAGACCAACGGTGAGGTGGTCGAGCTTGTGGGCAAGACCAAATTCAAACCCGAGGAATACTACAAGGCAGAGCAGCTTTGCCGCGCCTATAACGAGGCGGACGCGATTGTCACGGGCGTCAAGCGTAAAAAGGAAACGGTCATGCCGGGCAAGCTGTTCTCGCTTTCCAAGCTGCAAAGCACGCTTGCAAAGAAATATAAAATGCCCATGAAGGATAGCCTTGAGATCGTGCAGCGCCTGTACGAGCAGGGGTATCTGACCTATCCCAGAACCAACTCGGAGTATATGGCGACCGCCGAGAAGGACAAGGTCAAGAAAATTCTTGCGGGTATTGCCAAGATCGGCTATCCCGTGACCTTTAAGGACAACAAAAAGATTTTCGACGACTCCAAGATCGAGTCACACTCGGCGATTACTCCCACCTACAAGATCCCCGAAAAGGGCAAGTTGAGTGAGGCGGAAAATCAGGTGTATTCCACCGTGTTCCGCCGCTTTGTGGCGGTGTTCTGCGCCAAGGATTGCCTTGCGGAGCGCACCGAAATTACGGTCAAGGTGGGCGACTATGAGGAATTTTCGCTCAAGGGCACGGTTATCATTGAACCGGGCTGGATGAAATACGATGACGGTGGCGCAAAGGACAAGGTGCTGCCGCGCCTTGAGAAGGGCGACAAGGTCAACCATATCTTCAAGCCCACCGAAAAGGAGACCACACCGCCCAAGCACTATACCACGGAAACGCTGCTGAATTATCTCAAAAACCCCTTCCGCGAGGAAAAGGCCGCAGATGACGAGCAAGCAGCGCAAATGGCGGACAGCATGGGTGCTAATGACGTTGCCGAGTACAAGGCAATGCTGGAGGGCGTGGAGTTGGGCACCGAGGCAACGCGCACGGGTATTATCGATAACGCGCGCAATTCGGGCTATATTCAGCTCAAAAAGGACGTGTATACCATTCTGCCCGGTGGCATTTATCTGGTTGAATCGCTGGATCGCATGGGCATCGGTATGGATAAATACAAGACCTGCGAGATGGGCAAGGCGCTCAAGCAGGTGTTCCGCGGACAGGCAACGCAAACCGATGCGGTATCTCTTGCCGAACGCGAGATCGGTGCAATCTTTGCAGCGCAAAAGCAGGGGCTGGGCACGGATAACGATATCGGCATGTTTGGTGACCATATCAGCACTTGCCCCATGTGCGGCAAGGATATCTTCCGCGGCAAATACGGCTACGTTTGCGCGGGGTACAAGGAGGGCTGTCCGTTCCAGATCAAGACCTATATCTGCGGCAAGACCATATCCATAGGACTTGCCAAGCAGCTGATCGAGACGGGCGAGACCGACGTGCTGGAGGGCTTTGTTTCGCAAAAATCGGGCAAGAGCTTTTCGGCAAAGCTCAAAATGAGCGAGGGCAAGACCACCTTTATCTTTGCAGATACACCGCGCCCACAGCGCGACGCTGCCCCTGGCGGCAGTGGCGGCACGTGGGCAGACCCCTCTCAGGAGTTTCCGCCCATCCCCGAAGAGCCACCCGCTTGGTTGTAACTCGTAGGGGAGACCTGCGGTCTCCCGCGGGCGCACACAGTGCGCCCCTACGAAAACATTTTTTAAGGAGCTTCTTATGTCCATCATCTTAATCGGCATGCCCTCGTGCGGCAAGAGCACGCTGGGCGTGCTGCTTGCAAAAAAATTGGGAATGGAATTTATCGATTCCGACCTGCTTATCCAAAAAAAGCACGGCAAGCTGCTGCATGAGCTGATTGCCGAGCACGGAAACAACGGCTTTTTGGCGCTTGAATCCGAGGTCAATTGCGCCATGGATGAGCAAAACGCCATCATTGCCACGGGCGGCAGCGCGGTGTACAGCGAATCCGCCATGCGCCACCTTGCAAGCCTTGGCAAGATCGTGTATATCCATATCTCGTACGAGGAAATGGAGTCGCGTCTGGGCGACTTTGCCCACCGCGGCGTGGTCATGCCCGCAGGATACACCTTGCGTGACTTGTACAACGAGCGCGCCGCGCTCTATGAACGCTATGCCGACCTGACCGTCTCGGGCGAAGGCGGCATGCCTGCCGTCATCGAGCGGATCGTGACACAACTGTAAAAAATCCCAAAGGATTCACTTCGTGTGCTAAAGGATAGTAATAGAGATCAAAAAAAATCCGAATATAAAACAGCCTCCAATGGAGAAAAATCTTCATTGGAGGCTTCCTTTTGTTCATGCATATTATACCATAAAATCTTCAAAAAGTCAAGTCTTGTATTTTATATATCATTGTGCTATAATAAGTCACTCTAAAAATGCAGAAAGGAATATTGTCTATTATGCCAAGCCTTACCCCGCAACAAAGAAATATAGAAATTGATTCTCTTATAGACAATAAAGTATTTGAAGATGATAAATTGGTTTATTCATTCGTTTTGTATCTCCGTAGCAATCAAGAAATAGATGAATGTATAGCTTACGTAAAAGCACTTTTGGATCTTAACAATAAGTACCAAATATATTATAGGTTGTGGTACGTTTCTCTACTTTATCTGCTGGGGGATTTTGAAAGGGCGAAGAAAGAATACCTCTCGTTATCCTTAAATGACATTTCTGATCACATCAAAGAATTTTATCTAAAAAAACTTGGGTTCGATGAGTTATATAATGCTTTCATCATACAAGAAACAGATCATTTTATATTTCATATACATCCAAAGAGATATGAGAAGCAAGGAGATATTCTTCATAAAATAGAACGACGCCAATTAGGCTTTGAGATAGTCGGCAAGAATTTCTTTGGAATTACGCTTGAAAGAAAAATTCACTATTTTTTATGGGATGATGAGGAGATGAAAAAACATTTTTCCACATCCCATACCTGTTCGAGCTATGGTGTTATACAAGAAGGAGAGTATAATAGAGATTGGCACGAATCAACGCATGTTTATAACTATTTGTATGGGATCGAGAATCCAAAAGCTTTTATTTCGGAGGGGATTGCCGTAGTAAATGACGGAAGAAAATCTTCAGTGCGTTTGAGTTATGCTCAAGCAGCATATCAAAAATCAGGCATATTACCTAATATATGCGAATGGTGGAAAGATGCAACCGTGTTTAGAAATACAAATTCTTGGATTACTTATACAACGGCAGGATATTTCGTGTTAAAGTTGTGGAAGAAGTATGGAAAGGAAAAGCTTCTTCAAATGGCCAAATATCAAACATATGAAGATGCTTGTTGTATTTATGGTGAATCAGAACTTTTGACTGTGATTCGTGAAACGGAAGAAGAGATTACAAACTCAAAAATCGACAATTGATGCAGATAAAAGCCTTCGACATAGCGGTTTGATAATGTCGAAGGCTGATTGTTTTTCTGTTGAATTACACGATACATTGGTGGTGAGTAAGTGTGCACTTGCAGGTGAACGAAATATGCCTCCCTCCGAGAGGGAGGGGGACCACGAAGTGGTGGAAGGAGCCTGCGTGACTTTGAGTTTAGATTCGCTTTATTGTTACGCGCTCTCCCTCAGTCAGCTTCGCTGACAGCTCCCTCCCGGAGGGAGCCTTTTGTTTAGCCATTTCTTCTGCTTATAAAAAGGGTGTTCCCACAAACTGTTTTCTTTAGGTCTGTGGGAACTTTTCATTTCATGATTTCTCTGATAACAATATCACGCTTGTGCGGGGTATCTCTTTTTGTTTTATTCCTCAAACTGGCTGTAATACAGCTTTGCATACAAGCCATTCTCGGCAAGCAGCGAATCATGCGTGCCTTGCTCGACGATGTCGCCGTCGTTCATGACCAGAATCAGGTCGCATTGCTTGATGGTGGAAAGGCGGTGTGCCACGATAAACGAGGTGCGGCCCTTCATCATCTCGGCAAAGGCGCTCTGAATCTTTTGTTCGGTACGCGTGTCGATCGACGAGGTCGCCTCGTCCAGAATCAGCATAGGCGGCAGGCACAGCATGACGCGTGCAATGCAAAGCAACTGTCGCTGACCCTGCGAGAGTGTATCGTGATCGCCGCCGATCACGGTATCGTAGCCCTTGGGCAGACGCTTGATGAACGAATGCGCGTGGCAAGCCTTGGCAGCGGCTATGATCTGCTCATCGGTGGCGTCGGGTGCTCCGATGGCAATGTTGGCGCGCACCGTGTCATGCATCAGGTGCGTGTCCTGCAGCACCATGCCAATGTTTTGGCGCAGGCTGTTTCGCGTGATATCTCTTGTGGGTGTGCCGTCCACCGAAATGTCGCCCTCGGTGGTATCGTAAAAGCGCATGAGCAGGTTGATCAGCGTGGTTTTGCCGCAGCCGGTAGGGCCTACGATGGCAACGCGCTGTCCTTCCTTGATCGAAAGGCTCAAATTGCGGATCAGCGGACGCTCGGGCACGTAG
>JAZOLE010000084.1:0-29963 GCA_045652835.1 Eubacteriales bacterium | reverse complement strand
AGACCTATACATATCCTCGCATCGCTCGTCGAGGATGTTGCTTGCGTAATAGAACAGATCGCATACGCCGATGACGATACGTGCATTGAGGCCCTGCTGAGTAGAACGTATCGCCTCACGCGCGGGCTCGTAGCCTTGGTTAGCTGCAGAGGAAAGAAAGGCTTTGCCTGCCTCGGGATCCTCGTACTCGTAGTAAAGCAGTAGTCCAACTCTCGTTTGTGTCCATGCATCCGTCCGCGCGGAACGCTCGAACCACTCCCGCGCTTCCTCGCGCTTGCCCTCGTCATAAAGCATTTTGCCGTAGGTATATTCTGCTTGGAAGCTGCCGTGGGAGGCGGCTCTTTCGAAATATATCTTGGCATCCTCGGGCGACTTATCCATCAGATATTTGGCGTATTCATACTCTGCGTAGCCGAAGTTTTTATCCACAGCCATGCGGAGATAGCGGAGCTTATCGCTCGGCTTTTCGGTAAACTTTCCGTCGCGATAGGCTTTGTAGACGAGGTAGGAGGCAACCACAATGCCTCGGTCAGCCGCCATTCGAAGCCACCATTCTGCGTTCTCCATATCGTCTGTCTTCTCGAGATAATATCTGCCGAGGCGGTAGAATAGCATGGGATCGTCACGGAATTCAGCGTGGTAAGAGAGATAATCAAAATCGTTTTTTCTCTCCTTCAGCTCGGCATAATCGTAATCGATTTCTCTGTCGGGCTGTGCCGACGGAGATGAAATCTCCGCGGCACTTTTGACGACGGCGTTGCGAACCGATTTGAATTCTTCGTTGTCCTCGATGGGAATCTTGTCAGGAATCTCATCGGTATAGGTACGAACGATCTCGCATTTGTAGCGATACCAAGCGTCATACAGCTCCGAGATCTGCTCGTCAGCACCGAGCAATTTTACGATATCTCTGACCAAAGCCTTGGTATTTTTATCGAGATATCCGTAGACCTTTTTGCCCTTATGCTTCGAAAGCTTTTCGAAAAGCAGCTCCATTTTTGCGAGCATTTCGAGAGAGAAGGCGTGGTTGCCGCCGTTGATCTGAGCACAAAGCTCGGCGATCCTTTGGCGGCAATGCTCCTTGATATCCTCTCTTGCATCGGTCTGCTTTTTATAAATTTGGATATGCTCTTGGCGAAAGATATCGGAGGCAAGTGTTTTCTTAATGTTGTGGATGCCCTCGCGAGAAAGATATGGCTCTTGGGGACGCGAAGACCACACCATCATGTGTACGTGAGGGTTGAGTTCTTTGTTATGATAGGCGGCAACCCAGCGGAGATTTGAGGGAGTGATGCCCATCTCTTTTGCAATAACATTCCGTCGGGAGCGCAGGAGATTTACCCATTGCTCGGCAGAATTGTAGCCGACTCTCTCGGCATCCTCGCGCTTCAGAGAGACAATAAAGCCCCACACATTGCCTGCATGATTGTCTATTTCCTCGCTGACTTTCGTGAGAGAAACGTCAACGCCTGCATCGGAAAAGAGTCCGTGAGAGCCGTGGCGTTCACCAATATAACCAGCCATTCCGCTTCGCAATATTTCAACGCCCTCGCGCGTTCCGATATACTGGGCATATCCACCGCGCGATTGACCCGATTCGGTTCGATGTCCGGGCTTATAGAACGGAGCTTTTACAATAATTTTTGCCACGGTTCACCTCGAAATCAGAAGCGGAAGGAGCCGTTGGTTTCCTTCAAATGACGGATGGCATCGGCACGAAGACGGTCCAGATCCTCGTCGGAATAATTCAAATACTCGGCGAGAAGCTCGGTGAGCATAGCGATCTGAGTTGCCATTTTGAACTCAACGTTTCGGATTCTTCCTTCGCTGTCCTTGATTTTGGAGTCCATTACCGACTCGAGAGAAGGCAGAAGAAAGCGTTCCATATGCTCCTTTTCCAGCCACGCGCAATAGAAATCCACGGCTTCACGGATGAATAAATTGCGGGACTTTTTGCCGTACCGCTCAGTGAGACGGTCGCAACGTTCCCATTGAGAATGGGTAAGGCTTACGCCTTTTGCGGATAAATTTTGATTATTATTACTCATGTGTTTTTTACCTCATGGTTTCATAAATTTTTAAAGGTGCCGCAAGCAGACATCCAAAACTGCGTTGCTACACCTTGATTTTTTGGGGTTTTCAGACTGTTTTACCCCAAAATTGGCACACGGCAGACATGAAGGCTATTCTTTTGCGATTCGTCATCAATCTGCAAAAAGCCTTGTTACACCGTGCTTTTTCCTCGCTCGGCGTTGCCGTGCGATGTGGTCTGCCATGGCGATTAGACATGGCTTTATCCTGCTAAAAAAATAGGGGCTTGAAAAGCCCCCATATTGGACGGTACACGGTTCACTTATTGTTGCGCTCACCGTGGAGCTCTGTCGTATCTCGTCTGCTCATCCAGCCATTCAAGGAGCCTGTCACGGGGGATGATGGTTCTGCCCTGAACGATCTTGAGCTTGGGGAAGTTTTCCTCTCGCACCAGCTCGTAAGCACTGGCACGGGAGATGCCGAGGAGACCTGCCACGTCCATTACGGTGAGGAACATGGGAAGCTCATCTCGGTTCTTATACATCGACTGCTTCATTCACTCTACCTCCTTTCTTCTCGAATTTTTTCATAGCGTTATTGAAGTGCATCCGCGACTCAACCTCTCGGAGCTGTCGCTCGAAGTATGCTTCCTCTATAGGCTGTATCGGTTGAAGCGTATAGAGGAGGCTACCGTTATGAGCTCTGCCGTCACGTGTCCGAACCATCGTTGGCTCGGTGTAGATGAAGCCCTTGCGTTCAAGCCTGTCCACGTATTTCTTGACAGTGTTATTGCTCATACCGACAGCGCTTCCGATGGTGTTGTAGCTCGGATGGCACTGGTAGGTTTTTCTGTCCTCGCAGTACATAAGGAATGCGAGAACGGCGATCTCTCCCGAATCAAGCCCCAGCCGAAAGGCGGCTTTGGGCATCGGAAAGAAATCGCCGGGGTTGTCACGTTTGTTTTGATAATGGTGCAATAAAAATCTCCTTTCATTGGGAATAAAAAAGAGTGCCGAGAGAATTTCTCGACACTCATGGGTGTTGTTTTGTTATTTGATCAGCAGATGTCCGTGAGGAAAACCGTAGATGTTTTCCGTGCGGTATCCTTCGGGAACGATTTCGGGATCCACTCTGACGAGGTCGTAAGGCTCGAAGCCCTCGACGGTTTTGATCTTGGAAAGAAGCCTGCGGCTGTCCTCATAGAGCAGGCTTGCGAAGAGCAGATACCGCGCCGACTTGATATCGTATTTCGATTTGTCGGGATGGTCGATCTCGTCAAGAAGCATGCAGAGGATATGGTCGTTCGCCACATTCTTGGAGACGATTTTGAGGCAGGCTTGGTAGACCTCGTTTGCCTCATCGCAGAGGATGAGCTTTTCGTCATCGTCGGCATCCTTCATGGAAGTTTGCATCGCCGTGATCTTGGTATGAGCCTCCGTGACCGCTTTGATAATGTTCTGCTTCTTGTGGGTATCGTTTGCGCCTGCATCGCTTGCATCAAGCTCAAAGAGATCTGACAGAGAGAGCGTCTTGGTGTAAGCTGCTCTGCCGGGGAAGGCGGCTACCGCATCGTGAACGAAGGACATGGGGGCTTCGAGTTTGGCGGTGTTTTCGCCAACGTCCGCGCTCTCATCTCCCACGATGAATTTATAAAACGCAGGGAGATTACCGCCGTTATTCTTTTTGAAGTTCTGACGGTAATGGCGCAGGCGTGAGAGCACCTTGGTGGAGTCGGCAGAATACAAACGCTTTGCCTTATCTATCTCCATGCCTGACATGACGGCGAGGACGCAGATGTCACGGTAGATATCCAAGGGATGGTATTCGCTCTCTCCTGTCACGTAGGCATCCCAAAGTAAACAGTTGAGGAACTGCGAGAGGTTGACGATCTCTCCAATCTTATTCTTTGCGATGGTCTGGTCGAGCTTTGCAAGGCTTCTCGGTGTGTTGACGTAATCGGTCTTACCGACAGGCTCTGCCTTGCATACGGGAACTTTGAGAATATCGTATGCGTTGACCACACCGTTTACGATCCATTCGTCATTGGTGACGAGCATGGAGTCGGAGTCGTAATCGCAACCGTTGAGCCTCTGCTGGATATTGCTTTCAATCGCATTCACGCAAATGATGTTGGGCGTGAGATTGAAGTACCGCAGAAGGTCATAGCAATGCGCGTTCTCTGCGAGGTAGAGATTGCCCATGGTGATGTGAGGGCTTCGGGCGCAGAGCACGGTGTCGCCGTGAGCGAATCCCACGGTGCAGCCCTGCCCATCGTCAAGTGAGAAGGATTCGGTTGGCTCGTAGTCCTCGTCGGTGAGTGCCACAAGGAATTCATAGGCGTTGCCGAACAGAACCTCGTAGTTACCGCAGACGGCAACCCTTCCTTTCTTCAGCCTTTTCTTAAAACACTTGGTGGTATCGCTTCGGAAGGATTTGTAGAACTCGGTCTGCTCGAACAATGGAGTTCGACAGCTCATATCGAGAACGGTATCCCGACGGTATTTGGCAAGGTCAGGTAGCTCTTTCTCGGCAATCGTTGCGTGGTCGGTGGTCATATTGATCTGATAACGCAGAAAGGGAGACTTGTTCAGCATCGCCTGCAGGTAGTCGAAGGAAGGCTCGAGGAGCTTTCCGATACCTTCACGGGTAAGACCGAGGGTGTTGAGGAGCTGATAATTGGTGTAGGCCATTCTGCCATCCATCAGCGGAGCATCGTGGTCTGCCTTGACCACGCCGAAGGTGGAGTTGTTCTTGCCCTCGTACATAGCATCCAGCCACCGCTTGCATTTTTCCGCAAGAGGCATATCTTTTGGCATAAACTTAAAGTATTTGATGCTGCTCTCGGTAACGACCAGCTTGATATCCTCGATTTTTCTCGCCGTGGTATATCCTGCGAGCTGGCTGATCTCGGTGATATCGTTGTCGAAGAACCAATCCTGCAGGTTGGTGTTGAAGGCGCAGGTCTTGAAGAAGCGGTTACGAAGGAGCATCATACCATGTTCGTTGTATCCGTTTTCAAGGAATACGCCGGCATCAAGAAGTGCCTCGCCGTCCCAGATCACGTTCTCAACCTCGGTTTCTTCTTCCTCTGCCATAAGATCGTGCGTTTCGGTTTCCTTCACGCAAACAGCATCTGCCGTGAAGCGACTGACGCGGTCACGGATGACGAGGATGGCTTTCTTGGGAAGTTCGATGGTGTTCTCGATGCTACTGAGGGTCAGCGCGGTATATGCCTGCCAAGAGGCTTGGTCGGAGGCGGTATCGGCAGAGAGGTCGCAGGAGCTCCACGCCATCATATCGGCATAGAGAGGCTCTGCGATAAAGAGGCATTTACCGTTACGGCTTGCGCCCGCGCTTCTTTTATATCGAACGTAGTGAACGCCGTCGATATCGAAGCCGTGGGTATAGAGGTGTTCACGGATCTCCTGACAGGTCACGTCGGAGGGAATGGTCTTGTCGCTTCGCTTGTACGAGCGCGTTTCGGCATCGTATTTGAAGTACTTACCGAGGAGAGCATCCGGGATCGGTTCTTCCACGGGGGCATAGCCGTCCTTATCCTTGTAGGATACCTCTATGGCGATCAGCATAGGGCTGCCGTTTACTATGCAGACGCAGGCGTGGTCTTGCATATCCTCGTCGGTCACGGTGTAACCGTTCAGAACGTAGCGGTTGCCGTAGGACTCGTACAGCTTGACCGCGCGGTTGAAGGAAAGGTTCACAACAGCGCGGCAGAATAGCTTCTTGCCATCGAGATAGGGATAGCCGATCTCGTCCTCGTGCTTTTTATATACTTCCTTGAGCTTGAGCGTGTCAAGGCTCTCGTCAAGCATTCCTCTGAAAGCATCGGGATCCGGCTTTCCGTTCTTGAGGGCGGTAAATCCCTCGTTTTTATACAGCACGCTACCTTCAAGGGACATGATGCGCATGCTTTCATATTTTTTCTTTGTCGCCATCGTAACACCTCCTTCTTCTGTGATGCTTCTATTTTACCATATTTTGCGACTTTTTTCAAGGAACTCTTTGTGAATTCCGGGCGGAGAAATCAATGGTCCAATTTGGACCGTTGAAGGCTGCCTTTGCAGATTTCGGACAAAGGGGGAAAAAGGCAAAATCCCCCGCGAGCCTTTTTCTTTGACTACTGAACCTCAATATTTGCGGTTTCATCTCCGGGTGGACATTTTGTCCGCTCGGTGGGATGGCCTCATCAAGGCGACACTTTGTCGCTTTGATTTCCGTATCAAGTCCTCAAAATGAGGACTTGAAAATAGCGGTTTGTCTTCAAGACCTTAAAATGAGGTCTTGCTTTGGTTTCAACGCCTCAAAATGAGGCGTTGAAATGCAGACAGGAGGAAAGTATTGTGAGCTAACCGACAAAGTGTCGGCATGGTTAGTTCTGAGAATACTCTCTACCATTTATCCGAAATCACGATTTTACACGAAATAGCACAAAAGGCTTTATTTTCAATGCTTTTTGCGTGTTTTCGAACTGTTTGCACGGAAGGCTGAAAAAGGAAACTGTAAATTTGAGTATCAAAAATGCAATTCTGTGTTTGATGTTTGGTTTGGTACATTTCATACTCACAAACCACGTTTGCGCCGAGAGCCTTTTCTTTGACTACAGAGACGCGCTTTTTGAGGGGTGAGAAAGCCCTCGCTCCAAAATGGGCGAGGGCTATTTGTTATATCCTCCAACTCCTCTCTCGCTTTTAGGTTGGAGGCATCCCCGCAGTTATTTTTTTCAAAAGTTCACGCGAAATCTTGCTTTTTTGCCAAAATTTATATCCAACGCGAACTTATCTCCATCATATTGTATCGAAACCCTATCTCTTTGGGGTCAATATCGCAGTCCTTTTGGTGAATGCAAAAGGCCTGATGATTCAAATTCATCAGGCCTTAGAAATGTGGTTCTTTTTTAGGCGCAAAAGTCTAAAGTGTTTATTACGAGGTCGGAATAGCAGCAGCAATTTTTGCAATGATTGGCGTATATAAGTCTGCTCCAATTTCCGGTGTTTCAAGTGATACAACCAAGGAATAGCGGATTTTCCTGTTAAACTTACCGAGGTGAGGACGCTCTCTCCACCAACCGATAACGGGATAAACCGCTATGTATTTGGCATTGCACAATTCCACGGCAGAAGAATCAATAAAATCAGAATGTATTGATCCAACATCACGATTCTCAGTTCCTAAATACCATCTACCGCTACCACTTGAACCTTCGCCGCTATCTGTTCTATCTTCTCCACGCATTTTTACATTGACTCTTTTCTGGAAATCCTTGAGATCTTCGTCGTTGTTTATGAGATCAAATCTTAAATTGCATGAAGGATATCTATATCTATCTTTCCAACCGATTTCACCCGGTCCGGGCTCAATGAAGTATGATAGCGTAATACGCAAACGGACAGCTGTGTCTCCCAACGTCTCCAATACTTCTGTAGGCCAAGGAAATTCGTGCAGATGCATTTCCTTCATAGCTATACGGCTACCTTCTTTTTTGAAGGGCTGAAGTTCACCTTCAACGACCATGTTGACTGAATTGTTTTTACACCATAAAGCCTTGTCCAAAGAAGGAATACCATAACCGCAGGATCTTAACAAATTGCGTCTTCCTGTTGTCTTCTTATCATCGTTGTTGAAACTGTTTTGCATTTGCTCGGTCCAATTTGCGGAATGAATTAGCAGAGCTCGTACTGTTTCTGGCCAAATATTGGGATATTCTTTGAACAATTGCGCAGCCATCCACGATGCTTCTGCGGTGGCAGGACTTGTCCCATTAGTTAGTGTGAACAAGTGTCTACGAATATCATTGGAGGTTGTCAATAACGATAAGTCGGGACAATCAGTAAAGTCGCTTCCGTTAGTGGCTACATTTCCGGCGTTCAGTAATATCTCAGGCTTGACAGGCCATTTTTTATTCCACAGAACAGAGGTAGAACTGTATGGAGACAAATTTATGGCATCAGATACGGGAGAAAAGCCTGAAAAAGTTGGATCGTTGATTTCTATATTGTCGCTATATCCACCAACCGTAATAGCATTCCAGGCTTGTCCGGGACTTTGCACGCTATGCAGGGTGTTGGTGTTGGGGTAGCCTGCTTCCTGCAGTGCAAGTGGATTAACATTTCCGGCGCTGATAAAAAACAAACGTTTTATACCGCCTTCTTCATCTCCCGAAGTAATAGAATCAACTGCGGCAGACCAAGATGTAGGAGTTCCATCCTCTGTATTATACTCATCTGATGTCACCGCCATACAGATAGCTCTTTCAGCTCTCGGGTTCTCAATTTCAGCTAACGATACAGCCTGTCTGGTGATCGCGCCATAGAGTTGAGGTGCATTTGCACCAACATCCGGTAAAATCTTTATAGATTCCACTTTATGAGCAATCTCAATATTTTCTCTACTTGAAAGACGCTCTACAAGATCGCGGTATATAGCTATCCCAGCCATTCCTGTGCCATGGCCGTCTAAGTCTGAAGAATTCCAAGAAGGATCAACAGCTTGAACGCACTGTGTGGGAATATATGGAGCTATTAGCGGGTGATCTTTTTGGACACCGGTATCTAAAATACAAATCGTTGAGTTTGACTCAGTTTGTATAGTTCTATTGAGGAGGTCTTCACACCATTCTTGCTGTTCGCTCCGAGGTAATTCATCAAAAAATGTTGCCAATTCCGGTGCTCTTCGTATTTCCGCAAGATAAGCGCAGGCGGAAATCAGATTTATTAATTGGTTTCGATCGGCTCGAACAAGCGCTACTAAGCGTTCTGGGAAGATGATAGTTTTCTCATCAAGAGTAATGTTAAATGCAGTACATTGAGCTGCAAAATTGCTCATTACTTCATCCGTAGAGGTCTTTGAGTCATAGCGCAACCACACTTCGCACCACACAGCGGTATTTTCTGTCGGCATGTACTCAAACTTACCAAACCAAAATGATTCCAAAACCGCCAATCGAATATTTTCGATGCCGCTTATTAGGTCATTGTGTTTTAGTTTGTTACCCGAAGAGCTGGATTCTGCATATGCCTCTACTTTCTTTAAAAACAACGATTCTTTTCCATTTGGAACATATACAGTTGCTTTTATCGTGTCATTTTCATTTTTTACATTAAGCAATCTAATGCCGCTTGATATATTTTCAAGGCTCTTAATCGCCAAATCATAGTTTTGAGATCCTGAAAACTCAAGATACATACCATCTTTATAATGGATAGCAGCAACTTGTTCTTGGGTTAAGTTGGTTGGACGACTACCAGATTGTCTTTGACACTCTTGTATTCTCCGGCTTATAAAAGCTGCATGCTGAAAAGGATTTTCTCTTGTTGGAAAGTTTTTTGATGCCGGACTGCTTTTGGATACATAATCTAATGACGCTTTAGTATCTGTGAGAAATAAAAGTCTTTTGTTTTCCGGCACGATTTACGCCTCCTTCTTTGAGTAAGCGGTTTTTCGTTCTTTTATCAATGCTATCAAAATATCTTCAGTTATTGATGCATTATTCAAAATCGATTTTTTAATAGCATCTTCACAGACTCTAATTATCTCCGCTTGGCTTAAAGACTCAGCATGTGAGATCAATGTGCTTGTAACAACAAATTTTTTATCAAAAGGAGCAATTTGAGCTTCAAAAAGTCTTCTTGTTTCCCTCTCAGTAGGAAGTGAATAATGAAGAACATCATCAAATCTTCTAAACAACGCTTGATCCAATAATTTTTGATTGTTGGTAGCAGCAATTATAATACTATCGGAATTGTCTTGCTCTATAAATTGCAAAAAAGAATTAAGTATTCTGCGAGCTTCACCAATTTCATTATCCAAATTGCGATCAGCACCTATAGCATCAAATTCATCAAAGAAGTAGACACCTGTAGAAAAACTAATTGAATCAAAAACCTGTCTTAATTTCGCGCTGGTTTCTCCCATGAATTTTGTTACAACTTTGTCCATTTGAACCGTATATAAAGGCAACCCTAATTCAGAAGCGATAATGGAAGCCGTATATGTTTTGCCTGTTCCAGGATTTCCTTCAATTAAAATCTTTCGCCGATTGGAAAGACCATACTTTTGGAGTTTACTTTTGTTTCTGTATTCACTTAGTATACGTTTGATGCGTTCCAACGTCTCGTCTGACACCACCAAATCGGATAATTTGTCAGTGGGCATAGTAACAGATAACATGGGATTCTGAATATTGGGGCGCAAAATACTTGCCTTAACATTATTTTTTTCAACTAATGCTTTTAAGTCTCGAGCTAAAGCATCATGGTTATGTCTGGCTTCATATGCGGCAATTTGGAGAACGACGGTTTTGAACTTGTCATCATCGCGATCAAAATGTGCTTTTATTAAATTTTTAAGATGTTCAGCCGTTGCCATATGATCACCTCGCAAAAAATAATTATACATAGTATAGTATATCATAATATATACGGAAAGTAAATACCAAAAATAAAAGTTTACAAATATAAACTGATTATTTTGCTTAGCATACAAGACTTGATCCCGCCGGATTATATGATATCTATATTTAAAAAACCGCCGAGAGCGACCAATTACGGTTACTCTCGGCGGTATCATTTAATAAGCATTTCTTGTCCACCCGGTCACATGCTTTGAACTACAGCCGTTATGCTCCGCATCCCATATGTAAAAGAGTGCATAAGGAATACTGTCCGTCAAATAGACGATTTGCGCCTTGGTATTATGGAGACGCGAACGTGCTTCAAGTTGTGTAATACCTGATGTACAGGAACCATGATAGTAATTTTTCAAAAAAATCATCTCCTATATTTTTACTTCTATCAAAAGATTACTCTCGGTAGTGTTCTTAAAATTCATTTTTCATATACAAGAATACTGCCCAACTTTTCATCCACCAATCTTCTATAGAAATTAAATCCAGCATCATTAAGTAATTCCTCTATACCTTCTGCGGAAGTGTACATTCTGATTTCTTTCGACCAATATATCATCTCCTCTTCGGAGAATCCATACTGTTCAAATCTTTCATACGATTGCATTTTTCGTGTGTTCACACAATGCAAAACAATTTTTCCTCCGGGTTTCAGAACTCGGTAGGCTTCCGCAATAATAGTCGGAATTTCACGGCATTCTTCCAAGCCTACGTTAGAACATACGGATGTAAACATACAATCGTCAAACGGCAGTTTCCATAATGATGTTGCAATACCTAATCCGTTTATGCCATAATATTTTGCAAGAGCATCAGCGTTTTTAGCACACACAAAGTCAATATCGACGCCCATATAATAATCGCATTCTGTCATTTCCTTCATAACCGCATTTGTTCCACCGCCTGCACCTACCGTGAGTTCAAGAATACGATTATTTTTCAAGTGCAAGATGTTATCGGCGTAGAATTTCCAAAATGAAGGATTATTCTCCTGCCATTTGGATGCTTGCTTAGCCTTTTGCTCTCCGTTACTTATTTTTGAACTTACGGAAATAGCCTTTATCATTGCATCTGCGTCAATATCATCACTAAGCTCATTCCTTCCAGAGATCCAGATGGGCTTCCCAACTTCCGCATAGTATTGCAAACGTCGAACGAATTCCGCTTTGTCTGGAATAACCGACTTGAAAAAAGCATCTTGGCTTTTGCGATAATTTTCAAAATCGTGTGGATAGAATCTTTTGCTGTTTTGTTTTGTGAATGTTATTAGTGTTTCAATGTCATCCCAAAACAAAACCTCATCCAATGCATTCATGATCATAAGCCATTCCTCCTTTTTGTGATTTCGTAAATTATAGCATATTAAATTAGCAAATACAAGACTTGATTTTTTGCTGATTCTGTGGTATAATATATATGTCAAAATCACCGCCGAGAGTGAGCAATTACGGTTACTCTCGGCGGTTTATAATACTTTTTTATTCTGCTACATCCAACCATCGAACATCAATTTCAAGGTTTTTAGATGACACCGAAAGAGGAGTAGAATAGAATTCAACGCGCTGTACATGATTATCCGAATTCAGATATGCGCGCACAGCACAGGTGTTTTCCGGCACTTCTGCTATATTTACAATATATTTTACAATCTCAAAATGTATTTGAAGGTTCTTGGCAATATCCGGATTGATCTGCTTTGCTTGACTATCTTCATGCAAAAGCAATGCGAATTCACATTCGTCCTCAATCTCTCCAAGAAGGTTTTTGATGAGCAGAAGCTTGCGATTCAGCTTATTCAAATCAAGTAGCCTCCTGTTCTGTGTAATACTGCGCCTGGGCATTCCAAAGCTCAAAGTATTTACCCGACTCATCAGCAAGAAGCTCGGCATGACTTCCTTTCTGGATGACCTGACCCTCATGGAATACGGCGATCTCGTCGCAGAACTTGCAGGAGGAGAGGCGGTGAGAAATATAGATGGCAGTCTTGTCGCCGGCGATGTCATTGAATTTACTGTAGATTTCAGCCTCAGCAATTGGGTCGAGGGCGGCAGTGGGTTCGTCGAGGATAATGAAGGGCGCGTCCTTGTAGAGAGCCCGAGCGAGAGCGATCTTTTGAGCTTCACCGCCGGAGACCTCCACGCCAGTGGTCTCAAAATCCTTATAAAGCGGGGTATGGATACCGTCAGGCATGGTGGATAGTCGCTCGCCAAAGCCGGCCTTTTCAAGGCAGACAGTCACCAAGCCGTCGTCGTAAGTTTCAGCAGCCGCCACGTTCTGTGCCAAAGGAAAAGAGAATAGGCGAAAATCCTGGAATACCACTGAAAAAACCGAAAGATAATCCGCATAGTTGTATTTTCGGATGTCGATACCGTTGAGCAGGATCACCCCTTCGGTGGGATCGTAGAGACGACAGAGTAGCTTGATGAAGGTGGTCTTACCGCTTCCGTTCATGCCCACCACCGCAAGACGGCTTCCGACTTGAAACTTAATGGAGAGGTTGCGGATGGCGTAATCCTCACAGCCGGGATATTTGAAGCTGACATTTCGAAACTCCACCTCGTAGTGTCTGTCAACACGCTTTTCCGTGGTTAGGGAGCCTTGATACATGTCATTGGAAATGTCGAAGAAGGACAGGTAGGTCTCGATGAAGGGAGTATTGGCACGGATATTGGTGACGGCACCGAATATGGCATTCACACCATAGATAAAATTCTCCAAATACCCAACATATTTTATGACGTTGCCGATGGGAAACACCTGCGCTGTACAGTACATACATACCAGTAAATACAGAAATGCTCGGAGGATAAAGAGTAGTAGCTGAGATGGTATCTGCAATTTAAAGTCCAGATTGTTGACATCAAAGAAGGTCCTTCGCGTGTCCGTAAGCAGTTGTTCTGTGACCTTTTCACAGTAGATATATTGTTTATAGAGCCGTATATCCCGATTGTTTCGTGGCATCCCCATGCTGATGCGATTCTCGTCCATCAAGGCCTTGTTGACATGATCCTCGTATACTGACATCTTTCTTTTGCTGTAAAAGCCGTGCCATATGATGCCAATCAATAGAATGATGATGCCCACAAGATAAACAATACTCATGGGCTCAAAGGGAGCCGCGGCGATCTGTATCATCATATCTATGAAGAATACCGCTGACATAGCCGATAGGATCACCGAGCTAATAAGTGTCTCTATGCTCCAGCGTAACCGACGTATACCGTTGGCATTGATCCAGGAATTCTCGGTAATGGTACGGCGCAGGGTGCGGATTTCGGGATCCTCCAGCTTATCATAATCCAAGGAGAGGGTCTTTTGCAGGAAAGCTGTCTGCTCTCTCTGACCGAGGATGGCCTCTTCATGACCAACGATTCGTCTAAGTATGGCGCTCAGGAGTGCGATAAGCAGATTACCACCGAGAGCCATGATGACCAGCGTCCAGATCCGTGTTTTATCCGCACCATCATAAAGTGCCGTGACAATATCGGCGGAGAGCCACAGATTGAAGAAGGGACTGGCACGCCATATAAGGGTATACAGCGAAAACAGTGGAAAATATCGTGGATTGAAGCTGAACAGCATCTTGAGTGCACGAATATTGGGATTATTCTTCTTCATTGGACGTACCTCCTTCGTAGTATTTCGCTTGAACACCGAACATATAGGCGTACCGACCGCTCCTTTGCATCAGCTCATCATGGGTTCCTGCTTCTTGAATTTCACCGTTCTCCAACAGAATGATACGGTCGCAGAAGCGGGTAGAGGCGAAGCGGTGGGAGATGTAGACCGAGGTCTTGTTCTCGGTAAGCTCGTTGTATTGCATATATAGCCGATTTTCGGCGATGGGATCAAGGGCGGCGGTGGGCTCGTCCAGCACCAGGAGAGAGCCTCCCTTATAGATAGCGCGAGCCAGCATGAGCTTTTGGGCTTCCCCGCCCGATAGGTCGATGGCGTCGTCGAATATGCCCTTACAGAGGTATGTGTCCATGCCGTTCGGGAGGGAATCCAATTTTTCCCCAAGGCCGCTTTTCCGCACGGCGGCTTCGGCGCGGGCACGGTCTCCGGTTTCGTCGTTGCTCCGCTCGTACTCATCGTCACAGCTCGTGATGAACTGATTTATGGTCATGGCGGGAATATGGATGTCTTGAAATACGGCGGAGATGATGGAGTAATATTCCTCAATGTTGTAAGCGGGTATAGGTTGACCGTTCACCAGGATCTCGCCCTTGGTGGGCATATAGAAGCCACAGAGCAGCTTTATCAGGGTGGTCTTGCCTGCACCGTTTACGCCGACGAGCGCCAGCCGCTCCCCTGCCTCGATGGTCAGGCTGATACCCTTTAGAGTGAAGTCCTCTGCGCCCTCGTACCTGTACCACACGTCTCGAAATTCAATCTTTACAGGGGTTCCTTGGGGCGGGAGAGGATAGCCCTCGCCGTGGTTGAATTTGTCCTCAATGTCAAAAAATTCCCGATAGTAAGCTATTTTATCAGCACGGGCAGCCAAGGCCGCGGTCTGATTGATGATTCCTCGCAGATAATCGCCGACAGTGGCAACGGCACCGAAGAAAAAAACGAAATCACCCACCGAAATGCTCCCGTCAATCAGCGAAAGAATAAGAAGCAGGTAAGCCGCACCATTCTGGATAAACGTGAGCACTGCCGAGAAGATGGCTGCCCACAGCCCCCGCAGGGAGCACCGCCTGTCCCACATGAGCTGGTAAGCCTGAAAATCTCGGATCATTTGGGTAATCCAACCGCTCATATTATAGAGCTTGACGTCCTTGGCCTTGCCGAAATCCTCGGACATGGCTTCCAGATAGCCGCGCTTTCGTGCTTCCTTTTCCCATTGATCCTTGTGCTTATCGGTATAAGCAGACTTCCATCGCGACGGCACATAGGACAAGAGAGATACGACCAAAATCACCACCAGAAGGATGGGATTGATGACCGACATCAGTGAGGCATACACCACGATTCCGAGGATGGAGCGCAACAGGTTTACCAGGTCGCTCCAAAAAAATTCGACCGCCGCATTGCCACAGGAAGAATCGCTCCAGGAGAGATCGTGCAACTTGCGGAACTGCTGGCGCTCGTGATTTTCGCAGTCTGTAACATCCTCCTTATGTTGCATTTCGAGTTGATAACGACCAGAGATAGAATAGCGACGTGCGTTGCTTCGGGTGTTCAGAAAACCTACGAGCAGTTCCAGGATTAAAAGAGCCGCCATGTATACTCCAATGATGGCGGCAACGCGGCTGAAGGGTTCGTTTGCACCCAAAGTGTCAATCAGTACCTTCGGGAAATAGTTTCCTGCCAAGCTTGCCAGAATGCTGGTGGGAATACATACGAAGAAGGAGAGACAGAATTTCGGATCCATCCGCCACATACGACGCAGAGCCCAAAGAATACTGCTGATGGAATTGTATTTTTTCTTTCCTTTTCGTTTTGCTTTCATAAAACTCACATCCTTTCTGCCCCTATCATATCACAAAAATTCGTCCCCGTGTGATTTTGGGGACGAATCGTTATTTTCGGGGGACGAATTGTAAAATACGTTGTCGGTTTACACCTGTGGGATCAGAATCTCGGTGGTAAACGCGCCGTCCTCGCTGTTGCGGGAGAGGTAGCCGTCCAGACGCTCAATGATGTTGTCGATGCGGACGAGACCGAAGCCGTGACCCTCTCCCTTGGTGGTACGGAAGCCCTTGCCAACCTTGGGGAGTTTGGCCGTAGCGGTCAGATTGGTGAAGGATATGTAAAGCTGGGTGTTTTTCATATCCATATATACGCGGATCATGCGCTCGTCAGGCGGCAGAGCGAGGCTGGCTTCGATGGCGTTATCGAACAGGTTGCCAATGATGACGCAGAGATCCAGTTCGGACATTTTCAGCTCCACGGGAATATGAGCATCCACCTTGACGGTGATCTCCTTGGATTTGGCAAGAGAGATCTTACTGTTCAAGATGGCATCCGCCATACTGTTGCCCGTCTTGACCACGGTATCCACGGTGGAAAGATCGGTGTCCAGCTCGTCCAGATAGGCCTTGATGCCCTCCATATCGCCGCTTGCAGCCAGTACCTTCATGGTCTGGATATGGTTACGGTAATCGTGCCGCCAACCGCGAATCTGGCGGTACATGGTCTCTACCTCTTGATAGTGCGTGTCTATCAGCTCTCGCTGATAGGCGGCGAGGCGTTTATCCACTTGTCGGGAAAAGAATGACATGGCAGCCTCCTTAGGTGTGGGTGATGATGGCTCGGTTCAACGGTTCGTATGCACCGCGAGGCAGGGGCAAAACCGTTCCGTCCGAGAGATACACATCGGTCTTGGTGACGCGGCTAATGTAAGTGAGATTAACGATCATAGCGCGGCCAACTCTGGTAAAGCGAGTATCCAAAAGGTCTTCAAACTCACCCAGCGTGCGCTTAACAGTGTAGTCCGCCTTGCCATGGACGGTAACGTAGTTCTGGTGAACGTCCAGATACTTGATCTCATGGAGAGGGACGCGAACCATTTCACCGGATAGGGGGAGATTGAGGCACTTTTCGTTCTGCTTGATCTTCTCGGCGGCTCTGTCCAACACAGAAAACAGCTTATGCTGGCTGACAGGCTTCATGAGATAGTGGAGCGCGGCCACCTCGTAGCCCTCGGAGATGTATTCGGAATAGCCCGTGATGAAGATGATCTGCACGGTCTGATCCTTCTTGCGGATGCTTTTCGCCAGATCGACGCCTGTTATATGCTTCATCTCAATATCAAGAAGCAGAATGTCGTAGGCATTATCGTCCTCATACGCAAACAGGAAAGCCTCTGCAGAAGGAAACGTACAGATCTCGCAGATGTGACCGTTTTCCTTGCTCCAAGCAGATACAACAGCGGTTAGATATTCAATTTGGGTCTGCTCGTCGTCGCAGATGGCAATGCGGTAGGTCATGGTGTACTCTCCATTTCTGCATATGTGGTAATTTTGACTTTTTTATTATAGCATAAAAATGTGAATTTGTCTATATAAACCGTCGAGAGCAACAAAATTGTTACTCTCGGCGGTTTAATGTTCAAAATATCATAATATATCTCTATATAGAGAAATGTGATTTTTGGCTTCATCAATTATGAGGCAAACACCCTCAATGCATTTTAAAGAATCTACATTTCCTTCTGAAATCAAATTGAAATGCTGTGCTAAAGAAACAATATTTTCTATACATTTATTTATGGCTTCCTTATCACGCGACAATATTGCAAGATCTAATATAACAGAATTGAACATGATCTTATCGTAATTGAAGCAGCGACGGGCATGTTCTTCTTCCAAATCAATTCCAACAACGCATGTGTTGGGCAGCATGCAAGACACTATGCCAATAAATTCCTCAACATACTCCTCACTATAATTTTCATTAAATGCTTCGAGATGCTCTTTAGTTTTACGAATTTCTTCGAAAATACCCACTTCTTCATCTGTCAAATTTAAATTTATTAATTCTTTCAATGCATATCTATTACCATACTGGATAAAGAATCTACTGGATTGAGCATATTTCAATACAAAAGCATCATACTCTTTTTTTGTGAAAAGACAAGTTTTGACACCTCCCGGAGATTTATTATTGTAATGAATGAATCCTTGTCCTTTATGGGCTAAATCAAGTCTCAAAAAATATGTATCATAATTTTGATACCCATACAAAATTTGCAACCGTGTAGTATTGTTCTCTTTGCCTCGATGTTCTATATCATCTGCGCCTGACGGGAACAAATAATTAGTTTGAGCAGATATAACTCTTGCATTTTGCAGCGTACCGAATAGGTATGAATACATTTCTTCAGCTATATTTTTTGTGTGGTTACTCAAAAAATACGAATATTTTATTATTAGTGTAATGGTAATGAGATAGATGGAGTTTATACGGGTGATAAGATCATAAGACAGCAATCGATATAAAAACTGAGGATATGATGGATCAAAAAAATATTCTTTCAGATTTTCCTGCAAGCCATCTATGAGAAAGTAATGTAGTAAATCCAGCTGTTTTTTTGGATTATAATCGCCATTGTTATATACGGCAAAATCCAAAGAGAAAAATCCTCGGGACATACACTCAAAAGCTGATATGGAAGCATTGATACTTTCAAATTCACCAATGCAACTTTGAAACAACTGAAAATTATTCAGTATATCATCATAACCCGTTCCATCTGATAAGTTTTCAAGCGATTTATAAATAAAATAGATACGTATTAACGTATTCAATAATTCAGCATTCCTTAAGCAATCTGTGCAATAATATACATCACCCAATTTTAATTGACCCGCGGGAATATATCCATTTTGGGAAAATTTGATAGCCCTATCGAACAACTCATAGTCAACATTCAAGAGAGACGCAATTCTATTCACATCCTCGTCTTTAAATACATAAGTGTATGAACTGCTGTGTGCTATAGCCATTCCATAAATGGTTTTTTCATAGTCGGTCAAATGTCCCTCATAAAATATGTGTTGCAAATTATAGCTCCTTTATAATAAACATATTCTCATAAAAATCTTATTGTTTCCTTTTCAACGCCTTGGTCTTGTCTTAATAGTCATGAAGGATTATGTTCCTTAAAAATCAATCTCATATCAAATGCCGAGTGCAACAAAATGGTTACTCTCGGCGTTTGTTCATCGTTGAACCAACACATCACATTAGTGTAATTTTTGCAAGTTTCTACTTATTTTCCCAGCCCTGCCATAATATTTGAGATAGGTTTTTCCTTCCGTATCCGTAGCACAACAGTACACTTTGGTTCTGGGTTTTAATTCTCCAAATCCCAGCATCTCTGCAGCCGTGTACTCAACGGTTGAAACTGCTGTCGGTTCTAAAACACCTTCACCGCCAAGTTCGCGGTCTCTTGTTTGCATCTTCTGTATTTTGGATCCTGCGCGTATGGCAAATCCAAGAAAACTGATATTTATGTTTCTGTTGCCAATATTAGTGGCGTTCACAGTTATACCGGCAAACTGTGATACAGGCGCCCCGGTAAGATTGTTTGTGCCCAATATTACGGTTATATTCGAACTCAGTATGAGCCGCTTCATAAACGGGAGCCTTGCGGTGTGGATTGAAATGACGACGGCTATAATACTGACAATTAATGTGAGCAAAGACAATATACCCGTCAAAAAACCTGTATTTTCATTACACCAGCTGACGAATGCCTCCATATTTCGTACCTCCTATATTTCAACGCTCTCCATCAAGTCTCTGTTGTACTTAAAAGTATCTATTATTTGTTTAGTATCAATAATAGTTACCACTGGCATTGTTACCAGTTTTCTATCTTGATCGTACATCTCGCAATGCTTATACGGTGTAAACCAAATAACAAAATCAATATCTGAATTTGTAACAGACGAAATAAACTCAGCATCCGTCCACCATAAATGAGGCATTGCCATTACCGAAGTACCGACGCGGGGATTACTGATTTTCTTCGACACTTGCATATACTGAGACGACTCATCAAAAACAAAAAATACTGTTTTCAAATTCGGATGGTTGGCTTTGTAATTCGGTATTTTTATCTTATGTGATTCTACTGTTCTAACGAAATTATCACGATAATAGTCGTAGTTGTGATCCTCGTGGG
Organism: Eubacteriales bacterium; assembly: GCA_045652835.1. Lineage (GTDB taxonomy): Bacteria > Bacillota > Clostridia > Oscillospirales > CAG-272 > SVQP01. Next base: position 9,876 of record JAZOLE010000084.1, on the reverse strand, counting down.
TAGGTAGTTGCGTGTCAACAGTCATAATGAGTTTTGCATTCGGAAATGCAGATAATACCCCTTTATCACTTAGTTCACGAGCCACCTCAGACTCGCGTTTGCGAGTTGGATTTACAGTCTTGCCTTTTGAACTAATATACCCGTGATCATCCACACGCATAACATCCATCATGAAACCATAAAAGTCGCTGTAGAAATCTGGCGGCGGATCCGCTTTTCCCGAACTATTGCACCACCGTACCCACTGTGTAGCATCTTTGATAGACCAGTATAGTGCTTCGCTTTCGGATGTGCATTCCGGTGCAAACATTACGGAGGATGGAGCTATATTTTGAAACGCTCGAATGATTTCAGATTCATTATCGTAAATGTCCATTCTACCTCCTGTTAATACTTGTTACCCTAAATTCACAGCCAAAAAATATACTGGAAAATCAAAGCCATCTCTTGATAGTATCATTTCAGCAATTCTTATAGCGGCATTAATATTCGGTTTTACATCTAACTGTCGCTTAATTTGCAACGGGAACTGGAACGATTCCAAATGTGCGGTATATCGCCCCCAAAAACCTTCAAAATCTGCTACAGTTACGTAGGCCACCACAAATGTCGCCGTTCCCAGCGCATTGTAATTGATTATTGCTTTTCTTATGTGTTCATCAATATAGCCGGTATTGACACTGCTCAAGTTCAAACCTTCAAATATGGCTACTTCTTTGCCTTCCCTCGTAATAAGGATATCCACTTCTCCCGCATCTGCTCCTCCTGTAGAAATTCCGTGTCGAGTCTGATCCTTTACTTCACTATATCCCATTAACGAAAGCGTGTCTCTAAAAAAGTCATTTATGCTATTTTCGCTGCTGCCGTTTCGATATGTAACATTAGAACACACTCGTTCTCCTATTCTAATCAAATCGGTCAGTATAACATTTGCTGTTGCAATGTCTGCATTCAATCTGTCATCATCAGATGCAGGAAAGGGTGTATCCTCTTCATTTTCTAAAAATAGGATTTCCCGAACAACAAACCCCGATATGCTGGGGCGCAGTGCTTTTGATATTGCATCATCAACGTCTCGAATACGATTTTTCAAGAGGGTAATGTGTTCCTTGCTTCCCTCAATGGTAAAATCAAGTGCATATTTGTCCCATACATCACCTCTCATGCCGGCATAATAAGCAAGACCCATTTTTTCATATTCATAACTACATGCCTTAAACGCTGCAGATAATTGTGCCCCTGCAGTTTTCTGTTGTAGAATCTGAACTATGCGTTTATCGAAGTCGGTTGGAAACTCATAGGTGAAATCGTACTGTCCCATTTTGGTCCTCCGGTATCATGATTTGATTATAATATGCCCTATAATTATATCATAAAACATTGCTGTTGTAAAGCCTTGAACCACGCTATTTCGTGCAAGCTCGATAATCTCTATAATGCTTTTGATGATACTATTCTTTTTGATTTAATAGGCTGTACCTCCTGTTAGCACAAAACAATACCACAGAAGGGGACGAAAGTCCAGACCTTTTTCGAAAATAAAGCCAACTTTTTAGGCAGGCGTTTTCTTTGACTACTGCACCGCAAAATTTGCATTTTGAGCAGGGGCCTTGCAATCATTTTGAATGTATGCTATACTATTGGCAGAAGAAGCGATGAAATGCTTCTTCGATCAGGTGCGCGAGTTCCCGTATAAATCGGCTCTGACCACACCTTTGACCATCTACGGCTTCGGACTACGTGGACGCAGTGTGTTGTGTAGCCTTGGAAAGCACCGATTTCCGATACGAAAGCATTGAAAATCACCCGAAAGTGCTTATTTTACAAGGCTTTTACGATTCGGGTCCATGAGGTCGCAGGTTCGAATCCTGTCACTCCGACCAAACCTTACTAATTCGAACGTTCGAAATTCAAAACGAATTGTGAACGGATTAGTAAGGTTTTTTCTATATTGTACGATTGATTATCGGTACTATCATTCTATATCTGCCTTGCATAATCTTGACATTTCCCCTTCGTTATGATATAATTTATTTGGCTTCTTCAGATAACGAGAAATACGTATAAATGTAAAAATTGAGGTGGAATAATGGCAAAGTCGCAACAGGTCAGATTATTGGAAAAGCAAATTAAGCAAGACAAAAATGCTGAACGTAAACGAGAGAGAGAAGCTCGTCAAGAGGCTATACGCATGAGAGCTGCATCCGTAGTAAACGGTCAGCCTTTTGTTGCGGGTTTCCGAATCATGGATGCTACAGCTGAAGAAGTTTTGAAATGCTTACTTGGATGCAAAAACGGTGAATCAAATCGTATTGAGTTTGATGATAGTATTTTGCCTGATTATGTTCATTTCTCTATTGGCATAGAATTGGAAAAGCTTGTTCAATATGGAATGATTGGAGGCTTGATCTCCTATGATAATGGCGGTTGGTGCGATCTCCTCCCTACTGCTCTTGTCTATTTTGAAAATAAAGATAACGCATTGCGTCAACAGGAGGAAGAAAAAAAGAAAATGTCACACGGAAATATTACTAACTATGGCAATATTGTATATGGAAACGTAACAAATTCCACATTGTCAGTTGACAATTCCATTCATGAAATAGAGCGAATGATTGATGAGCATGGCGGAGATGATAAGGCTGAACTGCTCGAATTATTAGAGGAAGTTAAAGAGCTTATTGACAATATGCAGACAAGTCGTAATATTCCCAAACAAAAGAGACTATTTCAGCGGATAAATGACCATGTTGTAAGACATGGTTGGCTCTATGGCGCGATTGTTCAACTTTTAGGCACCGCTGCAATGACCATGTTGGGATCATAACAGAGTGATAGCATTACCGAAAGGCGATATATCAGTGATATATTATAATCCCGATTTTTTAGCCTTTCGTTGTGTCCAGTGTAGCATAGGTCTCGCAGATGTAAACGTAAAAAAATATCACCGAAAAATGAAAATAGATATAGAACAGCCAGGTAGCAATACCTGGTTTTTTCTATATCCAAAAGCAATATTTTTTTGTGTACTGAAAGTCATCAATATTCTTGCCTCCTTTGCAAAATGTTTGTGTGGTAACTACATTTTACACCTTGGTGAGAATATTGTCTATACTTTTTTCGAGTGTTGCACTTGATATTATAACATGCCGTCCCCCTCCCTCCCGGAGGGAGGCTTTAGTAAGCTATCGCTTACAAAAAAACACCACCAAAGAAGATTCCTTGGTGGTGTTCGTGCTTTTTCCCGCTAAGAATGCAGATATGGCGCGTCAGCCTTTTTGTTTGATCTGTTATCTTTATCTTTTTTCTTTTATTTGATCTTTAATCGTTGATCAGCCAAAGAATGCTCTTGCGCATATAGCGGGCAAAGATCCACGTCAAAACCGCAAGATACAACGCCGTGGCAAGCAGCAAAGCAATCAGCACGTGCCATGGGTTGCACACGATCCAGCGACCGACGATCAAGCGATACGCCGTGATCCCCGCGCCGTACAAAAGCAGCGCACTGCACAGGGATACGCCCAACCGCAGCACGTATTCGTAAAGCAGCATGGCAAAAATACGCCAACGCGACACACCGAACAGCTGCAAAAAGCCGATCTCTCTTTTTCTGTAGAATAGCTCGACATCCACCTTGGAGCGGATGAAAATGCAGAACAGGACAAAGCAAATGGCAAATATCCCGAGCAAAAAGAACGACATGGTGCTGAAATACTCCTGCATATTGCGCCCCATGCGGTCAAGCGCGTTAATACCTGTGACGCGCTCCTGCCCACGGATGGCATCCTTGAAGGCATTCCATGCGTCGCGGTCGTCGTAAAGCCCCGGATAGTATCCGATCACCCGATTGTTTTCCTCGGACTCCTGCAGCGTGCCGATCTCGGCAAGCAGATCGTAATCCATATAAATATGCTTGCCGTAATTGCCGTTGTAGTAGGGGTCGCTGCGGTAATTGGTCAAAAAGCTGTCGCTGCGATCGGCGTCATAGGTCTTGGCGTCAAGCGAATACAGAATGCCCGATACGGTCAGCGTCTTTCCCATAAACGCGATTTCCGTGCCGATCTTGGCTGCATACTCCGCGTCGGTGGCGCAATCGCTCAGATATTCCCTGCTGACCAGCACCTCGTCCCGCGTTTTCGGATAGCTGCCATATTGGATCATATCGTCCAGTGCAAGCACCGAGGCGGTCGGCGCGGGGAGGTACAACGCGCTGACGCCGTCCTGCTCTGCGTTGTACTGCTTGTATATCTTGCATTTCTCCGCATACTTGGGATCTAACTTGTCAAATGCCTCGCGGTTGATCTGAAAGGCGTCGTAGGCATAGCCCTGCTTGGCGTATCCCATATACTCGTCGCCAAAGCTATTTTGCAGCGTGGATATTGCAAACAAAAGCAGAAATACCAGTGCAAAGGAGATGTACGCGGTGGGCCTGATGCGTGTAAATCTGCGTTTGATGACAAAGGGCAGCATCCGCATCCCCTTGATCTTGTCCCCTTTTGCCTGCAAAGCGCCACCCTGCGGGATGGGATTTTGGGTGACCTTATCGATCTTACCGTACAGTAAATGGATGCAGGCATGACAAAGGTGGTCAAAGCATTGCTCGTGGGTCGCCACGATGACCGTTCTCCCCTCACCTGCAAGGCTTGCAAGCAGCTCGGCGATAATAGCGGAGTTTTTCTTATCCAGGGACGCCGTCGGCTCATCCGCCAAAATCACCTGTGGATCACGCAAAAGGCAACGCACCACCGCCACGCGCTGCCGCTCGCCGCCCGAAAGCTCGCCGGGGTACTTATGCAACAACGTCTCGATGCCCACACGGCGGGCAAGCATCTCGATTTTTGGAAGGTCGTCACACACAAGCCGCAAATTGTCAAGCACGCTTGCGTCGCCAAGCAGCAGGCTATATTGGAAAATATAGCCCATGCGCAGCGTTGGCTGCTTGACGATCTCTCCCTCAAAGCTTTTTTCCACACCACCGATGATATTGAGCAGTGTGGTTTTGCCGCAGCCGCTAACGCCCTTGATCACGTATAGCTTGCCCGGCTCAAAGGTATAGCTGACACGGTCCAACACGACTCTGTCATACTGCTTTGTGATATTATCAAGCCTTAACATTGCCGCACCTCCTATATCAGATCCCGCGCGCTGACGATATTTTCATACCACGTGCGGTATCGCAGCGGACGCAACAGCAAATGCGAAAGCGCGAAGCAGGACAAGCAAAGCAAAAGCAGATACAAAGCCAGCAGCACGGGATTATACGAAAACAGTTGGAACTTGAAGATCATATAGTGCGCGTTGATGGCATTGCCCGCAAGCGTCAGCAAAAACGCGCCTCCCATGCAGCAAAGCCCTATGACCAGCAGCCTTGCAATGCTTACGTTGACAAAGCAGGAGATCACGCGCCCCAAGGGATATCCCGCATAGTTGAACACCGAAATAAACTTACTGTTATAGGATATCTCGGTTTTTTGAATATTGATAAAGAATAGCACCGAGAACAACAAAATCAGCAAGGACGTGGGCAAAAGCAGCATGCTCATATTGGAAAACAGGCTTTCCAGCTCGTAGTTGCGCCATCCCGGCTCAATTCTTGCCCCGAGAGATTGCAGCTCCTCTGCACTTTGCTCGTAAAATTGCATCATATCACCGTAGGAATCGAAATACACCTTATACGTGCGCTTATCCCCCGTGGCGTGATACAACGGATCTTGCGAAAGCTCCCGCGCAAGCGAGCTGCTGATGAAATAGACGTTCCGCAGCGCCTGCCGCTCCTGCTTGGTCTCATACTTGAAGTTCCCTGCATTGGTGGCGTTGAGATACTCCGCCTGCATGGCGTCCAGGTCTCCTAAAACACCCACCACCTCCAGCTCGGTCTCTCCGATCGGGAACAGATCGTATTTCAGCTTTTTACCGATCACGCGCTCCAGGTGCCGCGGGCTGAGCTGCTCTGCCATCTGCTTGGTGATAATGATCTGATCGGGACCTGTAAAGTACTCTCCCAAGATCAAGCAGTCCACAAGCCCGAAATCCTCTGCCTTGTCGGGCAGCACGAAGGGATACACGCTTTTGGTATATGCCTCCATGCCCTCGATAATGCCGCCGCCGTGCTGTATGGGATGATATACGTCGGGCTGGCTTGCCTTGCAGTTAAAGGCGACGTCCGACACACCCTTGCCCGCGCGGATATACTCCAGCGCAGCCGTCCCGTCCCCCGTGGTCTCGACGTGCAGCATGTTGATCTTATAGGCAAACTCTACGCTGGCGTTGGTCTTGTTGGTGGGCGTGTCCGCCAAGAAGCACAACGTGAACGCGAGCAGCAAAAACACGGCGAAAAGCACCTCTGCGCGGCGGTTTTTCCGCTTGGAGCCAAACCATTTGCGCAAAAGCCTGCGCAGCACTCTGCCGCTTTTCTCTGCGACAGGCTCACCCTTTTTCGACCTGTGCCCCGTCGGCTTGCCCTTGGCTTGCTTGGCGTACGGCTTTTTCTCGGCGGGGGCAGCGGGGGCATCCAAGTAGCGATGCTCCTTTTCAAATTCCAGCACGTGATCCGCATACTGCCATGCAACCTGATCATGCGACGCGCATACGACCAGACAATCCCGGCTAAGCTCGGCAAGCAGCGCGAACACACTTTGCTTATTTTGCTCGTCCAACGCCGCGGTCGGCTCGTCGAGCAGCAATATCTTTTTCTTGCTAAGCAGGGCGCGCGCCAACACCAAACGCTGCCGCTCGCCGCCCGACAGTGACAGGGGCAATTGCTTTTCCTTGCCCGCCAGACCAAAGCGCGCCAGCACCTGCGTAATGGCTTGCGCATCCTGCTTGACTAAATACAAATTATCCCACACGTTGAGATAATCCACAAAAAACGGGTCTTGGGTGATATACTCGGTATATGCTCCAAGCGACGCCGTATCAATTTGTCCGACAAACGGCGTACCGTTTATCACGATCTCCCCCGCCTCAAAGGGCAGCAAGCCGCAAAGCACGTTGAGCAGGGTGGTTTTTCCGCAGCCGCTCTCGCCGTATAGCAGATAAAAGCCACTGTCGGAAAAATCATAAGAAAAGTCGTGCAAAACGGACAGTGTGCCGTATGCCTTGGATATGTTTTTACAGTAAATCATACTTCATTCTCCGTCATCAATGTGCATGCCGTTTTGCGTGGCAGCATCACCAACCGTTTCTGGGTTAATACTCCGCATGCTCCAGACGCTCCAGGCATACCGCAAGCCTTGCAAGATCCACGCCCGCAATGACCTTGTCGTCATATTCGGTGTTTTCAAACAGGAAGTCGCAATTATTAAGCACACCCTGCTCGATGCGCTTTAGCTCGGCATAAAGCGCAACCTGCTCCTCTGTTGCCTCTCCCGCATCGATCATGTCGGAAAGCTGGCTAAAGCCAAACGGCTTATCGGCGTCCTCATATAATACGTCAACGTGTATGGCGGCAATGGTGCCAACGTGAGATATATACCCAATTTGAAACGTATATCCATCCAAAAATGCATATCCGTTTGTTTCAGGGTTGCGATGTTCTATCATCAAGCCCGAAGAAGCGACCTCAATATACGGACCTACCTCGTAGGGCTCGCTTTGGTTTATCGCTTGATGTATCAGTGAGAAGAATAAATCCTCATCTATTGTTTTCAGTTCAATATCATCCTTGTCAAGTGCCAATAACTCTTCTACCGTCATATGCTCCTTTTCGCTATAGCCTAAAAGAGCCTTAATAGTTTGCATATCTTCAGTTCGTTCTGGGATCACGCTATTTGTCCCATAGTTAATAAATGCGGGACCATATGGGTAATCCTCTGTAGTACTATAACGGATATTTTTTATTTGCCATAAATAAGGCGCTCCGCCAAGTTCTCCATAAGTGTAATAAAAGAAATATACCCATCCATCCTCGGTCATATGCATTGCGACCTTCCTTTGGAAAGGAAGACTTGGGTTTTCTACTTTTCCAAACACATATTCGGTTTCGTCATCAGTTTCAGAGTCATTGCCCAACTCCGAAGCATTGCATGCTGAAAAAACAAACAAAAGCAGCATTGCCAGCAACAAGCAGGCAAGTTTTTTTTTCGTTTTTACTTTCATAATGCTTCCTCACTACCTTCTATAATTTGATAATCCCCTGCAAGCCCCAAGGACTTGCAGGGAAAAACTTCAACAAAATACTTTAACACAATGAATCAAAAATATTATGCGCTAAGAATTTGATTAATCAATCCAATACCTGTAATATAAAAGACCCGTAGAAATATTATTTGTTGTATCACCAGATATCCGCTGTACAATCACACTAATATAAAGCTCAACCGTTGACCCATATTCAATAATCTCGGCTTCATCATATAATTCCTCGCGCGAATAGGAAACAATTCGATAATTACCATCAGCATCATAGTCGAAATAACCTGTATATTCGCAGACTTCGTCATCTATGTAACCGTCAGCGTCACTTTTGTCCTTTTCCATCAACATGATTGTGGCGGTGCGAGATAAATCCCTTATAAACCCATCTCTCATATTGTAATCATGTGCATAAAAATAAACGCCCACAGTTCCTGTGTCAGGATTACTAAATTGAGAGGTTAAGGTCTGCACAGGTTCAGCTTTCGAGGTATTAGTAACATATTGTAAAGAGTAAAAATAACTTGAGTAATCATAGTGATCAGCGAACACTTCAACACAAGCCATACTGCAAAGCACCACTGCAAGCAGAATGGCAATAACTGTTTTCTTATACGATTTCATGGTAACCGCCTAAATTATTTCAATGTAAATTGTGATATTAACGCAGGACAAACCATTGAAATTGTTGCCCATTGGACTCTCCTCCTTCCCCAAATCGCATCGCCATGTCAAAACAAGTCTTCCATATCCTCCACGCAATGAACGCTTTCCTCGCGTATCAGAACCCCATGCATATTCAATTATGCTTTCATGGTAATTATAACATATATTTCCAGCCTTGTCAATGCATGTTTTGTATAAATTGTCCGTACTAATTTCATGCATTCTGTTAAGAGCAAATACTACATAACGGTGGCAAGGACGGTGCCTTGTATGCGTCCGTTGTTACATTGTGCCGAAGGCGGGCGTTCGCATTTCGCCTTTGTCGCAACATTCCTCTCCGACACGCAACGCCCCACCAATTCTGCATTCTGCTTCATTCTGCTTCATTTTGCTGCATTTTGCCCGCTGCATTTCTTTGATTTCCTCTTGCACTGCGGCGACAAATGTGCTATACGTTGAGCCAAGCCACGCGGGTCATATCCTTGTAGCTGCCTGCCGAAAAGCCCTTGTGCGCGCGTGCGGTGGGACTTTTGACGTAGGCGTTGGACACCACGTGCGCCAGCTGCGAGGTAAAGGCGATCATGCGGTCATGCTCGTCCGCCGTGCTGACCGTGATCGAGCCAAAGCCCATGGGGGCAAGCAGATTTTTGACCTTGCCAAGCAGGGCAATGTCATCATAGGTGGGGGGCACGATGACCATAGGCGCGCCCGAGAACAGGTTTGCCCGCGCGTACTTGACGCCCGAGTTGTGCGTGCCCGACCAAAATCGGCTTTGAGAGCAATCTCAAAGCCCTTTTTGGAAAAAGAAAACCCCGCCATAGTGGCGGGGTTCAATAAAGGCTATGCCGATAAGCAGAAAATAAATAAAAAGATAGCGCAAGATGTATATATGCCAAAGGCTCCCTTGTGCAAAGGGAGCTGTCAGCGAAGGTGACTGAGGGATTGTTTTGCTATAAAAATCTGCTTTTTACAATCCCTCCGTCTTGCTTCGCAAGCCCACCTCCCTTTACACAAGGCACCCTTTGGCATATATACATCTTGCGCTATCTTTTTATTTATTTTCTGCTTATCGGCATA
>JAZOLE010000083.1:0-13765 GCA_045652835.1 Eubacteriales bacterium | reverse complement strand
ACTGCCGACGGTGGTGATCAGCATGCCGATGGTGGCGTGCTCGGTGGTGACCTTGTGCGTGCCCATCTCTGCCGCCTCGACAAAGGGCATGGGCTCCTCCTGCCAGGGCGTGCGCACCATACGGGGCTGACCGTTTTCGATAGTGCCGAGTGCTTCGGGCACGATATAGCCCACGCAATCGATCATTTTGACGCGCAAGGAAGCGCAATCGTCGAGCTGAATGGGCACGGCTTGGTCGGGAATGAATTTGGGCTCGGTGGTCATGACCGTCTTGCCCGCAGCGGACTGCGGCATTTCGTCACGCCCCCCCTCGCGCGAGTACCCCTCACCGATATTGGGCAGCACCAACGCCTCCATAAAGCGTTTGATAAAGGTGGATTTCCCGGTACGTACGGGGCCAACGACCCCGATATAGACGTCGCCGCCCGTACGCTCGGCGATATCTTGATAAATGGAATGTTCAGGCATAATACGTCCTCCCCTGTTTTGTTCGCTATATGTTATGAAGAAAGGGGAAGAAATAGAACACACAAACGCCAATTGCTTGACTTTCAAAGTTAGGACAAGTCACACCCCAAGTGTCATCCTGAGCGAGTCGCAAAGCGACGAGTCGAACTTTTGCATAGTGTAGCGCAGGGCGCGAAACGGAGCAAAAGCGCGAGCCATGATACCGGGGACTGTCCCCTGTGACGCGCCGCAGGCGTGTTACTGCGGGACTGTCCCCCGTGTCGTGGCGACGCGGGATCTCCAAACGGTTTGATCAACGTCTGCCTACATCAAGTTACATTCGATATGCTGAAAAAAACAGATGGCAAGCAAGCATACAACCGGCGCATTAAAACAGTTCAAAGGCTCAATAGACATTGAGATGACCTGCGCAGATCCCACTTCACCGTGACACAGGGGGACAGCCCCGCAGTATCATGCCCTTCGGGCACGCCACAGGGGACAGTCCCCGGTATCACGGCTCGTGCTTTTGCTCCGTTTCATTTCGCAGCATTAAGCTGCGAAATATCCACTCTGCAAAAGTTCGACTTCGTTCGGTCGCTTGGCGACCTCTCTCCGCTCAGGATGACACTCGGGGTCAAAACAAAACCGCAGGCTTTTGCCTGCGGTTTTATCGTTTGAATTATTTTTTGAGTGCAATCGCCTTTATGACGGCTGTTTTATATTGATCCTACGGATCAATTTGTTAAAAAGCTGCCGTAAGATCCGCTATAGGGAGTCGTATATTCCGTAGCATAGAAATAATATGTTGCTTTATTATTTTCGGAGAGATTCTTTTGTCCAAAATAATTCACGTATACACAAGCACCGGTTGCCTTTTCTATAACGGTTTCAAAACCTTCAAACTCTGCACCGCTCGCAAACACACGACCTGTTACTGCGTAATATTCAAAACGCTCGGTGTCAGAGAAATCAATAGCCTTACCGCTTACACCATCAGGCATCTTTGTAAGAGCGTCTATCTTCTCGTAAGTTTTTTTCTCACCTGTGTCGTCTATGACCTCATTGGCATATTCTACATACTCGTTGCAAGCAACAAAAGCCGAAACCCATCTGACGCTCTCATTTGTAAGCTCATACTTGCCCGTTTCTTCATTGAATCTGTATTCCTTGTAGGAATCATCCGATCCAATGCACAATATTTTCTCATTCTCAAGCTTTCCGGTATAGCTATAATAAAAATTTCCATCGGCATCGCAACCGCAAACAACCGTCGCAATATCATCATCATTCTCACCTGTGCCGTCAGTTACAACGGTATAAACGATCTGATACGTATCGGGCATATTTAAATCATGCGGAGCAATCTGAATGGCATCCTTGGGGCCACAAGACGAAAAGCTAAGGGAGAGTACAATGAGTATCAATGAAAGTGCGATAAATTTTTTCATAGCAAAATCATCCTTTCTCTTCGAAGCATGCAATAACTCCAAAAATATTAAAATATTACTTCTTGAGTGCAATTGCCTTCTTTGCCTTGTCTGCAATGTTCGCAGGGGTCAAGCCGTACATTTCAAGCAGCGGGGGAACCTTGCCGCTTCTGCCGAACACGTCCTCTGTACCAACGCTGAGCACGGGTACGGGGCAGCCCTCGCATACAGCCTGTGCAACTGCTGCGCCAAGACCGCCGATGACGTTATGCTCTTCAGCCGTTACGATCGCGCCTGTCTCTGCTGCAGCCTTGCAAATGATCTCCTTATCCAGCGGCTTGAGCGTGTGGATATTGATCACTCTTGCATCAATGCCTTCGTCAGCCAGCAGCTTTGCTGCCTCCAACGCCATAGATACCATATAACCGGTTGCAACCAGCGTCACGTCCTTGCCGTCGCGCAGCAGCACGCCCTTGCCAAGCTCAAAGGTATAGTTCTCTTCATCATTGACCACGGGCAGCGCGTTTCTGCTGAAACGAATATAGAACGGGCCGTCGGTCTCAATTGCGCATTTCACAGCAAGTCTTGCCTCCACAGCGTCCGCAGGGTTAACCACGGTCATGCCCGGAATGGTGCGCATCAGCGCAAGATCCTCAAGGCACTGGTGGGTTGCACCGTCCTCGCCAACCGCAAGACCTGCGTGCGTTGCACCGATCTTAACGTTGAGGTGGGGGTAACCTACCGCATTTCTCGCCTGCTCATACGCTCTGCCTGCTGCAAACATAGCAAAGGACGAAGCAAACGCGGTCTTGCCTGCAGCTGCCAGGCCTGCAGCCACACACATCATATTGCCCTCGGCAATGCCGCAATCGAAAAATCTGTCGGGATACGCCTTCTTAAAGGTCACGGTCTTGGTCGCCTCCGCAAGGTCAGCGTCCAGTACCACGTAATCATACTGCTCTGCAAACTCCACCAGCGCCTTGCCGTACGCATCTCTGGTGGCTACCATATCGCCAATTTTATATGCCATTCTCTTAGTCCTCCTTTGCAGTCAGCTCTGCCACAGCGGCTGCATACTGCTCATCATTGGGAGCAGAGCCGTGCCACTTGACCTGATTTTCCATAAAGGAAACGCCCTTGCCCTTGACCGTGTTCATCACGATGGCACCGGGTGCGCCCTTGACCGCCTTTGCCTTTTGGAGAGCATCCTCGATCTGCTCGAAATCGTGACCGTCAATGGTCTGTACAAAGAAGCCGAACGCCTCCAGCTTTGCTTCAAAGGGAGCAGGGCCGATGACCTCTGCAACAGGGCCGTCGATCTGCAAGCCGTTGGAGTCAACGATCAGGCACAGATTATCCAGCGAGTAGTGCGCTGCAAACATGCAAGCCTCCCAGATCTGACCCTCCTCGCTCTCGCCGTCACCAACAATGGCGTAAGTGCGGTAATCCTTGCCGTCCAGCTTAGCAGCCAGAGCCATACCGCAAGCAGCGGAAAAGCCCATGCCAAGAGAGCCGGTGGACATATCCACACCGGGGATATGCTTCATATCGGGATGTCCCTGCAGAATGGAATCGTGCTGACGCAAAGTGCCAATCAGCGCCTTGTCAAAAAATCCGCGCTCTGCCAGCGCCGCGTACAAAGCAGGCGCGCAGTGACCCTTGGAAAGCACCAATCTGTCGCGATTGGGATTCTTGGGATCGGCGGGATCAACGTTCATGTGGTCAAAATACAGGTAAGCCAAGAGGTCAGAGATCGAAAGAGATCCGCCCGGGTGACCCGATTTTGCGGCGTGCGTGCCTTCCAGCACACCAAGACGAATTGCCTTGGCTTTTTGCTTTAGCATTTGCAGCTTTTCTTGATTCATGGGAATGCCCCTCCGTTGCAAAGTTTTGTCACTTTAATTATACCATTATCAAGTGACTCTTGTCAAGGCAATTGGGGGGATTTGAAAAGATATTTATGCGCATAGGTGCCCCTACAATGATTTCTGCAACTTGACACCCTGCCCTCGCTGTGCTATAATGAAAACAATACAACGGTAAAGGAGAAGCATATGTTTTGCTGTGACATGATGGTGGGCAACGTTTACTGCGAGGGCGATCAGGAACGCAAGCTGATATGGTACTCCAAGCGGTTTGACGAGTATATACTTTCGGAAACCAAGAGTAGCGGCATCAGAATTGCATATTGCCCTTGGTGTGGCAAAAAATTGCCCGAGAGCAAGCGAATGAGATGGTTTGAGGAGCTTGATGCGCTCGGCATCGAATTTTCGTTGTTTGATACCGAGCAAGTACCTCCCAAATACCTGAGCGATGCTTGGTGGAATGAATAATACAAAAACGCCCGATTTCCGGGCGTGTTTTTAACATTCTTATTTAACAAACTTATTTAACAAAAAGCAATCGCGCAGAATACGCAAATGATACCGGGGACTGTCCCCTGTGTCGTGTCCGCAGGACATGATACTGCGGGGCTGTCCCCTGTGTCATGCGCATCTTTGACAAAAACAATCGCGCAGAATACGCAAATGATACCGGGGACTGTCCCCTGTGTCGTGTCCGCAGGACATGATACTGCGGGGCTGTCCCCTGTGTCATGCGCCTCGTGGTACTCACGCCCTTTTCACAATATTGAAACTGATCCCCGTTAACCGACAAATCTGTCGAATCGAGAGCCCCTCTTTCTTGAGCAACTTCAAATACTCGTTTCTTTTGGCAATATCCAAACGTTGAAAATCACTTGCAGATCCGCAAGCCGTACGCTCGCGGATGATTTCGCGCGCTCGCTCATCAGTCACGCGCGCTGCTTGCTCAAAACTATCTATATCCAAGCATTGTGCAGTTTCGACCCGACTATGCATCAGCACAAAATCCGAAGGCGAAATATGGAGGTATATAAACGCTTTGTCGATCATATGCCCGTCACCAACATATTCGTGATAACTACTGTATTGATAAGCATCTGCGGTTTGACACAACCCTGCTTTAACAGGATTTTGATGGATATATCTCAATGCCGTCAGGAGATACCGCTCGTCTTCAACAGGTTCACTCTTAAATCTGCCCTGAAATAAGTGCCCGATGCGTTGGTATTTTACGTTGAACCAATATGCATATTTCGTAGCAATATCCCTCATGATCTTCTCAAGGGGCTCTTTTTGTACTTTGAACAGTAAATGCACATGATTGTTCATCAAACAATACGCGTATAGAGCAAAACCACATGACATGCGATACTCTTCAAGGATGTTGAGAAACTGACTATAATCTTCCGTATCTTCAAAGATCAGTTGTTGGTTGATGCCTCGCAGTATCACATGGTACGTTTGGCTTTCACATTTCATTCTCGCTTGTCTTGGCATGTTAACCCCCTCCGACTTGATGCTTTCATTATAGCAAAGCCACAATGGATTGTCAATATGTTCTTATGACGAAGAAAAAGCACGATGCGCATGACACGGGGGACAGCCCCGCAGTATCATGTCCTACGGACACGACACAGGGGACAGTCCCCTGTGTCATTTACCTTTATTCACAATCTGTATCTTGACAAAGGCTTATAAATATAATAAAATATAATATATATACCCATTTGGAGGCCACTATGGAGCAAAAGAGATTTACCAAAAACGATGACGGCTTTATCTGCGCGCACTGTGGGCGCGAGGTGCAGCCGCTGGGATATACCTCACGCAATCATTGCCCCTTTTGCCTGTGGTCGATGCACCTTGACGTCTTCCCCGGTGACCGCGCAAGCGAGTGCCAAGGGCAAATGGAGCCTGTGCGCGTTGAGCCCGACCCCAAAAAGGGCTACGTGATCGTGCACCGCTGCCAGAAGTGCGGTGAGCTGCACCGCAATAAGGCGGCACACGAAGCAAAGGTGCAGCCCGATAACCTCAAATTACTCATCTCGCTGACAGCGGGTAGATAAGGAGGACTTATTATGAAGTACACTGCAAACGCGTTTTCCCTGCCCTCCTCGGACGGTATTCACACGCTTGCCGCTTGGTGCTGGACACCCGAAAATCCCGTGGGCGTCATTCAGCTCTCGCACGGCATGTGCGAGTACGTTTTGCGCTACACAAGCTTTGCCGAGCGCATGTGTGACGCCGGCTTTGCCGTTGTGGGTCACGATCACCTCGGCCACGGCTACACCGCGCGCAGCCGCGATGAGCTTGGCTACATTACCGATGCCAAAGACCCCGCACTCTGCCTTGTCAAGGACGTTTACGCGGTCAATACCTGGATCAAGCACACCTTCCCCTCCCTGCCCGTCATTCTGTACGGACACAGCATGGGCTCTTTCGTGGCAAGATGGGCACTGACCGAATACAAGGACGCATGGGATGCCGCAGTCATCAGCGGCACGGCGGGTCCCGAAGCCCCCACGGGCGCAGGCAAGCTGCTTTGCCGCGTGCTTGGTCTTTTGGGCAAGCACAACCGCTCAAATCTGCTCTACACCATTGCGTTCGGCTCTTACGATAAGCCCTTTGCATCCGAAGGCATCAAAAACGCTTGGCTGACCCGCGACCACGCGGTCATCGAAGCATACAACGCAGACCCGTTCTGCTCCTATCGCTTTACGGTTAACGGCTACCTGACGCTCTTTACCCTGCTCGGCTACGTATCCGACAAGGGCTGGGCAAGCAAGCTGCCGCTTGATTTGCCTATGCTGATCGTTTCGGGCGAGGACGATCCCGTGGGCAACTTTGGCAAGGGCGTGCGCCACGTGGAGGAGCGGATGCGCCGTGCAGGTGCCAAGGAGCTTTCCTCGATGTATTTCGAGGGCATGCGCCATGAGCCGCACAACGAAACAAATAACGATAACTTCTACGAGGGCGTGATCAATATCATGCACCGTATGATCCAGAGGTAATAACACATGCAGATACTGAAACAAACCAAGGGCAAGCTGCTGGGCGTGGATTTTGGCGACAAGAGAACCGGCATTGCCGTCTCCGACAGCCTGCGCTCCATGGCATCCGGCAGACAGACCATATCGGTTGGCGGTATGGAGAAAACGGCGGAAAAGACCGCCGAGATCGCACGCGAGCTTGGCGTTGTGGGCGTGGTGGTTGGCGTGCCCGTCAATATGGACGGCTCGTTTGGCCCTCGCGCACAGCACGCGCAGAAATTCGCCAACATCTTGCAGTTCAAGCTTGGCGAGAGCATTCACGTAGCTACGCTCGACGAGCGCATGACCACCATGGCAGCCTCCCGATACTTAAATGAAACCGACACGCGCGGCGCAAAGCGCAAGCAGGTCATTGACACGCTCTCGGCAGAGATCATTCTGCAAAACGCGCTGGACAAGCTCAAATATATGCAATAAAGGAAAAAACAACTATGGCAAAATCTACCACCTCCCGCATCATCGGCTGGGCGATCCGCTTTTTGATTGCCGCTATGATCTGCTCAATTTTGAGCGTGCTGCTTTGGCGCATCCTGTCCTCGGGTGACCCCGCCTCCATGAAGGCGCTGCAGCCCAACCAAAAGCTTTGCGATGCGTACCAGACCTACCTTGCGGACACAAATCCCGAAAAGGGCGACTTTATCATTTTGCACCAAAGATACGATACCATCATTCGCGACGGTGAGGCAAAGGGCTATTTCTCTGTCACGCAGGCAGATTTTCTCCCTGCGGCAGATCAGCTGCAGATCACCTTCCGCTACAACAACAGCACGCTGAAGTACGTTGCCGAGGACTTTGGCAAGCCCGAGCCTTTGGAGAGGGGCAAGGACTGGTTTGACGTGAGCGTGACCGTGGCATACGATCTGACACCCGACAACCCTGCCGACAACAGCGTCAACGCCCCCGAAAGCGTGCGTTTTGAGCGTTTTACCTACTCCGCTTGCATCAAGGACACCAAGAACCTTTACAACTACGAGCGTTTGACCTTTGACGGCATTGATATCTTCGAGGGTTTTGATGAAAACGGCGAACCCGTTATGCGTGCGGACGTGCTTGCAGTTTACGTGGATATCTATTTCAACGAGAATATTGACTACGAAAAAGAACCCTTGGGCACGCTGATGATCTACGTGCACGGCACCGAAGAAAACAGACCCATTACCACCCTGCCGATCTCCGACAAGGACGCGCAGGCACTCTTGGAGTTTGGCAAAAAATAATTTGCAAATTCTACTTGACAATAAGCAAAAAATCGTTTATAATTGCGATATTATAAGAGTCGAGGCGCATCTCGCAAACAGTACCCCGTCGGAATAGGCAGCACAGCCGTTGACGGGCGAAAGGGGCGCGATGCCGAAGTCTTCCGCAGGTGCGGCGGAATGGCTGGGCGAACGGCATAAAAGACGTTCGACTGTCGCGTAATCTGCGCGGGGTGCTTCTCTTTGGCATGAAGGTGATCCGAGTAATCGGAGATTATGATGCAAGAGTGCTTCCCGTAGGCGGGAAGCACTCTTTATTTGTGAAAAAAATTGTGATATAAAGGAAGAAACAACATGACACACACTCCCATTTTCAAGGGCATTGCCACCGCGCTCATCACCCCCATGCACGCTGACGGCAGCGTGGACTTTGAGGCATTTGGCAAACTCATTGACTGGCAGATCGAATGCGGCATTGACGCACTCGTCATCGCAGGCACAACAGGCGAAGGCTCTACCTTAACCGACGAGGAGCACCGCGAGGTGATCCGCTACTCCGTGGAACGCGCAGCGCACCGCGTGCCCATCATTGCGGGCACGGGCAGTAACGATACCGCCTACGCTTGCGATCTGACTCGCTTTTCCGCCGAGGTTGGCGCAGACGCTATGCTGGTGGTCACGCCCTACTATAACAAGGCAACCCAGAAGGGTCTTATCAAGATGTTCAACGCCATTGCGGACGCATCGGATAAGCCCGTAATCGCATACAACGTGCCCTCGCGTACCGGCTGCGCGATTGCGCCTGCTACCTACGCAGAGCTTGCCAAGAACGACAAGATCGTGGCAATCAAGGAAGCCAACGGTGACATCAGCGCCATCGTGGAGACCGCTGCTTTGGTGGGCGACAAGATGGACATTTACTCGGGCAACGATGACCAGATCGTTCCCGTGCTTGCCATGGGAGGCCTTGGCTGCATTTCGGTGCTTTCCAACGTCCTGCCCCGCGAGACCAAGCAGATCTGCACCCTGTTTGAACAGGGTGATATCAAGGGTGCTGCCGCGCTGCAATGCAAGCTGCTGCCCCTGATCAAGGCGCTGTTCTCCGAGGTCAATCCCATTCCCGTCAAGGCTGCTATGGCAAAGATGGGCATGTGCCAGCCCTATATCCGTCTGCCCCTGACCGAAATGGAAGAGGAGCATGCAGAAGTACTGTACGCACGCATGAGAGAGGCAGGGCTTGACGTATGAAGGTCATGATCATTGGCGCGGCAGGTCGCATGGGCAAGGAGCTGATGACGCTTGCCAAAAACGGCTACGCAGGGGCGAGTGCCGCCTTTGGCGTGGATGCGTTTTCGGACGAATATCCCCATACGCCCAAGGAATGTGACATCATCCCCGACGTCATTGTAGACTTCTCGCACGCAAGCGCAACAGACGGCGTGCTGGACTATGCGGTTGCAGGCGGCGTTCCCTGCGTCATTGGCACAACAGGACACACCGACGCGCAGCTTGCGCATATTGCAAAGGCTGCCGAGCACGTTCCCGTATTCCATTCCGGCAATATGTCGGTAGGCATTGCGGTGCTTTTGCAGCTTGCAAAGCAAGCCGCACGCGCCTTCCCCGACGCAGATATTGAGATTATTGAGGTACACCACAAGCACAAGGCAGACGCGCCCAGCGGCACAGCCCTCATGCTTGCCAAGGCGATTGAGGACGTGCGCCCCGATGCACGCCGCGTGCTTGGCAGAAGCGGTCAGGGCAAGCGCGAGCCGCAGGACATTGGCATCAGCGCCGTGCGTATGGGCAGCGTGGTAGGTGAGCACAAGGTTTGCATTTGCACCGACAGCCAGACCATTACGCTGGAGCACAAGGCACACACCCGCGCTTTGTTTGCAGAGGGTGCATTGAGTGCTGCCGCTTATATTGCAAAACAGCCCGCAGGGCTTTATGACATGCAGCGCATGCTACAGGATCTGAATAAGGAGAGTGACTATGAGAGTAGCAATTGTGGGTTACGGTAACCTTGGCCGCGGCGTGGAAGCCGCGCTGTGTGCCGCGCCCGATATGAGCGCAGTTGGCATTTTCACGCGCCGCGATCCTGCATGTGTGCAGAGTGCATGCGGCTTACCCGTTTATCATATGGACGCATTGGACGGCATGGCAGACGAGATCGACGTAGTCATCAACTGCGGTGGCTCGGCAACCGATCTTCCCCAGTCCACCCCTGCACTGGCAGAGAAATTTCACGTCATTGACAGCTTTGACACGCATGCAAAGATCCTTACACACCGCGCAAACGTTGACGCAGCAGCGCGCAAGGGCGGCAAGGTTGCGGTCATTTCGGTTGGTTGGGATCCCGGTATGTTCTCGATCAACAGACTTTACGCATCCGCTATTTTGCAGGACAGCAAGTCCTACACGTTCTGGGGCACGGGCGTTAGCCAAGGGCACTCGGATGCCATTCGCCGCATCGAGGGCGTGGCAGATGCAAGACAATACACCGTACCGATCGAGGCAGCGATGCAGCGCGTTAAGAATGGCGAGATGCCGACCTTTGAAGCAGCCGAGATGCACGAGCGCGTTTGCTACGTAGCGCTCAAGGAGGGCGCAGACGCAGCAGCAATCGAGCAGGCGATTGTGACCATGCCCAACTATTTTGCCCCTTACAAGACCACGGTGCATTTTGTCAGCCTTGAGGAGCTGCACCGCGACCACGCAGGACTGCCCCATGGCGGCAAGGTCATTACCTCAGGCAAGGCGGCAACGGGATCGGCGCACACCATTGAGTACGCGCTGACCTTGGAATCCAACCCCGATTTTACAGGCAGCGTGCTGGTTGCCTTTGCAAGAGCAGCTTATAGACTGGGACAAGCAGGCGAAGTTGGCTGCAAGACCGCGTTTGACATCGCACCCATCCTGCTCTCCCCCGAGAACCCCGAGGAACTGTACGCGCATCTGCTTTAAGTTCGGACGCGCCCTCTCATGAAAAGTTTTCGCCCGCCTTTTTCAAAAGGCGGCGCAGTGGAGGGCGCGCAGCCCTCCTCGCCTCCGCAGAGGCGAAACTCTTATTCGCCGTTTTTGGTTCTTTTTGCGGCTGCTTGCCCAAAAAGAACGGAGAGGGTCACCTCAATGTAACCCACAATAGAAAGGGAGAACCCGATTCAAGGTTCTCCCTTTTCCTTTTTCACCAACACATATTCAGGGCTTTTGATCAGCACACCCTGCTCTGTTGCAACAATTTCCACCTTATTATCCAACGCGTAACGCTCTCGCAGATCCTTGGGTATGACCAATCTGCCAAGCTTATCAAACTCCTTGATGACACCCATGCGACCCTCTGCCGTTCTTTTTTCACAATTCTTCGCACCCTCTTTCTGTATTCTTATCTTTAACACAATTATAACGCAAAAATGTGTTAAAGTCAAGTATATTCTTAAGATTAACACATTTTGTGGGGTGTTGCGTATGAAGATTTATGATTATAACGGCAGCAAAAATATTTGCGGTACACGCGTTAAGGAAGCCAGAAAGAAATGCAACTTGTCACAGGAGAACCTTGCGGCAAAGCTGCAGCTTGAGGGCGTGATCATTGAGCGCGACAGCGTCAGCAGAATTGAGATCGGCACGCGTTTTGTGGCGGATTATGAGCTTGCGGCACTGTGTAAGATCTTGCACGTAACACCGGGGTATTTGCTCGGAATGGAATAATTGAAAGGGAGCTGCCTGCATAGGTAACTCCCTTATTTTATTACGTTGAAGAAATTCTCTCCGTTCTTTTTGGGCAAGCAGCCGCAAAAAGAACCAAAAACGGCGAATAAAAGTTTCGCTCGTTGCGACGAGCGAGGAGGGCTACGCGCCCCCCACCGCGCCGCCTTTTGAAAAAGGCGGGCGAAAACTTTCAAGCGTTTAGCTTGTCCGTGGGGTCAGGTTTTCGCGATATGCTTTCGCATATCCAATGCGCACGCGATCAGAATGATCGCGCCCTTGATGACCGTCATGACCGCCGGCTCAAAATTCATGAACACCAATCCCGCATTGACCAGCTGCAGCAAAAACACGCCCAGCAGCACGCCTCGCACCTTGCCCGTGCCGCCCATAAATGACACGCCGCCAATTACGCATGCCGCAATGGCATCCAGCTCATAATTCACGCCCGTTGCCGTGGAGTTGGACGACACTCTTGCACACTCGACAAATGCCGAAACACCGTACAGCACGCCTGCCAGCACAAACACCGCAACAATGGTCTTTGCCACGCTGACGCCCGAAACAGCCGCTGCCTCGGGATTCGTGCCCACCGCGAACATATTCTTGCCAAGCACCGTCTTGTTCCAGATCACCCAAACCACCGCAGCAACCGCTACCGCGATCCACAAATAATTAGGAATCTGCACGCCGCCTACATTGATGCCGCCCGTAACCAATCTCGTATAGCTCGGGTCAAGCCCCGCGATAGGCGCGCTGTTATTCTGCCCCAAGGACACGTACCACATCACGCCACCGTACAAGATCAGCTGCGTGCCGAGCGTCACGATAAAGGGGTGCAGCTTAAAGCGCGAGACCATCAGCCCGTTAAAGCCGCCAACAAGACCGCCCACCAGCATGACAAGCAGCAAGGCAAGCGGAATCAGCCACGGTGCATAGCTAAGCGTTGGAAACATCTTGCCTGCCACCGCGTTGGACTGCAAGAGGGACGCGCAAATGCACGCGCAAAGTCCCAAGCATCTGCCTGCCGAGAGGTCTGTGCCCGTCAGCACGATGATACCCGCCACGCCCAGCGCCATGATCAGGCGCGAGGCGGATTGCATGAAGATATTGACCACCGAATCCGCTGACAAAAAGCTTGGATTATATGCAAACACCGCGATCACAAACACCGCGATCAGAATATATAAGGCGTTATCCAGCACGCCGTTTTTGATTGTTTTGACCTTCTCCCCCGCGCTCATCGCCTTGAAATTGCCAAGGCTTGCACGCGCGCGTTCCAGAACGCCCGTTGTTTCTTTGATTTCCATGCCTGTTCTCCGTCACACGTATTTGGCTGCCAATGCCATCAATTCCTGCTCGCTGTACTGTCCGCGCACCATCTCCCCTGCCACTCTGCCGCCCGATATGACCACAATGCGGTCACACATGCCGATCAGCTCGGGCATCTCGCTGGACACCATGATAATGCCCTTACCGCGCTCGGCAAGTGCCGCAATCAGCGCATAGATCTCGGATTTTGCACCTACGTCCACGCCGCGCGTTGGCTCATCGAGCAGCAGCACCTCGGGCCCGGTCAGCAGCCACCTGCCAAGGATCACCTTTTGCTGATTTCCTCCCGACAGAGTGGAGATCTTCGTTTTAAGGCTCGGAGTCTTGACTTTGAGAGATTTTGACTGCTCGCCCGCCGCTTTTTTCATCTCCCCCGTTTTCAGAAAGGTGGATAGAGCGGCGAAGTCACTGAGGGATGAGATCACCGTGTTGTCCGTGATGTCAAGAACGCCGAAGATGCCTCCCGACCGTCTCTCCTCGGTGATCAGCGCAAGACCTGCTCGCTTGGCGTCCCTCGGGTTTTTGATCTTCTCTCGTTTGCCCTCTAAGATGGTCTCTCCCGAGGCTTTTTCCGCAAGGCCAAAGAGCAGCTCCAGCACCTCGGTCCGTCCCGCGCCGCCAAGTCCCGCAATGCCCACGATCTCCCCGCGTCTCACTTCAAAGGACACGTCGCGGACGTGGTTGTGCCGTCCCGAGAGACCCTTCACCTCAAAAAAGACTTCTCCCGCGGTGCTCTCCCG
>JAZOLE010000082.1:0-19421 GCA_045652835.1 Eubacteriales bacterium | reverse complement strand
TCTTTCCCATAATTATTTTTCCTCCTTATATATGGTGTATAATAGATTTCTTAGTTAGTTTGCGACGATGACCATGGCAAAGCGCAAAATCTTATCGCCCTTTGCATAGCCCTTTTGGTAAACCTCGGTGATCTCGCCCTCGGAGTACTGCTCGTCTTCGATATGCATGACTGCATTGTGCTTTTCGGGATCAAAGGTCTCGCCCTTCTCACCAAAAGCGGTAACGCCCATCTTGGCAAGTGCGTCCTCGGCACCCTTGAGCGTCATGGCAAGTCCCTTTTGCAGAGCCTCTGCCTCGCCAACACCCACGGCACGCTCGAGGTTATCCAGAATCGGGAGAATGCCCTTGAGTGCGTCCGCATAAGCGTCTGCGTAAATGCCGTCCTTTTCCTTTGCGGTGCGGCGGCGGTAGTTGTCGTACTCTGCGATCATGCGCATGTACTTATCATTTGCTGCTGCAAGCTCAGCCTTGCTCTCTTCCAGCTGCTTTTCCAGCTCGGCGATCTGCGCCTCTGCCTTTTTAAGCTTCTTTTTATCTGCGCGCCCCGGCTTTTCCTCGGGCTCGCTCTGTACCTCGGCTGCCTCCGTTTCGGGCACTTCTGCCTCTACGGTCTCATCCGCCGGTCTTTGGGTCTGTTCCATTGGGTTGTCCTCCGTTCAAAAGTTTGGTATCCTCTCCCAGCATATCCGCGATATTGCCGGTCAGGCTTTCAAGTGTTGCCAGCACCTTGGCGTAATCCATACGGCGCGGACCGATGATGCCGATCGCACCCACCGTCTTGCCATCCTTGACAATGTGCTTATATACCATAGCCGAATTGTTCATGGGTCCCGTCATGCCGCCTGCACCGAACACCACGTTGACGTCCTCGCGGTCGCCTGCGGATACAAGGTCAAGGATCTCGTCCTGCCCTTCCAGTGCGCCAAGCACGTGCTTGAGCGTGTCGCGGTCCTCAAATTCGGGGTATTGCAGCAGCTGATCAATGCCGCTCCAGCGTACCTCACCGTCATCCAGCTCGTTGTGCGTTTCGTACACAGCCTTGATCACGGGCGACACAAGGCTTGCCTGCTGCCCCATCTCGGCTTCCATATTCATGATAATGGGCAGATTGATCTGATGCGAGGTAAGTCCTGCGATGTTGGCGTTGAGCACGCTTGACAGATGCGCGGTCACGTCTGCGGTGATCTCCTGCTCGGTGTGCACGCTCTTGGTCTTGACGTCACTTGACGCGGCAACCATGACCACGATAAACTCGGTGGGTCGGATATAAATGATCTCAAAGCGGTTGATGCGTGCAGCGGATGCGCGGGGCTTGATGGCGATGCCCGTATAGTTGGTCAGGTTGGACGCAACGCGCGAAGCCGCCAGCAGTACCTCATCCAGCTCGTGCATCTTGGATTTGAGCAGTCCACCGATCTCCTTGATGTCATGCGCGGTCATAGCGTAGTGCTCGATCAGCGAGTCTACGTAAAAGCGGTAGCCAAGCTCACTTGGCACTCTGCCTGCCGAGGTGTGAGGCTGTACCAGATATCCCATCTCCTCAAGCTCTGCCATTTCGTTACGAATGGTAGCAGACGAGCAAACGATCTGCTGATTTGCCATGAGCGACTTGGAACCGACCGGTTCACCCTCGGCAATATGTGCCTCAACGATGGCCTTCAATATTAACTTTTTGCGCTCACTGAGCCCCTCGTGCTTGCCTGCCATGGCGAATCTCCTCTCTTTTGGGTATCTTTCGACGATTTTTAGCACTCTTTTTGTGCAAGTGCTAACCGCTGACATAAATTTAGCACTTTTCAAGGCGTTTGTCAAGTCCCTTTTGCCTTTTTCTTTGTTAATATTTTATGAACTCTGCTAATTTTGCAGGCGAGTGCTAATTTTATGCCCAACCATCGCGCGCTTCCCTGCGCTTTGATTAGTATGTAAAATTTGGTGGGAAATATGCGCGCACGGGGGATTTCTGTAGGGGAGGATATTATCCTCCCGCCGGTAGTGGGTTTGCGGTATAGACACCCGAACGGCAAACCGAGATGCTTGCGTGCGGGAGGATAATATCCTCCCCTACACGCAAACCGAAACAAGCCCGTTGATGCACGGGCGATTCCTGAATCGCCCCTACGTTTACGTCACTAAGGAATGCAAAACAACGCCTACGATACGTAAGCGTTGTTTTTTCGTTTGGTCTATTTCTTTTTCTTTTCGCGTTCTTTTTTCCGAGCTTTGAAGTGTGCGATCAACCTGAGCAAATATTCCGCATAAAACGGCAGGCACAACAGTGCCTCGACGATCAGCATCAATACTGAGAACACGGGTATAAGCACGCGGGCATTGGCATCATAAACCTCTACTTTTCGGTAAGCCTGCTCCTGATCCCTTAAGCCTATCACAAAACGGTGCGGCTTAAGCCCATCAGCATACATGGCAAATCCCGTTTTATACGAAATTTCAACCACGTCACCGGGTGCGAGAACCTGCTCGATCTCCCTGCTGTGCGTTTCCTTACGATTGTGGTGACCGTATACGCGGTAATCTTCGCCATCCAAGGTAATACAAACATAGCTTGAACGGTGCTTGCCAAATCTTTCTACCCATTTGATCTCTTCAATCTCACCTACAACGGTCTGGGTATTCCGATCATTAGATGGCAAGCCGGTATATACCGCAAACGGATAACCAACCCCAATTATAAGCTGAAAAAAGATAAACACCAGCCAGAATTTCCACGTGAGCGGAAAAAGTCGCTGCTTTTTCTTGTTTTTCTTATCAGCCATGGCAGTTCTCCTTTCGGTGGATTTTTAAGTCAGCGGGGGCAACATCGTAGGGCGGTGGCTTGCTGCAGCCGCGGTTGGCGGGCGATCAATGATCGCCCCTACGGATATGGCGGGCGATTCGTGAATCGCCCCTACGCATCGAGCCGCGTCGTAGGACGGCTTGCTGCCGCCGCGGTTGGCTACACTTCATTGTAAATACGCTTCATATTTGCAAAGGACACGTGCGTACCGTATTCGCACTCCTCCATGCCCTCGTATTCAAGATAGATATCTCCGTCGAAGGACGACGCTTTGATGGTTCGCATGACATCCCAGATGTCAATATCGCCCTGTGCGAGAATAGAGCCGCGCAAAAACGTACCGTTGACCGAGCGGAACCACGAATTCTCACAGTTAAATTCCGCAGCACCGCCGGGATCTCTGTGCGCAGGACGCACGTAAAAATCCTTCATGTGAATGGTCTTGGCAAACGGAATCATCTTTTTGACGGCAATCTCGGGGATATCGTCCACGCAGGTGTAGTTGCCTACGTCCAACTGATGCCCGAAATTATCGCGCTTAACGCCGGTCATGATCTGACGCACGCGCTCCGAGCCGTTGGCGTGGAAGCCGTGGTTTTCAAGCAATACCGTAATGCCCAAAGGCTTTGCGTAGTCGCAAAGCTGCTCGTAGGTAGCCACGATCAGCGGCATTTCCTCTTGAAACTTCTCCATGGTATTTTCGCACATGGGGCGACGGAACGCCGCAGAATCCACGCGTATGGTAGGGATCTCCATATCCGCCACCATGTCGATATGCTGCTTGACGCGCTTAAGCTCGGCAGCGTACTGCTCGGGCGTGAGCATTAAGAAATTGGCGTTGAGCGAATAGTTGCCGATCGGCACGCCAAGGCTCTTGCTGGCTGCCTTGAACTCGGGGCGAAGTGCGGGTGTTTCGACCAAATTAAAGCCGAACGGCACCAGCTCCACGACCTCGGCGCCCATTTCGCAAATGCGCTCAAAGGCGCGAATGGGGGTCATCTCCCCCGTGCAGATCTTACGGGATACACCGTAAATTGATATTCCGAAACGAATCATGGCGTTCTCCTTTTTTATGATAGATAGCTCTTATGACAGGTGCGGGCGATCACATATTTCGGCTATGCCGAAATTCTCGCCCATACGCATCGAGGCACATCGTAGGGCGGTGGCTTGCTGCCGCCTCGATTGGCGGGCGATTCATGAATCGCCCCTACGGATTAATGGGGCGGGCGATTCGTCCGGTCGCCCCTACATGGATATTACGGAGCTGCTCCGTATGGAAACCTTACTGGGTTAAATCAAAAATCTGATAAAGCAGCTGCTTTGCTCTTTGATTATAGAACTTTTTATAGCTTATCAGGTCATCGACATACTGTGCGTTCTTGGTCGTAAACGTATCGCCATAGGTGGCTTTGAGTTCTGACAAATAGGTAAACAACTCCTCGGCATTCATATGCGAAAAGTCTTCATCGTCAAATCGGTATTGTTCTTCACCGAAATAATAATCCACACGCAATTGGTACTCAATCCTACTCGTGTGTCTTCCCCTGATACGTTCTTGATCGATGATCACAACAATCAAATCCGCATCCTCAATATGCAATGCATTGGTCGTTCTGCCCAGCATGTCGTATTGGCGGATGTTGCCGTGAACGTCAATGGTGGTTCTTTTGAGAAAGGCAAACGGCAGAACGATAGCGTGCGCCAGCAATACGGCAGCCACGATAATCAGCCCGATTTTGAGCCATTTTTTGCGTTTTTCACTCATCTGCACAAAGAATTGCTTTGAAAACAGCGGTGGCGTATGAAGAATTTTCTCCGACCATTTGGGCTTGTATTTTTTGTTCCCTAACAGCGGCAATCTTTTCTCCCAGAATATGATAGCGAGAAAAAACAGCAGCCCAGGAGCAAATATCAACACGCTCGAAAAAGCAAACGCGGCGGTTGAACTGCTTGCAATGACGTCCGGATATGCAAAAGCGATCAGGCTCGGTAACCAAATGCCAAATACACGAATCATCACAAAAGGAAGCACAAGCCCCGACAAACCGAAGATCGCGTAAAGCGTCTTATCCAGCGCAGATAGCGGTGGTCTTTTTGCTTTGGTTTTGATTGCCATGGTGGTTCTCCTTTCTGTGAAAACTTGGTAATCCGGTAGGGCGGTGGCTTGCCGCCGCAGAGATTGTCGGGCGATTCATGAATCGCCCCTACAATAGTTAAAAATGGGCAGCTTATTATTTCACCAATCCATAACCGCCGGCGAATTTGCTGACCTCGCTGGCAACCACAAAGACCTTGTTATCGCAGCACTTGCGGATCTCGGCGAGCACGCGCTTGGTGCGCTTTCTAGGCAGCACGATAAAGATCATGTTCATCTTCTCGTTTGCGCCATGACCGGGCAACACGGTGTATCCAAGGTTATTTTCCTTTAAGTAAGCGGTGATCTTTTCGGTGCTATCATCGTTAGCGATCAGCTCCAGGTTGGACGTGCCCAGCGCGATCTTGCCCTCAATGGTAGAGCCGAGGAAAAGACCTGTCGCGTAGCCTGCACAATAAAAGACAAGGCGCAGAGGTTTATCACCAAGCGTGCCGATGACGCCCGACACCACAAGACCCCAAATGATGCACTCCACAAAACCAAGACCTGCTGCCTTGAGGCGTTGCCCCTTGACCATCATGCAGGTTTTGAGCGATTGAATGGTAATTTCCAAAATTTTAGCCGCGCAGATCAAAAAGCAGACCAGGATCGGCGAAACGGATTCAAGCATTGCAAGAAATTCGGACATATTTTCTATCTCCCTCCATTAGTTAGATAAGTCGATCAAAACAGCACGACAGGGTGCGCCATCCGCACCGCCGAGGTTGAGAGGCGCAGCACAAAGCAGATACGTGCCGTCCGGCACGCTTGCAAGTCGAACACCCTCCAGCAGCACAACGCCGGCACCAAGCAGAACCTTGTGCACCGCCATGGGCGCGGATTCAGGGCCTACGGTCTGCGACTCGTTGCCATAAAGGTCAATGCCCGCATCGGCAAGCACGCGCGCGCCTTGAAGCGTGAGTGTCGCGTCACCCTTGACAAGCAGCTTTTTGCAGTTCCCTGCTAATGACAGCATTTGCGTGGCGTGCTCGGCTGTGACGTCGCCCGTATGCGAGATCACACAAGCCATGCCCACCGTTTTGGCAAGGGGCAGCTTGTCCACCGTGTCGCCGTCCGCAATAAAATGCGCAGGCGCATCCACGTGCGTGCCGTTGTGCGCGCACATCGAAAAGGCGGTCAGATTGCACACGTCGCCCGCATCAAGGCTTGCAAGCACCTCACGTGCAGGCGCAGGGTCGCCTGGGTAGACCGCGCAGGTAAATATTTCTTGGGAAATGTCGAAAAATCGCATCGCGTTCCCCTTTCCTGTCGTTTTATATCATTATATCAAAATTTTCGGCTAAAATCAAGAGCGAGGGGGAATTTTTAGAAAATGTGCGGTACATGCGATTACGTACTGCGGCAGCAAGCAAGTACCCTGCGTGTGCTTCAGTCCCCTTGTGGCAATCGTAACGGTTTGTGCTTGACAATTTCCCTGTTTCGCGCTATAATCATATTAGAAAATCAAACCGAACAGGAGCAGATATGAAAGTATTATTGATCAACGGAAGTCCGAACAACAATGGCAACACGGCAATGGCGCTCAGAGAGATGGAAAAGGTGTTTGCCGAGCAAGGGATCGAGACCGAGTGGATCCACGTGGGCAACATGGCAATTCGCGGCTGCATGGCTTGCCAGACCTGCTACAAAAACGCCAAGTGCGCCATTGACGACATCGTCAACGAGGTGGCAAAGAAATTTGAAGCATGCGACGGCATGGTGGTGGGCAGCCCCGTTTATTACGCAGGTGCAAACGGCACGCTGACCGCGTTTTTGGATCGCCTTTTCTACAGCACGCGCTTTGACAAGCGCATGAAGGTGGGTGCTGCGGTGGTTGCGGCAAGACGCGGCGGTCTTTCCTCAACCTTTGATCAGCTCAACAAGTATTTCACCATTTCGGGTATGCCCGTGGCGTCCGGTCAGTATTGGAACAGCATTCACGGTGCAAAGCCTGGTCAGGCGGCTGAGGATGCCGAGGGTTTGCAGAGCATGCGTACCCTGGCGGCAAACATGAGCTTTTTGATCAAGAGCATTGACCTTGGCAAGCAGCAATTCGGTCTGCCCGAGCGCGAAAAGCACGTTTACACCAATTTTGTCAGATAATCAAAAAGGTCTGCGTCATCAATGACGCAGACCTTTTTTCAATTTTATGCCTTGGTGGCAAGGTAATCGCAGACGTCCTGCACGGTTTCGAACTTGACGGGCTCGGTGAACTGGAAGCCAAATGCAGCCTCGATCTCCATAGCCAGCAGCATGATGGACAGAGAGTCAAGCTTGAGGTCTTCCATGAGCTTGGTTGCAGGAGTCACGGTGCTTACGTCAATTCCGGGGGTCACTCTTTCGATGATTTCTTTGAGTTGGTCAAGCATAATTGTATCCTTTCTTACGGCGGGGGCATATTACCGGGCAAATCCCCCCGATTAAATATTTTTGATATAGGAACGGCGGCGCTTGTGCTGAACAGTATCAAAATACTTCCATTGCGCCATGACTTGCGTGTTGGTTTCGAGATTGAGGTTGGTTTCGGCGTATTCGACCTTGCCTGACTGCAGATACTCGATCATGCGGTGCAGCATGACTGCATTGACGCCAGCGGCTTGGTACGCGGGGCGTACTGCAATCAAGCCGAGATCCAGCGTACGCGGCTTTTTGGCTGCACGCAGTACGCGACAGATGGCAGCGGGGGTCAAGCGACCGCCGCTTTTTTGCAATGCCTCGCCAATACCCGGAATGCACAGCGCAAACGCAACCACGCGCTCGTTCTGATCGCACAAAATCATGAGATACTCTTTATTCAGGATCAGCATGAACTGGTCGATCATTTGCTTTTTCATGCTCTCGGTAAACGGCACGGCACCGAACAGGTGCGCGTAGCACTCGTCAAGGCAATCGAAAAATCCATCCTTATAGGTGTTGATGTACTCGCGCTTGGACATTTTGGAGGAGTCAACCACGTGCAATCCCGAAAGCTCCAAGGCACGCTCGGCAACTCTGCCAAGCATGGGATGGGGATTGCTTGGTGCTTTGAGCTTGAACTCCAGCCAGTCGATCTCTTTCGCGTATCCGCAAGCCTCAAGCAATGCGGGATAATAGTCGTAGTTATACTGCTCCTCGAAGGTAGAGAGCTGATCAAAGCCCTCAATCAAAAGTCCCTCGCGCTCAAGGTCGCTGTATCCAAGCGGACCGCAGACCGCGTCCATGCCCTGCTCTGCCGCCCAGCCTTCAACCGCTTCAAACAGAGCTTTTGCCACGTTCACGTCATTGACTGCATCAAAACGGGTAAAGCGCACGCGCTTCTCGCCGCGCAAGGCGTTGGATTGTCTTTGCAAAATGCCCTGAATGCGTCCTACCACCGTTTTCCCTTGCATGGCAAGGAAAAACACGGTGTCGCAGGAATCGCTGTAGGCATGATTTTTCCGAAATTGCGCCATTTCGTCACCGTACAGAGGCGGCACGAAACAGGGGTGATTCTTATAAAGCTTGAGTGGAAACCGCACGAACGCTCGCCTTTGCGCACGCGTGGCAACTCTCACAATTGAAACGTCCTTCATAGGCTTTTTTATTCTAAAGGCTCATCCTCTCTGCGCAGGAACAAAAGTCCGTATCCTGCCAGCCAAGGACCGTTATGACAGCCGCTGACCGGAGAGGTGATGACCTTTTCGTGATTGGTATGAATATCGTATTTCTTTTCGATCTCAACAAGATCCTCCAAGAGCGAAGGACCTGTGTAGGTGTGCCAGAGCAGATAATCCGCAGGATCGCGGTCACCGATCATTTCCTTGAGAATTTCGCAGGTTCTTGCCAGCGCCTTTTTGGGGGTGCGCACGCTCTGCAGCGCCACGATTTCACCCTCGTGCGTAAAATGCACAACGGGACAGAAGTTGAGCATCTTGCCCATCAGCGCCTTGCCGCCCTTGAGTCTGCCGTTGTAGATCAGATAGTCAAGTCTTGCATCCACGCCAAGGAATTCCTGATGCTTGATCATCCACTGGATCTCCTTGAGAATGGTCTCGGTGGGAACGCCCTTCTCTACCATCTCTGCTGCCTTGATTGCCAGCATGCCCTCGCCAAAGCAAGCGATCTTGGAGTCGATGACGTAAATATCCATCTTATCCTTGTACTGTTCGCTGACCAGACGAATGAGATTCCATGTACCGCCAAGGTATGCGCTCAACGCGATGACAATGACCTCCTTGCAGCCTTCCTCGTAAGCCTTATCAAAGCAAGCCTTGATCTCCTCCTCGGTAGGCATAGCGGTTCTGGGCAGATTGTTCTTGGGATCCTCCAGCGTTTCCAATTCCTTATAGAACGCATCGGGGTCAAGGTCAAGGCCCTCCAGGTATTCGTTGCCCTTGAACAGCACGTGAATGCGAATGATATCAATGCCGAGCTGCTTATAGCGGTCGGGGGCATATTCTATACAGCCCGTGGATGTACATACGACTTTTCTTTTGAGTTCCATAGCGTGATCTCCTTTTATTAGATGTTATCTGACGTCCTTGCCGTCAAACATTGCCTTGTTTCTTGCAACGTTGAGCATGATGGCAGAGGTATTTTTGATCGAATCTGCGTTTGCTGCGCCGTGCGCCTTGATAATGGGCTTACCAACGCCAAGCAGCTGTGCGCCGCCAAGCGAATTGAAGTCATAAATGCCCATCAGGTAGCCGACCAGCTTCATGATCTCGGGATTCTGCGTCTTTTTGGCGTAAACCACGATGTCGGTGATAATGCGCTTGGCAATACCCTCGGAGTTCTTGAGCACCTGATTGCCCGCAAAGCCGTCCGCTACCAGCACGTCGCAATCGCCCGAGAGCGCGTTTGTGCCTTCGATATTGCCTACGAAGTTGAGCGACTGGTCTGCTTTGAGCAGCGCGTGCGTTTCCTTGACAAGCTTGTTGCCCTTGGTCTCCTCTGCACCGTTGGACAAAAGTCCTACGCGCGGATTTTCAATGCCGTAGCACTGGCGCATCAGATCCGAGCCCATATGCGCAAAGTCCACCAGCATGGGGGCTGTGCAATCAATATTGGCGCCGGTATCCACAAGGCAGGTAAAGCCGCCCTTGGCTGCAGGCAGAATGGCTGCCAGCGCGGGTCTGCGCAAGGGCTTGGCGGGTACAAAGCGAAGTGCGCCAGCGATCAGCGCGCCCGTGCTGCCTGCGTTGATCAAGCCCAGCAGATCATCGCGTGCGGCAAGCGCTTGCAGCGCCTTGACCAAGGAGGACTCGGGCTTTTTGAAAATCGCCTCCATGGGATTGTCATAATTTGTAATGGCGTCGGGGGCGTGCACGATCTCAATGCGCTCGGGATCATGCTCCACGGTTGCCAGGTAAGCGCGGATGACCTGCTCGTCACCAAACAGCGCCACACTCAGCTCGGGGTTCTCGGCAAGTGCCATCAAAGCACCCTGCACAATGGTTTCGGGGCCCTTATCGCTGCCCAACGTGTCTATTGCGATCTTATAAGTTGCCATAATAACTCCTTTATTCAACTGCTACGAAATAGCGATATACCTGTTGACCGCCCACGAATACCTCGACGGACAGATCCTCAAATTCATCCTCAATGGCTTCGGTCATTGCCACTCTTTGCTCCTCGGTCACGTCCGCGCCCACAAACAGGGTCAGGATCTCGCGATCCTCAATGTCCTCGATCTTTGCAAGCATGGCAAGCATTGCTTCGGTTTCGTCCGCGCAGGAGCAGACCAGCTTGCCGTCAAGAATACCGATCGCCTCGTCCTTCTTGACCGTTACGTCACCAATCACGGTGTCGCGGATGGCAAAGGTAAGCTCACCCGACACCACAGCGTCCTTGGCATCGGTCATATCCGCCACCTGCTCGTCTGCATCCTCGGTTGCTGCATTGAACACGGCAAGTGCGGAATATCCTTGCGCAAACGACTTGGTGGGTACGACGCGCACGTCCGCATCAGAGCAAAGCCCTGCCGCCTGCTGTGCGGTAAGCAGAATATTGCCGTTATTGGGCAGCAACAGCACGTGATCCACATCCAGCTGCTCAATCGCATCCACAAAATCCTCGGCACTGGGATTGGCGGTCTGACCGCCGTCAATGATGATGTCCGCGCCAAGCTCCGAGAACAGCGCGTGCATGCCCTCACCGCTGGCAACTGCGATCACACCGTAGGGCTTGTGCACCTTTTTCTTTTGCTCTGCAGCGGTACGCTCGGAATGCTGCAGGCTCATATTCTCAATCTTGACCTCCAAGAACTCACCGTAAGTCTGGCAGAGCGTCAGCACGTCTGCGGGGGTCATGGTATGTGCGTGCACCTTGAGCACGTCACCGTCACGCAGTGCGACAATGGAATTGCAATCCTTGGCTTCAAGCAAAGCGCGGAAGGCATCCACCTCAAAATTCTCCGGCTCACCCTTGGCGCGCTGCAATCTGACAAGCACCTCGGTGCAATATCCCCATTCAAGCACGCTGTCTGTGGTAAAGAGATCGTAGTTGACAGCAGCCTTTGCGCTTGCAGCAGGCTCGTAGCTGCCAAGCTCGGTGGTCTTACCTGTCAGCGCGTCATACATACCCACAAGCATGGCAAGGTATCCCGCACCGCCGCTGTCCACCACGTCTGCCTGTGCAAGCACGGGCAGCATTTCCTTGGTTTTGGCAAGCGCGACCTTTGCGCTCTCAATCACCGTTTCAAGCAGCTGCTCTGCGGTGGTCTGTTCGTTTGCATTTTGCGCAGCGTGTGCCGAGCTTTCGCGGAATACGGTCAGAATAGTACCCTCAACGGGATTTGCTACCGCCGCATATGCGCGATCCACACCCGCATTGAGTGCCTTTGCAAGCTCGTATGCGCTAATACTCTCCTTTTCCGCAACGGCAGAAGCTACGCCCGCCATATACTGCGAGAGAATGACGCCCGAGTTGCCGCGTGCACCAAGCACACAGCCCTTGGCAAAGCCTGTCATAAGCTCGCCAACCGTGCCCTCTTCCCCAAGGCGTGCAACACCACCCTCAAGGGTTTTGGCCATGTTTGTACCGGTATCGCCGTCCGGTACGGGAAAAACGTTGAGATCGTTGATCTCCTCTATACGTGCGCGAAGTCCGCACACACTACCCAGCAGCAGCGTGCGAATGACGCTGCCGTCAATTCTTATCGTTTCCATAACTCTCCGTCCTTTATTTGGTTGCGGGAACCAAACTTCCCGACATGCGTTCAATATAAGCCGCAATGGCACTCAGGTCGGGGCGTTTGCCCTCCTCACCAAACAGCCACTGACCCAGCACGTGCGCCGTGCCGCTGATCATAAACGTAGCCGCCATGCGACGCTCTGTGTTGCTCTCACTTCCCTCGTAAGACTGCATCAATCTCTGCTCCAGCTTGGAGACAAAGGCATCCTTTCTGTCGCGATACACCGCGCGCAGCTCCTCGGCATACTTCTCTGTCGCGCCAAGCAGACCCTGCACGTACGCCTTGGGGGATTCAAACAGGTTCTTTTTCTCGGAAAAAGCATTCATCAGCTTTTCCATGCAGCCCTCTTCCAACTCGTCGGCAAGTGCGAACGAATCCACGTAATGCTTATAAAACGTGGTTTTATTGATCATGGCAAGCTCACAAATGTCCTTTACCTTGATCTTTTCCAGCGAATATTTATTACGCAGCGCAAGGAAGGCTTGCTTGATCTGATTTTTGGTTTTTACAATGCGCAGATCCATATATACTCCTCTCTTTGACTCCCATCAAAAATAAACAACCAAAGTTGCTTATCCAATTATAGTCGATAAAGCCACTTTTGTCAAGAGAAAGGTTAAAAATTTCACGATATTTCTTGACGAGCGGCGAAAATATGATATAATAGTCATATATACTTTATTACACCAAAGCAAAGGAGCTAAGATTATGGCAAAAAGCGTACAGGATATCATGAGCATGATCCGTGAAAACGGCATCAAAATGGTGGATTTCAAGATGGTTGACATCAATGGTCAGTACCGTCACGTCACCATTCCCGCACAAAACTTCACCGAGGATACCATGAAGAGCGGCATCGGTTTTGACGCCTCCAACTACGGATACGCCGTGGTGGAAAAGAGCGACATGGTGTTCATTCCCGATCCCGACACCGCGCAGATCGATCCCTTCTGCGACATTCCCACGCTGACTATGACTGGCGACGCCATGATCATTGCTTCTCCCGAAAATAAGCCGCTCTCGCAGTATCCCAGAAACATCATCAAGGCTGCGGTTGCGCACATGCAGGAGCTTGGCGTGGCAGACACCATGAAGATTTTGCCCGAGTTTGAGTTCTATCTGTTTGACAACGTTGGCTGGGAGGTCTCCCCCAACTACGTGGGTGCGCACGTGGATGCTGAGCAATCCTACTGGAACAGCGACAGCCAGGGCAAGGGCGTAATCGTGCCCAAGCAAAAGGCTTACCACATTGCAAAGCCCTTTGACCGCTCTTATGAAGCAAGAAGCGAGATGTGCATGCACATGCTGGACGCAGGCATTGAGATCAACTATCACCATCCCGAGGTAGCAGCTTCGGGTCAGTTCGAGATCGAGCCGCAGCTGGGTGAAGTAGTGCATATGGCTGACGCGACCATGATGATCAAGTATATCATTCACAACACCGCACTCAAGTACGGCAAGTCCGCCACCTTTATGCCCAAGCCTATCGCAGGCGAGGCAGGCAGCGGCATGCACGTGCATATGCTGCTGTTCAAAGATGGCGTGCCGGTATTCTCGGACGATAACGGGTATGCGCATTTAAGCGAAACCGCGCACTACTTCATGGGCGGCTTGCTCAAGCACATCGCTTCCCTGTGCGCACTGACCAATCCCAGCACCAACTCGTTCAAGCGTCTTGTTCCCGGCTTTGAAGCTCCCGTAACCGTGGGTTATGCAACCTCCAACAGAAGTGCGGTTATTCGTATCCCCGCATATGCAAAGTCGCCCGACAAGCGTCGCTTTGAGCTGCGCAATCCCGATGCGACCTGCAACCCCTATTTCTGCTATGCTGCTATCCTGATGGCAGGACTTGACGGCATTAAGAACAAGATCGACCCGCACGCAAACGGCTGGGGCCCCTACGACGTCAACCTCTACCACCTCTCGGACGAGGAAAAGGCAAAGCTGCGTCATCTGCCCACCTCGCTGCCCGAGGCACTTGACGCGCTGGAGGCAGACCATGACTACCTGACCGAGGGTGGCGTATTCCCCATTGAGCTCATAAACAATTTTATTAAAACAAAGCGCGAGGAATGCAGAGCTATGGCAGCAATTCCCCATCCCGCTGAGTTTGAAAAGTACTACAACCTGTAATGACCGAACGAAAAAAATATTTACTTTATGCGCTGTGCGCCCTGATTGCCCTGTCCGTCCTGTTTGGCGGCTGGGTGATCTGGGCGAACACGGCACTGGGGCGCACGGACTATACCGTTGTCAGTACGCGATTGCCTGCGGAATTTGAAGGCTACGTGATCGCGCAGATCGCAGACCTGCATTGTGCCGAGTATGACGATGGCAACCAAAAGATGCTTGCCATGCTCAAGGATGCGCAGCCCGACATCATTGTTTTCACAGGCGACACGTTTGACGAGCGACACCCCAACAAAGCACCCACGCTGGAATTTTTGCGCGCATGTGTAGAAATTGCGCCCTGCTATTTTGTGACGGGCAACCACGAATGCGCCATGAACCGCACGGAATATTACGAGCTTGAAGCGCAGATCCGCGAGATCGGTGTAAACGTGCTGCATGACAAAGCGGTCACACTGGAGCGTGGTAGCGCAAGCATTACCCTGCTTGGCGTGGATGATGAGAATTTTATCGACGATCCGATCCATACCCCCGAAAAGCTGCGCGAGCTTGCGGGCACGGACGGCTTTACCGTACTGCTATCGCACCGCCCGGAATACTTTTGGCGTTATGCCGAATCGCAGATCGATCTGACGCTTTCGGGTCACGCACACGGCGGACAGTTCCGCCTGCCCCTGATCGGTGGACTTTACGCGCCCGGTCAAGGTGTACTGCCCGAATATGACAGCGGCGTTTACACTTACGAGAACGCCAACATGGTAGTCAGCCGCGGCATCGGACAAAGCTCGTTCCCGCTGCGATTCAACAATCGCCCCGAGCTTGTGATCATAACGCTGAGCGGCAACGAACAGCAAGGATAATCAGGAGGTCAATATGGCAAAGCTGCATTTTCTGAGGTCGGTTACCGACACCATCAACACCTCGTTTATTTTAGAGTCAAACGGCACCCTGCTTGTGGTGGACGGCGGCTTTGAGAGCGAGGAGCCTTACCTTTACGAGTATCTTAAAACACTCGGCGGACACGTCACCGGTTGGTTTCTTACACATTTTCACAATGACCATTTCGGCTGCTTTATCACTATGCTGCAAAAGCACCCCGACATTACGGTGGATGCGGTGTATTTCAACTTTCCTCCCGACGAGTATCTCGTGCGCTGGGAGCCAAAGCAAAGCCACAATCCCACCGAGGTGTGGCTCAAGCTGTTCCGCGAGGCGATTGCAGACAGGCAGATTCCCGTGGTCACCGCCACCGAAGGCGACCTTTATGATTTTGACGGTGGCAACGTAACCGTACACGTGCTGCGCACCTATAACGTAGCGTTCAATTACATCAACAACTCCTCTACCGTGTACCGCTTTGAAGTGGACGGCAAGAGCATTCTCTTCCTTGGCGACCTTGAACCGGACGGCGGCCGTGAACTGATCCAAAAGGTTGATCACGCGCTCTTGCGCGCCGATTACGTGCAAATGGCGCATCACGGTCAGGGCGGCGTGGAAAAGGAATGCTATGATGTCATAAGACCCACCTATTGCATGTGGCCCACGCCTTCCTGGTTATGGGACAATATGGGTCCCGGCGGATATGACACGGGGAATTTCAGAACATTGATCGTGCGCGGGTGGATCTCTTCCCTGCGCTGCGTCAAAAAGCATTACCGCATGATTGACGGCACGCAGGTGATCGACCTGGCAAATAACGAATAACACAAACCGGGACGGATGCAATTCCGTCCTGGTTTTTCACTAAACCTATGGTTTAGCAACTGGAAAAACAAGTCATTGACGAATTTTGTCAGATGTGCTACAATGAATGTACTAAACGTTGAGGGAGCTTGGAAGATGAACATTGGTGAAAAAATCTGTCAGCTGCGCAAGGATCGCGGCATGACGCAGGAAATGCTTGCGGAGCAGTTAGTTATTTCAGCGCAAGCCATCTCTAAATGGGAAAGAGGCGTGGCGAATCCCGACCTTGAGCAGATCCCGCGCATTGCAAAGCTGTTCGGCATTTCCACAGACGAGCTTTTGGGCATTGTACCGCCGCGCGCTGCTGAAAACGAGCTTGAAAAGCGTATTGCATCCTTGGAGCGGCTATTGGAAATGCTGACCTCTAAGGACGAGGGCGCGTCAAGAGAGATCATGCTCAAGGATGCACCGCGCATTGCAAGCTATGATTTTGAAAAGATGGATGCAGACGATAAAAAGAAATGGAAGCCCGACGGCTTGCACATCATGGACGATAAGGGTGCGCTTTGCATGAAAGCCGTGCCGGTCAAGCGTGCGATGGGCTCGGTGGTTGATCCGCAGTTTATCTTATCCGGGCTTTGTGTTCCGCTTGACGGTGTGAACCGTATACTGATTAAGCTTTCCACTGTGGGAAATCGCAATCACCACGATCTGCAGATCTATTTTATCACGCGCGACAATCCCAATTGGGACGAACAGAAATGCATCCGCACAGGATATCCCAACGGAAACAAGCTGAGCTTGGATCTCGGGATCAACAATCCCCTGTTTAGCGGTGTACTGACCGGACTGCGCATTGATCCGTTCAACCAAGGTGACGGGAGAACTGAGATCGAATCGGTCATGCTGCTGACACCGCAGGGAGAGGTTGTGTTTGAGATGCAAGCCGATCAGTACAAGGATAAGATTGTGCACAAGGAAAACGATGACAAACTGGAAGGCATTACCGCTCCGCAGGTCATTCTCAAAAACGCCAAGCTTTGCCCCGAGCTGTCCGGCATCACCTTCTTGTCCGATCCGGTCAAGATCATGCGCGAGGTTTGGGATCCCATGCTCTTGCGCGACGATCTTGACCTGAACATTGACCGCGCAAGGTACATTCATCTGCGCATCAAGACCGCGCTGTTTGACCAAAACAGGCAGCCTTGGTATAACATGAGCGCGAACGCGCATATCAACGCCGAAATGAAGCTGTATTTCAAGACGCCGGGCTGTGAGGATTACACCGAACAGCGCAGATTCAACGTGCATTATTTAGCCACGGGGCAAATGCAGGATATTTATGTGGACACCTCTAACAACGGCTTCTGGCACGGCACGCTGACAGGCTTGCGCCTTGACCCGATTGAAAATCAGGGGGCTTCGTTTGAGCTGGAGCAGATCGAGCTTTTGGAGGGTACGCCCAAGATCAAAATGAGCGGATTTATGAGCAGCCTTGAAGAAAAGGTCAAGCGTCTGGAGCAGGACATGGACGATTTGCGCAGCGAGATCGACGATCTTTCTTGCATACGCGACGATTGCGAGGATCTGTGTGACGAGCTTGGAAGTCGCGTGGATGAGTTGGAGAATCGGTTGGAAGAATTGGAGAACGGGGATTAAGATTCGTTTGTACCCACACGGGCGATCAATGATCGCCCCTACGTTCAAATCCCTTTTGATATAAGGAATATTTTCCCCAATCCTCGTAGGGGCGATCTTTGATCGCCCGCGGGCGCACACAGTGCGCCCCTACGTTCAAAACCCTTTTGATATAAGGACTATTTCCTTCAAGCCTCGTAGGGGCGATCATTGATCGCCCGATCTTAAAACCACATAAACATCAAAAACGGCGATGATCTTTTGGGATCACCGCCGTTTTATGCGTCTTATTTCATTTTCTCCATATCGGTGGCGTAGCACCACTTGCCGCCGGTCAGGCGACCAAAGATGTATTTATCGCTTGCGGATTCGGAAAGCACGTAGAGCTTACCGTCAATCATTGCCATCTCCTCGGACATGGGTGCGATCTTGTGATCCTTGATCAAAGATGCGCTATCCATGACAAACAGCGGTACGGTGATTCCAAGCACGCTCATACTGCCTTGTGTAGGCAGCTTGGACATATCATATTCCAGAATGTGCGAGAACGAAAGTCCCCAAGAGGTGGAAAGGTACACGCAATCGCCCACAACCGTCATGCCCTGCACCTGCTTGGGCAGACTGTATGCCGCCATGGGAACATTAACCACACCAAACTCCTCCAATTCGGACAGGGCGAAAGAAACGCCTATGGCATAGTTAGTATCCCCTGCCGCGGTGGTTACGTGGTGAGATTCAGGCGTGGGATATACCTCCTCGCGATAAAACTCACCCACAAACAGCGTATCCTTGTACACCGTGACGAATGCGGGAATGAGATAATCCTGCTCCGAATACTTTAAGCTGATGCTTCCCTTGCACTTGACGCTTCCGCCATTCTCGGCAGCCATGATATCCGCATAGGAATACACGTACAGCACCGCTTCATCGCCTGCCACGTAAACAAAGTCACCGTACTTGGCAACACCGCCGCCATGACCGACGAAATCCGTACCGTCCTCATTTTGCAGGGTGACCTTTTGCAGGCAATCACCGGTTTGTGCATCTACTACGTAAATGGGCGAAGCCGCGCCGTCCGCGCGGTAGCCGCTGAGCAAAAGCGTCTGCTCATCCTGGCAATAATGCATGCCCTGCGGCACGGAGCCGCTCATGATATCGGGAATGACGAACGCCTTTTCCGATGCGGCATAATAGGATGCCACGGGAAGCTTAAAATAGCCGATTGCACCGCAAAGCACCAATGCCAGCAGCGCAATCAAGCTGCCAAGTGCGATCAGCGAAATAAATAGGATTTTTTTGTTTTTCATTTGTTGTCCTCCTTTTTGTACCATGAGGGTACTACATTTCTCATATTGTCATACCAAGCAAGCACCTCTGCTTGCTGTTTTTTCATTACTTCGATCTCCTGCTCTCCGAAAGGAATTGCCCAAGGCAATGAGCTTAAGGTATTTGAGCAGATATACAGCGCAAGCAAGCGCCAAAAGTCCATTGGAACATCGCCGTCAAAATAGCCGTCCACCATGCCCGAGGCAAATGCGGGCGTGGCTTGTGCGCACCACACAATGCGATTAAATTCTTCCCAAGGGTCACCGTAATCATCGCGGTCGAAGTCGATGATGACCAGTGTTCCCTGTCTGTCCACCATCATGTTGCCGATATGGTAATCACCGTGCTGATAGGTTTGCGGACGATATGCGAGCAGATGGCGATTTTCCGCAATATAGTCCAGTAGTGGCGCATCAACGTCGTATTTTAAGGAGCAGTCGCGATACATGACAATCTTGCGATCGATCTTTGCGTTAAAGCGACTTTCCCACGTGGGCACATGCTCTGGCGCGGGTATGGTATGAATGCGTGCCAGAATCCGCCCTGCATCGTAGCCGTATGC
>JAZOLE010000081.1:0-48303 GCA_045652835.1 Eubacteriales bacterium | reverse complement strand
TGATGGCATTATCCTCCACGCTCAAAAAGCTGCAGAAAAA
The DNA here is from genome assembly GCA_045652835.1 of Eubacteriales bacterium. Lineage (GTDB taxonomy): Bacteria > Bacillota > Clostridia > Oscillospirales > CAG-272 > SVQP01. The sequence continues at coordinate 48,263 of JAZOLE010000081.1, read as the reverse complement.
GGGTGTGCAGGTCATTTGGCACAAGAAATTATCCAAAGCGGTGTTCGGCAAACGCGGCGAGCCTACCTTTGACGTAATCACGCCCGAGCAGACCTGGCGCGTCAGCCTGCTTTCGTTTATTTCCACGCACGGTCGCTGGAATATCGAGAAGACCAAAGAGCACTATTATGTCGAGGCACGCCATTTCAATAAGTGGTTTTACAAGGTACATAAAAACTCCGAAACTGCCGAGACCGAGTTTGACGCACGCCGCGAGCTGGTCATTCAGCGCGCCAAGCTGGAGCTGCCGCCCCGCGATGATAGCGTCAAGCAAATTCTGCTGATATGGCCTAAGCCAAAAAACCTGACCTACTCGCACGCAAGATGCGAGCATTTGGTCAACGGCAGCAGGTTTGAGCATTTTGAGATCATGCACGCAGAGGATTTCTTGGCGTCGGTGGATAAGGAATAAATGATTTGCGGGAGGGCGTTAGCCCTCCCGCAATTGTTTTATGTTTATGCTTCGATCACCTTTTCGCCGCCGTTCCAGATGATGCGCACCTTGACGGGGGCATCGCACTTGACCGTGATGTGCGGCTCTGCGTCAACACTTTCGCGTGCGTCACACAGCAGCGCGACCGATCTGCCGCCGAACGGATAGCGCTCAATGCCGTGCTGCTCGGTCAGGTTCACGCGCCACACGATCTCGTCATTCTTGGCGTCTGCCTTGATGCCGAACACGTACTCGATCAGCACCGCGATCGGAATCAGACCCGTCCAGCCCACAAAATCCGACTTTGCAGGCTTACCCGGGCACAGATGCTCGGGCGAATAGTTTTCCCAAACCGTACCCGTCTCCAAGAACACCTTGACCACGTTGTCAAGCGTATTGCAACCAATTTCGTGTGCGAGATCGTGATACCCTACCCTTTCAAGTCCCTTGAGCACCATATAATTGGTAGGTGCCCACACAGAGCCCTTCCAATAGGCACCGTTCTCGTTGTACTCGGGGTGATCGGCTGACAGCGTGGGCACGCGGTGGGGACGATTGAATTCCTTGGGATTTTCCAAATGCGCGATCAGGCGCGGCAGACGCTCTGCAGGCACGATGTCCGCAAGCAGCGACCAGTATGCACCGATGCTCTTGACGCCCGAAAGACCCGAGCGCCACATATCAAAGTAAAACGCCTCGTCCTCGCTCCAAAGCTTATCATTGATCAGCTCGGTCAGCATCTCGACCTCACGCACCAGCCACGCGGTGTCCTGCTCATGACCCAGGATCTTGCCCATCTCGATCAGCACCTTGCCGCTGATGACCATTTGAATGCAAGCATCGATCCACACGGCATGTCCGTGGGAACAATGATCGCTGTACTGCTTTTCTACACGGGGCTGATTATCCATGCCGCAAGCCAAGCCACAGGACCAATAGCTGCCGTCACGCCAAGTGCGGTTGAGCTGCAGCCACTTATGATACGCCAGCAGCGGATAGAACACACGGGAAAGGCGTTCCCTATCACCCGTCAGCTGGAAATACTCCCACTCGCACCAAGGCATAATGTTGGGGCCTGTGGATGCGGGATCGTCGCGCTGAAATTGCTCTCCGGGCTGGCTCTCGCAGATCTCGCGGCAAATAAAGCCGTCCTTGTGCTGATGTGAATAGAAATTATCCAGCGTTTTTTGGAAATTGAACACGTCAGAGCCGTATCTGCCAAACATGACGATAAACGAGGAATCCCACATGAACAGATAGCCGTTAAAGGCGGTGTCGATAAAATTGGACACAAAGCCAGCCTGGGCATTCGGCTTGCGCAGATTTCGGAAGGCGATCTCCCATGCCTTGTCATAGCACGCCAGCACGTCCTCGCGCCCTTGCCATACGGGACGCGGCAATTTGTCCTTTACCTCGGCATACTGCGGCAGCGGCTTGTCCTCTGCCTGCATGTGCAGATATGGATTTTTTTCAACGTAAGGATTGTGCGCGTAAAAAAGAGAATCGTTGACCAGATAATGCTTGCCCATGGGATACCTCCGTGTGTTTTGATACTTCATTATAGCATATTTTCGTGGGAGTTGTCTATACTCTTACGCAAAAAAGCGGAAATCCGCCAAAAAATGGCGGATTTCATTCATATTATTCCAAAGCCAGATCCTCGTCGTAGAGGTATCTTGTCACCAGCTTCTCCTCTCCCTTGGCGTTGGTGAGAATGATCTGCACCATCACACCCGGGCGTGTCATCAGAGCTACAGGACGGGAGGCTTCCAGATAAGCGTCCCACTTGTCGGTGGGGACGGGATCTGTGGCGCGGACAACGCCGTCCTTGACTCCGTGACCGTCAAAACTGTCAAGCAGCCTAATCTGCACCGTGTTCTCACACGAGAAGAAAACGTAGGATACTCCCATGCCGTACCTGTCGAGCATATAGCGGGGAGTATAGCGTTGATAGCGCACGTCGGTAACAGTATAGTCACTCTCAAAGTGAACGTCCAGCCCCTTCTCCCGAACGAATGCCAGGGTATTCTCCCACGCCGCAGTGACGTAGTAGGTCTCGTAGAAACGGTCAATCGGGTGTGTGCCAGACATAGGAGCAGCTATAGTCCGTTTGGTACGGATGATTCCGATGACCTCATCTTCTGCATCCTTGGAGAAGTAGCGGTCGTTTGCGCTCATCATGGCGTTGTCCATATCCAACGCAGCAGCCAGTGTCTTTCGATCCTCCTCTGAAAGAGTCACGGAGGTGAAATCAGCAAAGAAAGGATCACCGAATTCAAAGGCATCCGCCTGTACGAAATAGCTGTCTGCGTGAGACTTTGCGATCTCCTCGCCAAAGGCATTCGTATCCTCAGCCTGTACCGTTTTTTCCAACGTGGCAAGGCTCAGATACTCGTAGTAGCGCTCCACCGTTTTGCCGTTTTTGAGAGTGTAGGTCACACTGTAGAAAACAGGTACGACAGACGCGGCATGCTCGTCAGAGGGCTTGCCGGTGAACGTCTGTTTTCCGTCCGCGATCACTGCTTCGTGGATAGAAAGTGCGATCTCGATATCCTCGGGAATGGTCAGAGCCGGGAGGGACTTCTCGTTCAGATCATAGCCGTAGGCGTAGAGAAACCTATAATAATAAGGAGTTCCGTCATTTCCCCCTGAAATGGTGGCACCCTTAAAATCAGATGCATGCCCACTTGAGAAGCTGCTCTGCCCCATGTGGGAAAGCAGAGAGAAGTTCTGGTTGTAGGTCACCTTGACCGACTGCACGTCCATGGGATCGGGGATATAGGTCGCGTAGCCGAACCAGCCCGTACCAAGCATAATTGCCATCACCAGACCGACCACGCCAGCTCCACAAGGGATATAGTATTGCGTTATCACGCCCTTGATGTCCCGCGTAAGGATCAGACGCAACAGGGCTGCTGCAAGGACGAAAGCAATCACAAACAGTGCGGTGAGGATAGCGGTGCCGAGGAATCCCTCGGTGGGGGCTTTTGCCGTCAGCACGAGTGCTGCGACACAGAACCCGCCAGCCACGGCAACGGTGTGGGACAGAACAGGATGGACGGTTGCTTTTCCTGCGTGCTCGGCAGGACGGCGGCAGTAGGCAAAGCCTGCAATAACTGCCAAGGCGACCATGAGTACGATCAGAAGCGTGGTTCTGCCCACGGGCAGCGTAGCCATTTCCTCCTTGTAACGCTCAGCCAGCGTAATACCGCCGCTGTCTGCGATCACGGCATAGCGATCAAGCAACGACTTGGAAAAGCTTACGTACGTCAACTGCTCCGTATACATGGTAAACAGCCCCGCACCGAGGTGGTCTGCAAGCAAGCTCCTGCCAAGGGGCGTACCGAACAGGTAGAAGCGAAGCATTGTCTGACTGCCCCACAAGACGGCGTAGGGTGCACCCAGCACGCCGACGGTTGAGAGCAGCGCGCAGAGGAAGTTACCGCACAGCACCGAAACCAGCACCGTCACAGTATAGGCTAACAGTGCAATCAGCAAAAGGCTTGCCACGTAGACGGTGGTATAGTGGGCGCACAGACCGAAATAATCGTCACCCACCTCTGCAAGCTCGGTGTAATACGTGATCAGGAACGGCACGAGTATCCCAAGAACCACCGACACAAAGCCGAATACATAGCGCAGCAGGAACTGCTTTGCCCGGGACGTGCCAACCGAAAAATACAGCACGCTCTCCCGACGGCTCCAGAGGAATCGGAACATACAGAAGGCGGCGAAAACGCCAAAGAATACAGCCATTACCTGCATGAACACCTCGGAATCCTGCATGATAAGGGTGAAGGTATTGGGTTGGTTCCCTTCCAGGCGTTTGCCCACCACAGTGAGCATCAAGAACGGCAACATCCCCGAGAATGCCACCCACCAGTAACGGCGGACTGTCCAAAGCATCTCGTGGAGCATGGGAGTGAATTTACGCTTAGCTGCCGGAGAGGCCTTCGATGTCATAACTCTTCCCTCCCTTTCTCATTTCATATTTGAATACGTCCTCCAAGGACATGGGGTAGGTCTCAAACAGGCAGAGTCCGCCAAGGCTTTCCAAGTGCGCCTTGACAGTATCGGCAGCGGTCTCGCTGATAAAGGACAGGACCTTTCCGCTGACCATCAGATCCCCGTGGGGAATATCGGCAAGCATCTCCTCGCTTACCTCGCGGTCAAAGCCCGCGCGGATACGGACGTACTGCTCCTTGATTGTGTCGATCTCACAGCTGTAGACAATGTGGGTACCGTTGAGCATTCCCACGGTGTCACAGATATGCTCGATTTCGTGGAGATTATGGGATGCCATGATGATCGTAGCCCCTGTTTCCGCCATATACTCCAGAAGCAGATCGCACACCGTCATACGGATGGTGGGATCAAGGCCGTCGAAGCTCTCATCGAGCAGGAGATAGCGGGCGCGGGAAGACAGACCCAGAATGAGTGCCGCCTGACGCTTCATGCCCTTGGAAAAGCTGTTGAGCTTCTTTTTGGGATCGAGACCGAAAATCTCGGTGAGTTTACCGAAGGTCTCCATAGAAAAACGTGGATAAAAGCCGCGATAAAATGCGGCCATGGTGTTAAGACTGGCTTGGGGCAGGATATAGGGGTCATCGGGGATCAGGAAAATGTCCCGACGGGCGGTCTCACAGGCGTAAACGTTCAATTTACCGCCAATACCGTGGGTGCCTTCGATATCTGCCGTGACATTGCCCTTATCGGGAGCATACAGGCCTGCAATGAGACAAAGCAGGGTGGTCTTTCCTGCTCCGTTGTAGCCTACAAGACCGTATATAGAGCCGTCACATACCGTTACGGTGACGTCATCCAGCACGGTCTTGTCCCCGAAGGACTTACTGACGCAGTTGATCTCAATCATGAGAATGGTTCCTTTCTGAAAAATGCGGAATTCGGATATGGGCAAAGCTCGGCTAATGTCCGAACATTTCTGCCAAAATCTTCTCGGCGGACTCCTTAGAAACCCCCGAGGCTTTGGCAACTGCCATCGCTTCGCGCAATGCGACCTCGGCCTTGTCCTGTACGGCGCGGTTATCCCTTGCGGTATCCGCAACAAAGCATCCCTTGCCCTGCACCGTGATGACCACGCCATCCTCCTCAAGCTGGGCAAACACCTTTTTTATGGTGTTGAAGTTGAGGGAGAGCTCGGCTGCCATGGTTCGTAGAGAGGGGAGCTTGTCACCCGGGGACAGAACGCCCGAGGTGATCAGGGACAAAATTTGCACCTTGATCTGCTCATAAACAGGCGTTTTGCTGTTGTGGTCAATGATGATCATGAGAATTCTCCAACTGTGATACTTGCTATAGCACAGTTATTATAGCACAGATAAATTGGCGTGTCAATAGGTTTGGAAAAATTATTTTCGTGCATTCCCCCAAGGAATGCGGAGTGTTTTGCCCCAAAATTCTCCAACTTTGACACGGCAAAATGAAGTTCACAATCGTACACTTGATATGATTCGGCTGATGGTATATAATACAATCAGCCATATTAAAACACAAAAGAGAATGGAATTTTGATAAAATCTTGATATTTGTATGTTATCATCATTTGGGACGGAGGTGTTAAGCGTTGCCGAGAATTTTAATTGTTGATGATGAAAAAGATGTTGTTGAGCTTCTTTGTAATTACTTTGATTTATGCGGTTATGATGTACTATCCGCTTATGATGGGAAGAAAGCACTTGAAAAAATAAGTCAGAAGCCCGATATAATACTTCTCGACATTAATATGCCGAAACTAAACGGACTTGAAGTGTGTAAAAAGATTCGGGAGTTTGTTTCTTGTCCGATTTTATTTTTAACGGCTAATGTTGATGACGTTGACAAAATAAACGGCTTTTCTGCGGGCGGGGACGATTATATTACAAAGCCTTTTTCGCTTGATGAATTGGGTGCCCGTGTTTCTGCTCACTTGCGCCGTGATATGAGATTGCAGAAAAAATCCGATTTGAAATTCAATGACGATTTGGTTATAGACTATTCCTCAAAAGCCGTCTATTTCAAGGATCAACCGATTTCTTTTTCCAAAACGGAATTTGACATTATAGAACTGCTTTCCACAAATACGGGTATTGTTTTTGATAAAGAGCGTATATATGAACGCTTATGGGGATTTGACAGCGACGGTTACTCTATGACGGTGGTTGAACATATCCGTAAAATTCGGGCTAAATTTACAGAAGCAGGCTGTAAATCATACATTGCAACAGTATGGGGGTGTGGGTACAAATGGGAAAACTAAAGAAAGTTATTTCAAGAATTCCGCTAATGCCCTCACTGATCATCATTATGTCATTTTTTATCATATTAGCGGTAATTCTTTCAAAAACAACAATGAGCTTTGTAAGTGAAAAAATACAACTCATTGAGGCAAAATATATTTCGGTTGAACAGAAAACCGAGGAAGTGGGCGAATCTGAATATCGTGTTACGCATTATATAGGTCGTCTTTCATTTTCCGAGGAAGATAAACAAGCGTATGATTTCTACACAATGATCTATGACTATTCCTCTTTTTTCTGGTGTATTGTCAGTATTACGATTGGTGCCGTTATCTTTTATTTCGGTAAACTACAAAAGCCGATAAAACTTTTAATAAATGCTTCCGAAAACATTTCCGATGATAACCTCGACTTTGTTATAGATTACAGCGGCAAAGACGAGCTTGGACAGCTTTGTGCTTCTTTTGAAAAAATGCGGCTGTCGCTTGTGGACAATAACCGAACGATGTGGCGAATGATTGAAGAAAGGCGAAAACTCAATAAGGCTTTTTCTCACGAACTTCGGACACCGCTTACTGTTATGAGGGGAAACGTCGAGCTTCTTGAAAAGGTCTATATGAGATCAGATATTTCGGAGGATAAAAAGGCGGCAATATTGAGTACCGTATCAAAGAACATAGAACGTATAGAAAGCTATGTTTACAGTATGGGTACAATGAGCAAATTGGAAGATCAACCGATACAAATGAAGTGTACCTGTGTAAACGATCTTTCAAATCAATTAGGAAAATCATTAGAAATGCTCTGTCAAGAAAACGGTCTTGAATCTCACTTTCAAATCGTGGCAGAAGCCGAGAACGTAAATGTTGACGCGAATATTATTATGCAGGTATTTGAGAATATCGTTTCAAATGCCGTTCGCTATGCCGAAAAATCAATAACGGTATCTTGCTGTGTATCGAAAGATCATCTAACTATATCCGTATCAGACGACGGAACGGGCTTTTCGGAAGAAGAACTGAAAACAGCGACCGCGCCCTACTATACGGGAAATCAAAATGATAGCGAGCTTCATTTTGGGCTTGGTCTGTATCTGTGCAAAATACTGTGTGAAAAGCACAAGGGCGCATTGAAGCTGACAAACAATGACGGCGCAGGTGCGTGTGTTGTCGCTTCATTTTCTTGCAAATAATTTTTCAGTTATGATATTTTCTTGATATTTGAATGTTAAAATAACCTTGCTACCGAAAGTGGCAAGGTTATTTTTATATCAAGGGGTGATGATTATGAGTAAAATACTAACTGTAAAAGGTATATCCAAAAACTACAAAATCGGAAACACACAAGTCCACGCACTTAAAAGCACGACTTTAGATATAAACAAAGGTGAAATTGTTGTTGTTATCGGAAAAAGCGGATCGGGTAAAAGTACATTTTTAAATATTCTCGGCGGGCTTATTGTCCCGGATTCGGGCGAGGTGCTTTTAGACGGAAAGAATCTTTATAAGCTCGGCGAAAAGGAACGAGCGGAAATCCGCAATCAAAAATGCGGCTTCATATATCAAAGCTTCAACCTCATAAATGAACTGTCGGTTATCAATAATATCAGACTTCCTTTTGACATAGCGGGAAAGCCGTATGATACCAAAAGAGAACGCAAGCTTCTTGCGCTCTTGGATTTGGAGAAAAGAAAGCATTTTTATCCGTCGCAGTTGTCGGGCGGCGAAAGACAGCGTACCGCAGTAGCAAGAGCTTTGCTAATGCAGCCGTCAATCATTCTTGCAGACGAGCCAACGGGAAATCTTGATCTTGAATCGGGTAATAAGCTAATGGCATTTGTGAAGCGCACCAATGAGGAACAGGGTCAAACGTATGTTATCGTAACACACGATCTTGAATGGCTGAAAATCGCTCATAAGGTTTACAGAATGAGTGACGGAAAGTTAATCCGTGAGGTACAGCAATGAAACATACATTGAATTTGATCAAAATATCCCTAAAAAGTCTGCTCCGAAGAAACAACGGAAACAAGCTGTTGCTTGCGGCAATTTGTATTCTTACGCTTGTACCGATGTTTCTGTATAATACGACAAACAGTATTATTACAACCGTTAAAGAACAAAACACCGTAGTTTACGGAATATACGATGAAATATATTATCGGGATAAAATATCCGATCTTTCAACACTCACCGATGATGAATTTGAAAGTCTGTTGCCGAATTACAGATACCAAAGCTACGGTGTGTTTTACACGGCTGATACCGTAGCATTAGAGGGCAATAAAAATCTCAATTTAGGATTTGCGGACGCAGAAGCAATACGGCTTGGCTGTATCACAGTAAAAGAAGGTCGCTTTCCCGAGAGCGATAATGAAATTGCTTTGACAGAAGGTATTGCAAACGAATTGGGGGCTAACGGTGTTGGTCAAGAGGTTACGATTGATAATCAAACATATACACTTTGCGGAATCATAAACGACTTCGGGCGTTTATGGCCTCGCGGAGAAAAGCAGATAGAAGATAATATTACACCCGTCAATGCTTTTATCACGCAAAGCCGTCTTGAACAAGTTTTTAATAAAAGCCACAGTATCACACAGCAAATTGTAATCGAAAAAGAAACGGGTATTGTGAACCCCAACGATGATACTTTAAGACTTTTCACAAGCAACGGCTCTTTTGACGCAAGCGACAATTTCTCTATCCCTCAAAGTTTTATGATCTTGATGTATGTAATTTCTCTGTTGATCGTAATTACCATCTTGATTATGAACAAGACAAAGCTTCTTGCGAGAATACGGAACTACCTTTTGCTCGGTATGAATAAGCGGGATATTTTCTTTGTGCTTGTTTTTGAAACGGTTTCTATTCTGATACTCGGCGTGATAACGGGTGGCGTGTTCAGCTTCTTTACTACAAAGGGTTGTCTGAACTTGATATTGGATAGCGAATATAGTACGCCAATATTCGATTTCAATATGACGTTAAATGTTTCTCTGATACTCTCCCTTTTGATAGGGTTAGCAATCGTATTTATTGTCTATGCAATCTACATCGTAAAGCAAACTGCACTTGACAGCGAGACCAGCGGAAGGCATTACAAAAACACCAACGCAAAAATTAGCATATTCAAATTGGATATGTTCAAAAATCGTAAAGCCATTATTGCAATTACGCTGTTGATCGCATTATCGTGTACGCTGTTGTCTTATGGAATTGCTTACAAAAACTATTTTACGGAGGATATAACGGACACCAATTCGGGCTATGTCCAAAATGATTATGACTTTCAGTTTTCCTCAAAGCTGATCAATGCACCGCCTCTTACGGATAAAGTGACGGGAGAACAATTAACCCCATTGCTTTTTACAAACAATTACGAAAAGAACGGGGCTGATCAAGACTTTATTGATTCCGTTGCGTCCATTCCCGGAGTTTCAAAAATTTTGGCATACCGAGAAAATCAGAAAATGAACCTCTTACTGACAAAGGGCAGCATTGACAGCTATTTTGACGGTTGTGATTCCATTCTTGACGGCAACTACAATATGGCAATGTCTATGAGTATCAATAATTATGATCTCATTTGGAACACCTTTAACTATAAAGAAAATGACGTATTGGTAAGTAGTGAGATCGTCGGTTATAGTCGTGAGAGCTTGGAAAAACTAAAGGATTCTGTTATTGACGGCGAGATTAACATAGATAAGATAATGTCGGGAGAAGAGGTCATTCTCCGTGTTCCTGCATACAAAATAACAGAGCAAAATTTCGGGGGAACGATTTTAAGGGGTATTATCCCTACGGAGTACGACGCCCCCGACGCAATCAATATGACACAGTTTAAGGTAGGAGATGAAATTACACTTTCGGGATTGCTTACGGACGAGCCGTTAAACGGCGGTGTTGCGGAATCTGATATATCTTTGTTTTACCGAAAGGACGTAACCGTAAAAGTCGGTGCAATTATTCGCTCAACAGACGGTCAGCTTATATCAAGCAGAATAGGAACCGCTTGCTCGGTGCTTACTGCAAATGAAGCATTGGACGAGTTGGGAATCCCCGCCGCGTACAGCGTGGTTAGCATTTATACCGATATTGACGCAAATAATACGGTCATCACAAATGAGCTTCAAGAATTGGGGCTCGATTATCCAAATATGACGTTTGAAAATTGGTCAAGCGATATCAGAACGTATAAGGTTTACAATCTGCTTGTATCAATCTTTTCTGTAACATTTATAGCTATACTGATTTTCGTAACATTTACTATGCTGTTGATTCAGCTTTTCATCAAAACAAGATTAAGTCTTTCGACATATACGCTTTACCGTATCAACGGATTGACATTCGGAAAACTGATAAGATCATTGCTTTTGCAGTTGCTTATGGTTTATTCTGTCGGAGTTCTTTTGTCGGTGCCTATGACGTGGCTATTGATTAAAAACGGTTTCAATATTCTAAACTCAATAACCTACTATTTTTCGTCGCTTAACTTCTTGTCGGTTATATTGAGTGTGTTTGTGCTTATGTTTGTTTCGTTTATTCCGAGCTTGATATTGCTGTATAAGCGAAAGAATAATATCCTTTTAGACTGAATAAAGGTGGATTCAACTTTCCACACTCTATTTGTTCTATTTGCAAATAAAATTTGCCGCTATTAAGTGTGTTACACACGCCGCGATAGCGGCTTTTTTGCTTTTCGTGCATTCCCCCAAGGAATGCGGGGTGTTTTGCCCCAAAATTCTCCAACTTTGACACGGCAAAATTGCGCGGGGGGCTTGCAAAACGCAGCAAAATGGTTTATAATTATAATGTATAAATATGGCTATGCTAAAATTTAAGAAATTTGGAGATATGAAAACATGAAACTTGGTATCGTCGGACTTCCCAACGTGGGAAAATCCACCTTATTCAACGCCTTGACCAATGCGGGTGCTGAATCCGCAAACTATCCCTTCTGCACCATTGAGCCCAACGTGGGTATCGTGCCCGTGCCGGACAAGCGTCTGGACGTGCTGGCAGAAATGTACAAGCCCGAAAAGCTGACCCCTGCTGTTTGCGAGTTCGTTGACATTGCAGGTCTTGTCAAGGGCGCATCCAAGGGCGAGGGTCTGGGCAACCAGTTCCTTTCCAACATTCGCGAGTGTGATGCAATTCTGCACATCATTCGTTGCTTTGAAAATGACGACATTATCCACGTTGAGGGCAGCATTGACCCCATGCGTGACCTTGAGACCATCAACATGGAGCTTATCCTTTCCGACATGGAAATGATGGAGCGCCGCATTGAGCGCACCACCAAGGCTATGCGTGCCGACAAGTCGCTCGCCGCGCAGATGGAGGTGTTCAAGAAGATCCTTGCCGCTCTTGAGGAGGGTCTTTGCGCGCGTACCGTTGCGCTGACCGCCGACGAGGAGGAGCTTTTGGCTGACACGCACCTGCTGACCCGTATGCCCGTTATCTACGTGGCAAACGTCAGCGAGGATGACGCAGGCAGCGAGCCTCTCGGCAATCCCGCATACGTTAAGCTCAAGGAGTACGCAAAGAGCGAACAGAGCGAGATCATGTGGATCTGCGCAGGCATTGAGGCAGAGATCGCAGAGCTGGACGCTGAGGAAAAGGCACTGTTCATGGAGGACATGGGTATTGAGGAGAGCGGTCTTGACAAGCTGATCAAGGCAAGCTATTCCCTCCTCGGCTTGACTTCTTACATGACCGCAGGCCCTAAGGAGGTTCGCGCTTGGACCATTACCAAGGGCACCAAGGCTCCTCAGGCTGCAGGTAAAATCCACAGCGACTTTGAGCGCGGCTTTATCCGTGCAGAGGTTGTTTCCTTTGACGATCTGGTCAAGCTGGGCAGCGTTGCCGCTTGTAAGGATGCAGGTCTTTACCGCAGTGAGGGTAAGGAATACGTCATGCAGGACAGCGACATCGTTCTGTTCAGATTCAACGTATAATTGAGGTATATACCATGAGAATGAGAAGAAAAAAGCACGGTGCCGAAAGAATCGCCGCTTGCTCCGATTTGCTGATTGAGCATCCCGAGCTGCTCATGGAAGACCCCTGCGCGCCCTTCTCCCAGAAAAAGCCTTTGGCACTTGAGATCGGCTGCGGTAAGGGTGCGTTTGCCTGCGGCACGGCTGCGGCAATCCCCGAGGTCAATATGATCGCTATGGAGCGCGTTGCCGACGTAGCGTGTCTTGCTCTTGAAAAGGCAAGCGCATGTGCAGACACCCGCCCCGACAACCTGCGTTTTATCATCGGCAATGCAGAGAACCTGCCCGAATGGCTGCCTGCGCATTGCCTTGACACCATTTATCTCAATTTCAGCGACCCTTGGCCCAAGAGCGGCTACAAAAAGCGCAGACTTACCCACCGCGGATTCCTTGAAAAGTACCGCGAGCTGCTTGTTCCCGGCGGTATGCTCAAGTTCAAGACTGACAACCACGATCTGTTTTTCTTCAGCCTTGAGGAATTTGAGGCTTGCGGACTTGAGATCGTTTGGAAGACCGAGGATCTGCACGCAAGCGAAATGGCTGCGACCAACGTTATGACCGAATACGAGGCAAACTTCTCCTCCAAGGGTATGCCCATCTACTCGGCGCACGTGCGCTTCCCCGCATGAGTGCGCAACCCTTTGAACCAAGCGGCATTTTGCTGATCAATAAGCATGCGGGCGCAACCTCGCATGACATTGTGGGCAAGGTGCGTCGCGCCCTGCACACCCGTCGCGTGGGTCACACGGGCACGCTTGATCCTATGGCGACAGGCGTTTTGGTGGTGCTTGTGGGCAGAGCGGCTAAGGCTTGCGAGTACGTCAGTCACGATCGCAAGGTCTATCGCGCTACGCTGCGACTCGGGCTTACCACCGACACCGAGGACACCACGGGCGCGGTGCTGACCACGTCCGATGCTATTCCCTCTTGTGCAAAGGTGGCAGAGGTATGCAATCGCTTTGTGGGCAAGATCAAGCAGATTCCTCCCATGTACAGCGCACTTAAGGTGGACGGGCAAAAGCTTTGCGACCTTGCGCGCAAGGGTACTACGGTAGAGCGCGAGGCGCGAGAGATTGAGATCTACTCCCTTTCCTGCCAAGCGACCGAAAGCCCTACCGATTACGTTTTGACCGTGGATTGCTCGGGCGGCACCTACATCCGCACGCTTTGCGCAGACATTGGCGCGGCTCTTGGCTGCGGCGGTGCCATGGCAAGCTTGGAGCGCGTATGTGCAGGCGGCTTTTCGATCGAGGAATGCGTTACTACTGCCGCGCTTGAGCAAATGATCGATGATGAGCGCCTTGCGCTGCTGCGCCCGGTTGAGGTGCTGTTTGCAGAGCATCCTGCGGTACATCTTCCCTCCTTTTATGAGCGTCTTTGCAGAAACGGTTGCGAGATTTATCAGAGCAAGATCCATACCGACCATCCCATCGGCACGCGCGTGCGCATCTGTGACGCAAAGGGGCATTTCTTCGCCCTTGGCGAGGTGCGCGAGTACGAAAGCGGCACGGCAATTGCCATGATTAAACTGTTTGAATTATAAAGAAAGAGAGAACGCATAGCGTTCTCTCTTTTACGTTATCAGAATTTTCCGCAAAGGCGGTCGGTGCAATTCTTGCACTTGAGCGTGTTATTGCAAGCGTCGGTAAAGCGTTCTGGGTGGGTATAGACTTGAATCTCCCAAATGACGTAGATGATCACCGAAAGCCCTGCCAGCGACCAGGAATACAGCCCCGGCACGAACAGAAACGGTGTAAACATCATGAAGTGATCCCAATTGAAAATGCGGCAGGTGGTGCAGCAGCGGTTCTTCATGAACCACACGCGGAAAGGGCACCAGAACAGCACGCAAATCAGATCGCACACGTAAAACGCGCCCACGAACAAAAGCGGAAACCAATAAGCACCCATGGGCTTGAGCCATACAAACCACGCAACTGCCAAAGCAGCGGTCAACGGTCCCCAAAAGCACCACACCTTCAAGGCTTCCTTGGTGTATCTGCGGCGCAACGCGCGGCGATCCACCTTTTCGCAACCCGAGCAGGGCGCATAGTTGCGGCGGAACACCTTTTGCGAGCCCATGGAAAATAAGCCCTTGCTTGGCACGATCTGACAGATCATATCAAACATCCAGACAAACCACAGGAAATACAAAAACAGGTGCGTGGGGTGGAATTGCGAAAAGACGGCAAAGCCATCAATGATATCTGCGGTTTCGGGCCTGCAAATGCAAAGTGCGATCAGCGCGACCAGCACGACCGAACGGTACAAAAAGCGCAGAAAATACGTTTTTCTCATGTAAACTCTTTAATTCTTCTTGGATTGACGGCGCTTGAGCGACTTGAGCTCTGCCATAAAGGAATCCACGTCGTTAAACTCGCGATAGACCGAAGCAAAGCGTACATATGCAACCTCGTCTTTCTCGCGCAGAATGTCCATGACCATCTCGCCAAGCTCGCGGGAGCTGACCTCCTGACGCAGCGCATTCTGCAGATCCAGCTCGATCTGGTTGACGATTTCCTCGGCATTGACAGGACGCTTTTGCGTTGCCTTGAGCACGCCTACCAGCAGCTTGGACTTATCAAAGAGCTGCTTTTCCCCGTTCTTTTTGACAACGAAGATCTGCACAGACTCCATGATCTCAAACGTTGTAAAGCGTTTTTGACACTGCAGACACTCACGTCTGCGGCGGATGCTGGCACCGTCATTGACCGGTCTGGAATCCACAACCTTACTTTCTGCAAAGCCACAAGCAGGACAATTCATATAAAACTCCTCCGAGGTGAATTTTCTTTGTGACAAGTATAACACATTTTGCAGCGTTTGTAAAGACCTTCCACAACATATTGTGTTAAATATTTGAAAAAAAGCAGAAATATTCAATATTTAGCGTTTGTTTTGTATTTATCCCCTGCACTCCCAGCACTTTTCACTGGATTTTTCAGCTCTTTTACGGTATGATCAAAGTAAAAAGAATGAAGGAGAGAACAAATGGTACACAGCAAACACAAAAGTCGCTCATATTCCCTTTCCCCCGTAGCCTTTTACGTAGCCCTGTTCGGGCTGAATCTGCTATCCCTTGCGATCTGCGACACTGCCGTGCGCACAGAGGCTGCTATCTTGCAAAACCCAAACCTGATCGGCAGCGCGTACATACCCGCCCTTGAATACGTACTGGGCGGTCTTGTGGTGCTGTGCGGTGGCGTTTTGCTGATCGACTACGCAGCAAAGCGGTAGTTAATACTCATCAAGTATCCCGTGCAGACGCTGCACCACGGGCGGCACGATCAGCCGATCCGTCGCGTATGCCTGCCTGAGCAGATCCCCGGGCACGTAATCGTCATATTTTTCAAACACGGGCAACTCGCCCGCATCCACAAGGCTTTGGGCATCAATTCCCTGCTCCGCTATGCGGCAAAGCTCCAGAATGAGCGCATAATCACCGCTCTTTTCCATCTTGAACGTGATATAATAGCACCCCTCAAACTCAATGCCCGAGATACCCAGCTGCTTTGCATGTTTTTTGAGTAAGCGACGCAGCGTACGGAAGGCGCGCGTGCCAAGCCAAGGGAACAAACACCAGCTGTATCCGCCCAAGTGGATCAGCGAATGCTCGTGCATGCCCGTGTTGTGCGCAACGTGGCGCGCCTTGTCAAGTCTTGCGCGCGCGTTTTCCTTGAGGTACGGATACACGGTGTCCTCTATGAGCACCTGCTTCATGCGCTCAAGTATTTTGGTGTGGATCTCGCCAAAGTCACCCGGCCAAGAGATCTCCATCTTGCCCTCAACGGCTTTTACGTAGATCAGCTTGCGCGCAATATCCAGCTCCTCTACCTCCCAAACGCGCCCTGCCAGGGCAAAGCGGTCGCCCACGGGAGGCGGCGTGGTGATGGTGCCAATCTCATCCGAGCCGCAGCGCACGGTATAATCCTCGCTGTCCTTAAACACGGCATAAAAGCGGAAGCTTTTGAGTAGTCTTTCACCCGCAAGCCCCACGATCAGCCCCTTTTCCTCGGTCATTTCCAAAAAATCATTGTTGAGCATGGAGAGCATGAGCACCTTGTAGTCCTCTTTTCGCACATCCAAAAACGGCGGCAGCGAGAGCACCTTGGCTGCAAGTGCGGCAGGTGTCAGCTCACCTTGCGCGGCAAGAATGCTGAGCGTTTGGTGGAACAAGAGCGAATACGGCAGCTTTTTTTGCATGGGCGGCTCGATAAATCGTTCCTCGATATACAGCTGCACAATGGCAATGCCGCGCAAAAGCTCCCACGGAATCAGCTGCGGCAAGGGGGTGTTGGGCAACGGGTCCTCCTCGCGGAATACCATCATCATCTCGGGCGGCTGTCCGCGTCTGCCCGAGCGACCAAGGCGCTGCAAAAAGCCGCTGACCGAGTTGGGCGCTTGCATTTGCATCACGCGCTCAAGTCGCCCAATGTCAATGCCAAGCTCCATGGTCACCGTTGCGCAGGTGACGGCAAATTCTTCCTCGTTTTTCATTTTAAGCTCGGCTTCCTCACGCAGCGATGCCGAGAGATTGCCGTGGTGGATCAAAAACACATCGCGGTCGCCTCTTGCGCGCGCGATCTGGCGCAGCGTGGCGCATACGTATTCGGTTTCCTCTCTGGAGTTGGAAAACACCAGAGATTTTTTGTCCTTGACGCAATCATAGGCGTATTCATAGCCGGCGTCAAGCATAGCAGGCGTTTCGGTTGCCTCCTCGCCATCCTTTTCGGCTTCATCCTTGCTCTGCGTTGCCTTGGGATTTTGCACGTAGAAATGCTCAAAGCCCAGTCGCCAGCGAATTTTGCCTTCCTCAAAGATCGGCACGTCGGTCTGCTTGCACGTGCCCTCGCTCAGCCAAGCGGCTGCGCCCTGTGGGTCACCAATGGTAGCAGACAGCCCCACGCGGCGCACGTCATGCCCAATCAGGTGCGAAATACGATCCAGCTGACAGCGGATCTGATTGCCGCGGTCTGTACCCGTCAGCGTGTGGATCTCGTCTATGACCACGTATCTCAGGTCACCAAACAGACGCGGAATATCGTTGGAGCGGCTGATCAGCATGGCTTCCAGCGACTCGGGTGTGATCTGCAACACACCGCGAGGAGTTTCGAGCAGCTTGCGCTTGTGCGAGGCGGCAACGTCTCCGTGCCAATGCGTTACGGGAATACCGCTTTGATCCAGCAGCTGCTCGATGCGGAAAAACTGATCGTTGATCAGGCTTTTGAGCGGCGCGATATACAGAACCCCCACGCTTGCGGGCGGGTTTTCCCACAGCTCGGTGAGAATGGGAAAGAAGGCTGCCTCGGTCTTACCGCTTGCGGTGGACGAGGTCAAGAGCAGATTGCGGTCGGTTTCAAACAGGGTCTGCGCTGCAGCCATCTGTACGGGGCGCAGCGTTTCCCAGGTGTTATTGTAAATAAATTCCCTGATAAAATCGGGAAACCTTTCAAAAATCTCGTCTGCCTTGGTCATGCGCTTCCCTTTCTATCAAAAATCAAGATCGTTGGGGGTGAATTTGCGGGGAGAGTCGGTGGGTGCGGGCGAATCGTGATTCGCCCCTACGGGAGTGGGTGCTGCAGAAGGAGTGGTCTTGACCACATCCTCGAATTTTGCCTCGGGATTTTGCATCAGCACGTTGAGCACAGTCATATAGTCACGCAGCATCTCACGCGGCGTGATCATGCTATCCGCTCCTGCGCGCGCAAGGCATGCCTGCAAAAACGTCACCTGCTGCTCCTGCGACACGCGAGGCTGCACACCGTAATACTGCGCATAAAGCTGCGTAATGCGCGAGAGCAGCGCAAACAGCTCATCATCAGACAAACGGCGCAGACGGATCACAGGTCCCATCAGGTTCTTATATCCCTCCACAGTAAAGCGGCTGTCGCACAGACGCGAACGCAGCGCTTCGTAGGAGAAAAGTCCGCGACGGGTGTCCTCCAAAAACTGCGGCGTGCCGCCAAACACGATCTCCAAACCGGGAGCACGCCCCTGCAGGGTATCGTTGAACATGGAAAGAATCTTTTCATAGTTATTCTCGCGGCTGACGCGGTGCACGATCTTGTAGAGATTGACGCACTCGTCAATAAACACCACAAGTCCGCGATAGCCCATCAGGCGCACAAGCGACGCCCAAAGCTTGAGAAAATCATACCAGTTATCGTCATCAATAATGACCGACACCGAAAATCCGAGCGCACCCTTTGCCTCGGTCTTGGTGGAAAACTCACCGCGCAGCCAGCGCAAGCATGCGCTCATGATCTCGCGGTCATCCTCACCGCCGCGCATGTAGGCGCGATAGTACGCTGTGATGACACGCGCAAAGTCAAAGCCGCCCACCAAAAATTCCACCTGGGCAAGCTTATGCATCACGCGCGCGTTAAGTGCAGCCTCAAAGGTTGCAGAGTCGGGCGAAGAGCCCTCTGCCACCAGCTCTGCCTGCAAGGAAGCGATCCATCTTGCAATGATCTTGGGCAGCGCACCACCATCGGGAGAGGCTTTGCTGGCAAGATTTTTCATCAACTCGCGATAGGTAGCCACACCGCTGCCGCCCGTGCCGTACAGACGGCGTTCGGGCGAGAGGTCACAATCAGCCGTGATAAAATCGCGCTCAAGGGCATAGCCGCGAATCAGCTGCATCAAAAAGCTTTTACCGCTGCCGTATCTACCCACCAAAAAGCGCATGCCTGCGCCACCCTCGTTGACCTGCTCCAGATCGGACAGCAGGGCTGCAATCTCGTCCTGTCTGCCAATGGCAATATAAGGTGCACCCGCACGCGGCACAACACCCGCAGAAACCGATGCAAGCAGCGCGCCAAGCACGCGTCTGGGTACTTGTTGTTGTATTCTTTGCTCCATTTTTATTCCCTCCAAAGGTACTGTAGCTGTTCCCTGTAATCTTCAATGACCGTATAACCGCCGTCGGTCTCTTCCAAAATCACGTCGCCAAACACCTCAACCGCGATATCGTTGATCTCGTCTGCCACCGCATCGATCATTTTCCCCATAGCGCGACAGGACTGCATTTGCGCATTTTCATCCGAGGCAGCTGCCGCGATAATAAAGGGCAGATATGCTGCAAGGGCGGTTTTGAGCGCGTCGTCGCCTTGATCTGTGGGTAAATCGACGTTCGCCTCTACCATGGGGATAGGTGCGGGCGAATCGTGATTCGCCCCTACCGGGGGGATAGATGCGGGCGAATCGTGATTCGCCCCTTCCGTGAAGGCAAGCACGGATGTGGGCATCGGTTCGGGCGCATCCGCCTCTTCAAACGCCTCGACAAGACGCTTTGTGGTCTCCCACGATGCTTGCTCGATCTGAGCGCTATGCGAAAGATCCAAAGGAGCGGTGGGCAGATCGTACAGCTTTTCATATGCCGCCACCTGCTCACGCTCGGGGTTCTTAATGCGCGGCACAATGCCGTCCAAATAAGCATCCATCTCTCTCTTGACCGCATCACTCAGCGTACCCACGCCAAGGCGTGATTTGACACCCATGTGGGCGCGGATGCGGTTTTCGGTATATTTGACCATATCGGTGACCGCCATGCGCAGCTCGTGCGAGCGCGACACCGAGCAATACTGCACCTCAATGCGCTTTTTGATGCGGTGTGAACAAAGGGCTGCCACGTAGCTGTCGCGGCTGATCACGCTATCCTGCATATTTCCTTTGCCGCGCAAGAGCTTTGCGCCCTCGCCGTTCTGCTCCAAAAGATAACAAAGCACACCGGGAATGATCTCATCGTAAAGTGCCTTGCTCTCCCCTGTGGCAAACTTGCTTTTGCGATAATCGTACTGGCAGCAATATGCAAGCAATGCGCGCACGTAGGACGCGGTGCGACCGTCGCCCGAATCCAGATAAAACTCCTTGAGCGTAGCAGCTGCCAGCACGTCATCCCAAATGGGTGCAAGCTGCTCAACCGGCGCGGACAAGCCGTGCAGCAGGCAATAATCGCAAATCCACTCGGCAAAATAGCGGTCAAGGCGCGGCGTGTCCTTTTTATATGCCACCCAAAGACGGCACAGCGCATCGCGCACCTTGATCGGCTCATCCTCGGGCAGATTGATCAGCTCATAGATATTGAGCAAAATATAGCTGTAATCGGCAGGCAGATACGTGCCGTTTTGAATGATGTTCTCGCGCCACCAAAGATAATACGCAAGCTGCGCCTTGGTCATTTGCCCATATTGCGGCATATACGAGAAAAAGCCCACGTGCGGTGCTTCCTTGCCCTTGATGCGGCGCAGATATTCTCCGTCACGGCAGAATTTTTCGTAGTAGGTGTATCCCGATTTCCAAGGGTAGATGCTCACGCGGTGCACAAGTCCGCCCTGCATTTCGTAAACCTTTTCGGGCGTGGGCTGCGCGGGCACGCGGGCGGATATGGAATCCGCCCCTACGGGGTTACGCTTGGGGGGTACGGTTCTTGTCAGCTTGGCTTGCTCGTTTTCGGGCTGCGGCTTTGCGCGCTCAAATTGTACCTCGACCGCATCGGTTGCCCCTGCCTTGCGCTGCACGGCAGGCTTTCTTGCAGGCATCAACCCATCGATATCCCAAAAGGCATCCAGCTCGTCCTTTCGCTTGTTTGCGCTCATGTTACTCCCCCCCTGCCGCCTATGGCGGCTCAAACAGTTTCAAAACTTCACCGTGGAGTTCCTTTCAAAAATGGGCAACCCAATTTTCGGTGAAGTTTAAGCGTGAATAGCAAATTGAAAAGCCGGGCAAAGTAAGCCTTCACGCTACTCCCCCTTTTTTCGCTTTTCTTGTAATTATTTATTATATCACACTTTTATATGCGTGTCAATGGATATCAAGGTTTTTGCAAGAAACCGGGAGTTTGAAAAATCCTTGTGCAAAAAAATAGCAGCCGCGGCATAAGCCGCGGCTGCTTGATCGGTTAATTGGGATCTTGTATTCTGTAGCAATATTCGATCGCTTCATCTTTGGTGCCAAAGAAAGCGATGTATTCGATATCGATGTACTCTTGCTCGCCGTCATCGGTGTCAAGCTTTCCGTCATTACCCAAGTAATCAAAGAAATTGTATACCACGGAAGTAATCGCAGCGCCGCCGGTCACGTCTGTGTCCGCAACACCGCTCGAGCCTTCCTTGTTCTTTCTCATATCCAGGATCAATACGTCCCAGGTACCGTCGGTGATGTACATAAACCAGTTGTCGCTGTCTCTGCGGTTGCCGTTGAACGTGAGCGTGCCGTTGAGCAGGAAGGTGCCCCAGAAGTTAGAGCCGTACGTGCCGCAGTTGGTTCTGTACTTGATGGCAATGATATCGCTAAAGCCCTCTGCACCATCGGAAGTCAACGTAATAGAGGGGTCGGTGGTTGTGTCATTTGTACCTGTCAGGAAATGTGCGTAGTCTTCCACGGCAGCGACCGTTGCATTGGTGGGGGTCATCCCTACCAGGTCCTGTGCGGAGAAAAATGCGGTAGGCTCAACGCTCGGAGCGGGAGCTTCGGTTTGAGTCTCGGTTTCGGTCTCAGTTTCGGTCTCAGTCTCGGTCTCAGCTTCGGTTTCCGTTTCTGTTTCGGTTTCGGACGCAGCATCGGTTACCGGCTCTGTCTCGGTCTCGGTAGGCTGCTCGGTGGTGATAGCATCGTTGGTGGGATTTTGGTCATACGAGGATTCGCCGCCCGTGCAAGCCGTGGCAGTCAGCAGCATGCAAAGCAGCAGTACTGCAATCAGAATACTTTTTTTCATAATCAATGTCCTTTCACAGATTGAATTTGACCGTA
The DNA here is from genome assembly GCA_045652835.1 of Eubacteriales bacterium. Taxonomy (GTDB): domain Bacteria; phylum Bacillota; class Clostridia; order Oscillospirales; family CAG-272; genus SVQP01. The sequence goes on along the minus strand of JAZOLE010000081.1, from coordinate 25,804 downwards.
TGATACGTTTGATCACTTCCAGTATATCATGTCTTTGTGCAAATGTCAACCGCTTGACAAAAATATCAGACTCCCTCCATTGACACATCCCCTCTCCGTATGCTATAATCAATTTATCCCCTCTTTTGAAAGGAGTCAGCTATGGCACGCTATCTTGTCAAAGACAAATACACCTATGAAAAGATCCGACAGACCGACTACACCTATGCAAAGGGCAACTGGGCTCTTTCGCAGAACCACGTAGACGGCCGTTTTATTTTTGAGGCTGCCGAGGAGATCGGTACGTGGACGCTTAGTGCGAACGCTGCCCCCGTGGTGATTGCACTCACCCCCGAGCAGGGCGCGCGCTTTGCATCGGTTTCGGGCTTTATGATCGCGCAATCCAAAGGGGAGGGTATGCTTTGCCGCGTGACTCTGTGGGGCAAATCGGGCGAGTCCTTCTGCTCTGTCTGCTACATGACCGAAGCACCGCGACTGTTCTCTACGCGTGCAATGGACTTTGTACCCGTGCGCATGACCTTGGAGACGCGTGCGTACGATCCCGTGTGGGACGTGCCCGAGGTGGAGATTTCCATGACCTACGGCTTTGCGTTGGACAACCTTGGCACAGTAGGTGGTCAATCCCATTTTTACAAGGTCGAGGGCGGAAAGCTTCACGATGATGGCGGCGCAATGGTGCTGACGCTGAACGGTGAAGCAAGCCTGACCTCTCCCCTGTTCCCCAACCGCGCAGGCACGCCCTACAATATGCTCATGCCCAGACGCAACACGGTATTTATGGTCATGACCAACAAGTCCACTGCAAAAGAAGCTTGGTTGTATTATACCACGTCAAAGCACACCGAGAAATGCGGCAAGTGCGTGGAGCTGATCAATGACGGTAAGGCGCATGCGTACTACTTCAACCTCTCCGACACACCCCTTTGTGACGGACGCCTTGCCCGGTTTACGCTTTGTGCCAAGGGTGAGGGCGAAATTATCATTCACCGCTACTCCTTTGAGCAGGAAAAGCCGCTGATCGATTATGCGGGCAAGATCCTTTGCTGCACTGCCGATCCCGAGGCTAAAACGATCAAGATATGCGGCAAGGCAGACACGGACAAGCTGGCAGCTTACGCCGGCGGTGTGATCCGCATTTACGCAACAACCATGGCAAACGCACCCACCGCTGCAGGTATTGAGAGCACCGCGGGCAAGAGATTGATCGGAGAGTGCCCCTTAACGGCAGACTTTTGCGCGGAAAACATTCCGCTTTGCGACGAGCACACCACGCTGCTGCCCTATCAGCTCATTGCCTTTGCAGAGGCAGAGGGTTGCGATCCGCTTTGCCTGTGCGAACGCTTTTACATTGAAAACTACGAGGATTTTGATCAAAATCCTTACGCCTTTGACCTGCCCGACTACACGCTTTCGGTCACAGATTGCGGCGCGTACGGAGACGCGGTGCACGATGACACCCGAGCCATTCAAGATGCGATTGACCGCGTAGCCGCCGCAGGCGGTGGACGCGTGCTGCTGCCCGGATCGGACGATTTTTACGGACGCAGATACATCGTCACCTCGCTGCTCATGCGCTCCTGTGTGGATCTGCACTTCGGTGACGGTGCGGTGCTCTGGCAATCCCAGCTCAAGGATGATTACGATTACGAGGTCACCTACGGGCATGATGGCGTGATCCCCGGCATCAACTGGACGCATTGCCTGCACGTATGCAATCTGCCCTTGATTCAGGGCGCCAACCTGCATCACATCAAGCTCACGGGCAAAGGCTCGATCCGCATGATGGACACAGGCTCGGAGGAGGGCGTGGATATGCCCGGCTATGCCTCCGGTTGCCCTGACCGCATTCACCTCATTCCGATTGGATTTTTCTGCGTTGAGCATTGTGAATGCCGCGATTTTGAGATCATTCGCTCCAACAACTACCATACCGAATATAACCACTCGCGCTACGTGTATCTTGCCAATCTGCGCTTGCACGAGGTCAAGTGCGTCAGCGGTGACGGCTTTGGCGTAGCGGGAGCGAAAAACGTGTTTGTCAACCGTTGCTTCCTGCAATCCAACGATGACGGTATTGTCATGTCCTGCCACTACTTTGACCCCCGCGGCATTTTGTGGTGGACAAACATGATGGGCGAGGACAACGGCTGCCGCAACATTACCACCGCGCACTCCTACATCAACTCGGGCGGCGGCAAGGCGCTGGCGTTCATCACGTGGGGCACAAATGACCCCAATCAGGAGCTTGAAGAGATCAGCGACGTTGTGGCTTACGATAATTATCTGGTTTGCGTCAACCCCGTGGGCACGTGGCCGGATAACCCCTATAACGGCAAAGTGCCCTTTGATAACAGCGAAACCGATGACTACTCCCCCGTCAAGAACGTGCGCGTGCTGGGCAACCGCTATCAGGGCAACTGTACACTGGGTCCGATTGCCTGCACCAACGTGGTAACCGACTGCGGCGTGCATTCAACAAGCAACTTCCGCAACGGTGACTTTAGCCTGGGCGGCCTTGCCAACTGGACGCTGATGCGAAACACGAACGCTGCAAGCATTGACACCGTCATTTACGCGGACAAGGAAAAAGGCCGCATTTCGCACTACGAGTCGGGCACGGTACGCGCTGTGCAAGGTCTCTACCTTGCCATGGGCAAGCACACCTTCAGCGCAGAGGTCATGACAGGCGGCAAGGGGGCGCGCATGATCGTTTGCATGATTGAAACGGGTGAGGTCATCGCGTCACGCGAGGTATGCTGCACAAGACCCACCGTAACAGAGCTGCCCTTTGAGATCAGCGATGCTGAGGCTGCCGAAGTGTTTGTCGGCTTTGAGAGCTTGGGAGACGATCCCGACAGCTACGCTGTATTTGACAAGTGCGAAATCAACAGTCTGGTAGACGAGGACGCTATCCGCCTTGCGCGCGAGGCTGCGTTTATGGCGCAGACCCGTGAGCAGTTTGACGTTGACCATCAGTTTGCACCGCTCTCCGAGGACGGCAAGGTCTATCTGCAAGGCTGTGCCATGGGAGATTTGCTGCTGCCCACGCGCGACGTATATCGCACGCTGACCCTGAATTGCGCGATCCGCCTTGAGCACGTGCAGCCCGAAAGCGAGGTGCGCGGCTACGGCATACGCTTTGCGGTGCGCGACGGCGGCTATCGCGAGCTGCGCGTTTGCCACAAGCAATGCCTGTTGCGCCTTGTTGACGTGCAGGACGGCGTGGAAACCGAGCTTTACTGCCGCCCCAACTTCTTCTTTACCTCCAACGATTTCCACCTGTTCGGGCTGGAGATTGGCGAGGATAAGGTCAACGTTTGGGTGGACGGCTCGCTTTACGATACAATCAAGGTGCCCTGCATCTCGGGTAAAGCCGGCGTGTTTATGTGCGACGCAGGCGTGTCTCTTTGCAATCTTTCCATAAAGTAATCCACGGCAGACACCGCGTGGCGGTGTCTGCCCTCTTTTACGCAAAAACTTGCGCAAAAGCTCTTGCTTTTTTGCTAAAAATTCAGTATAATAGAGTTAAGTATGAAAACTCTGAAAGGAGCAACGATATGAACGCAAAGGACATTCTCAACCAAGTATACAATTCCCTGCAGGAGGGTGGCTATGACGCTGTGCGCCAGCTGCGCGATTACCTGATTTCGGGCGACCCTGCTTATATTACCGATGTGAACGGTGCACGCGCGCTGATCTGCTCTGTTGAGCGCGAGCAGCTGCTTTGCGCGCTGCTTGGCAGTTACTTTGGCGCATAACATGCAAGCTATCCGCATAGACAAGCAGTTTCGCCCTTTGGCAAACACCGCTCCCTGCGTGCTTTGCCTTGGCAACTTTGACGGCGTACACGTCGCGCATGCGATGCTTGCCGCAGGGGCTGCCGAGCTTGCCGCAGAGCTGGGTGCTGTGCCGGGTGCGTTTTGCTTTACGCGTCCGTCCGGAGATTATCTGCTCAAAAGTCCGCCTCCACATCTGACAAGCACGCATGGGCGACTCTCGCTGCTCTTTGAAGCAGGGGCGCAAATGGCGCTGCTTGCCTCCTTCCCTGCCATGCGCGAGCTTTCCCCCGAGGATTTTATCGCGTTTTTGGAAAGTCAGGGCTGTGTGGGTGTGGTTTGCGGCTATGATTTCCGTTTTGGCAAGCGTGCAGCGGGTAACGCGGACACGCTGCTTGCACATTTTGGCGCGGATCGCACGCGCATTTTACCTGCACAGACCGTGGACGGCAACCGCATTGCCTCTACCGCCATTCGCGAGCTGCTCTCAAAGGGCGAGGTGCAAAGTGCCGCGCTCATGCTTGGCAGACCCTGGGCTTTGCGCGCAAGGGTTTACCACGGCAAGCATTTGGGCTCTGCCTGGGGCTTTCCCACCGCTAACCAGTATTTCCCCGAAAAGAGCGTTGTGCCCGCATACGGCGTTTATGCCGTGCGCTGCGAGGTAGACGGCAAGACTTATGACGGAGTGGCAAACGTTGGGCTGCGTCCGACAGTGGACGGAGAGAGCGCACGCGTTAACTGTGAGACGCATTTATTTGACTTTAGCGGCGATTTGTACGGCAAGGTACTTGTAACCGCCTTTTACGCTTATCTGCGTCCCGAGCAGAAATTTGCGGACGCTGACGCGCTGCGCGCCGCCATTGCAAGAGACGCACAAAACGCGCGCAATTATTTTTCAAATCATTAAAAGACAAGAGAGGAGATGACATATGAAAAAAGCCATACTCCTCTTTTTTTGCGCACTGTTTGTACTGTGCGCCGTCCTGCCCGTGCAGGCTGAGACGTCAGACGTGATTGCACTCGTGCCACCGCCCGACACCTCGCGTGCTTCCTCGGTGTACGTATATCACCTTGACAGCGATACAATCATGCTGCAAAAAAATGCCGACACGGTGCGCTTCCCTGCCTCAACAGTCAAGATCATATCGGGTCTGCTGGCTTGCAGCTTGACACAGGGGCAGCTTGAGCAGCGCATTACCGTGACCGAGCAGATGCTTGCGGATGCGGACGGCAGAGTGATGAGCCTGAAGGCGGGCGAATCGGTAACGATCAAAGACATGCTGTACGCAGGCTATTGCAGCGGCTATAATGACGCTATCTGCGTGCTGGCATACGCGCTTTGCGGCAGTACCGAGGCGTTTGTAGCACAGATGAATGCGCTGGCTGCCGATCTGGGCACAACCGAGACGGTATACACAAACCCCACCGGCTTGCACGATGCCTCCATGGTCACAACGGCAGCCGATACTGCCAAGATATCGCTTGCGGCAACGCAAAATGCGCTTTACATGGAGATATGCTCGGCGGTCAAGTACGTCATGCCCGCCACCAATCTCTCCCCCGAGCGCACGCTGCACAACAGAAACAGCCTGGTCTCCACCTACTACGGCATTGGATATTTCAACTCCTCCTGCAAGGGCATGAATGCGGGCAGCACCGACGAGGGCGGCTGGTGTACGGTTACCTTGGCAGAGCGAGAGGGGGATCGGTACCTTTGCGTAGTCATGGGAGCGGACGAGGACGAGAACTACATTTACTCTTATAAGATCGTCAACGATCTGGTCAAATGGGCGTGCGGCTCTTTTGCTACAAGGCAGGTGCTGGAGCAAGGGCAGGCTACGATCAAAGTGCCCGTGGAAAACACGGGGCTGTTCGGACTTGAAGTTGACGTTTGTGCCAAGGAGGCGCTGACCGTTTATCTGCCGCGCGAAGCCAAGGAAGAGGATCTTGAGGTGCGCTGTCACCTAAGTCAGACCTCGCTGCAAGCCCCGGTCAAGGCAGGACAGGAGGTTGGCGTGATTACGGTCTATTATAAGAACACGCCGCTTGGCAGCGTACAGGCGGTGATCTTGGAGGATCACGCGCGCAACCCCATCATGCACGGCATTACCCTGCTTTCCGATTACGTGACAAGCCGCGCCTTTGTGGCAACTGCGGTATGCGCGATTTTGTTGATCGGTGGCTATTTCTTGTACGTATATTCGGGCATCTCCATGCGTCCGCGGCGCGGAAAATACACGCGCAGACGCTGATTGGTGTTGACTTGGAATCATTTCCATGCTATAATTAGACAAAAGACGACTTGAAAGGAATTTAGATATATATGCTGATAACAGAAAGAAGCGCGGTAATGAACTTTGAAGGCGCGATCCGCGGCGCACGCAACCCCATGAACTCCTGGCACAGAATGGATAGCTATTACGATGAGAACGGCAACTACGTACTGGGACCTAATGACCTTGATCTTGCAAAGCGTCTTGCACATGCAGGCAGCGACCACCGCAAGTTTTTGCGTCAGATCTTTGTGACGGTTGACATCACCGCTCCGCTTTACTGGTGGAAGGAATTTGATACTTACAAGGTAGGCACTACTGCAAACTCCACCTCCACCATGCACAAGATCCACGCCAAGGAATTTTGCCGCGAGGACTTTTCCTGCGACCGTATGGACGAGGGCGGACTTGCGCTGTTGGACACGGTCATTGCATACCTTGAAGCAGAGCGTCAAAAATTCCTTGCTGACAAAAACGATAAGCAGGCTTGGCACAACATGATCCAGACCCTGCCCTCCTCTTACAATCAGATGCGCACGGTCACGCTGAATTACGAGAACCTGATCAACATGTACTACGCACGCCGCAACCACAAGCTTGCCGAGTGGCACGTGCTTTGCGATTTCATCCTCTCGCTGCCTTACGCAGAGGAGTTGATCTGCATCAAAGATGAAAAATGACAGAAACATAACTTGATTCTTGCATAATTTTAAAAAATCTCTCCGATTTTTCTGAGAGATTTTTATTTTTTGCAATTTCTATTTTCATTTTTTTGCAAATTCCTATTGACAAAACTTTCACGAAGTGCTACAATGGCAGTATATTGTTAATACTCGGAGGTAAGTCATTATGAACAGAGTCTATAATTTTTCCGCAGGTCCTTCCATGCTGCCCCTTCCCGTGCTCGAAAAGGCACAGGCAGAGCTGCTTTCTTACGGTGAGAGCGGCATGTCTGTAATGGAAATGAGCCACCGATCCGCCGACTATATGCAGATCATTGAAAAGGCTGAGGCTGATCTGCGCAAGTTGATGCAGATCCCTGATAATTATAAGGTTTTGTTTTTGCAGGGCGGCGCTTCGACCCAGTTTGCCTCTGTACCGCTCAACCTGATCGGTACTACCAAGAAGGCTGATTACGTGGTTTCGGGTCAGTTCTCCGAAAAGGCTTACAAGGAAGCTGTGCGCATGGGCTTTGACGCTAAGTGCATCGCGTCCTCCAAGGCCGATACCTTTGCTTACATTCCCGCATTTACCAAGGACGATATTCGCCCCGATGCGGCTTACGTGCACGTATGCTACAACAACACCATCTTTGGCACCAAGTTCCCCGAGGTACCCGACACCGGTGATATTCCGCTTGTTGCCGACATGTCCTCCTGCATTCTCTCCGAGCCTGTGGACGTTTCTAAGTTCGGCGTAATCTACGCAGGTGCACAGAAGAACATGGCTCCCGCAGGACTGACCGTGGTCATCGTACGTGACGATCTTTTGGATCGCGCGCTACCCGGCATTCCCACCATGCTGGAATGGAAGGTTATGGCTGAAAACGATTCGATGTACAACACCCCTCCCTGCTACGCCATTTACATGGCAGGGCTGGTGTACGAATATCTGCTGGAGCTGGGCGGTCTTGAGGCGATCGCAAAGATCAACTACAATAAGGCGAATATGCTGTACGACTACCTTGACTCCACCGATTACTACATTACGCATGCACAGCCTGCATACCGCTCGATCATGAACGTCACCTTTAAGACGGGCGACGAGGCGCTGGATAAGAAATTTGCATCCGAGGCTGCCAAGGCAGGCTTTAAAAACCTCAAGGGTCACCGCTCGGTCGGTGGCATGCGCGCTTCGATCTATAACGCAATGCCTACCCAAGGTATTGTGGACCTGATTGCCTTTATGAAGAAGTTTGAAGCCGAAAATCCCAAAGCATAACCCCCAAGGAGAACTGTCATGAAAAATATCCAATTACTCAATAAGATCGCCAAGGTAGGTCTTGACAAGCTGCCTGCCGATTATAACGTAGCCGAGGTTATGGACGCTCCCGACGGCATTATGGTGCGCTCGGCAGTCATGCACGATATGGAGCTGCCCCAGAGCGTGCTTGCCATTGCACGCGCAGGTGCGGGCGTGAATAACATTCCGCTGGATAAATGCGCTCAGGCAGGCGTGGTGGTATTCAATACCCCCGGAGCAAACGCCAACGGCGTCAAAGAGCTGACCGTGTGTGCCCTTTTGCTGGCAGCGCGTAACATTGTGGGCGGCATCAACTGGGCGCAATCGCTCGACCCCGCTACCGACGTGGCAAAGGCTGTGGAAAAAGGCAAGTCGGCATTTGGCGGCACAGAGCTGCGCGGCAAAACCTTAGGCGTTGTGGGTCTGGGTGCGATTGGCGGCATGGTTGCAAATACCGCGCTCTCGCTTGGCATGAACGTCATCGGCTGTGACCCCTTCCTGTCGGTCGATGCCGCTTGGCATCTTGATCCCCGCATTGTCAAGGCTGCTACCTTTGACGAGCTGTTTGCCAAGGCTGATTATCTGACCTTGCACGTACCCGCCACCAAGGATACCAAGGGCATGGTCAATGCGGCTTCCTTAGCTACCATGAAGGACGGCGCGAAGATCATCAACCTTGCACGTGCAGACCTTGTGGTCGCTGCTGACGTTATTGCAGCGCTTGAGAGCGGTAAGCTTTCTGCATATGTGACCGACTTCCCCACCCCCGAGTTTATCGGCATCAAGGGTGCTGTCACCATTCCGCACCTTGGCGCTTCGACCGAGGAGAGCGAGGACAACTGCGCTGTGATGGCTGCAGAGCAGATGACAGATTATCTGGAGAACGGTAACATTGTCAACAGCGTCAACTTCCCTGCCCTTTCCATGCCTCGCAGCGGTGAGAGCCGCGTTTGCGTGCTGCACAAGAATATTCCCAACGTCATCGCAACCCTGTCGGCTGCGATCTCGGCAAAGGGACACAACATTGAGAACATGGCAAGCAAATCCAAGGGCGATTACGCTTACACCATTTTCGACATCACAGGACAGATGTGTGCATGCGAAATGGACGATCTGGACGCTGTGCTGCGCGTCAGATGCATTTAAATTACCAAATTCAAGAGGTCGCCGTTGGCGACCTCTTTTTCATGAAAGTTTTTCCGTCGCTTTTTTCAAAAAGCGACCGCCCATCCAAGGGCGCGCAGCCCTTGGTCGCGCCCGCAGGCGCGAAATTCCTATTCCGCCGTTTTTTTGGTTCTTTTATTGCGGCTACTTGCTCAAAAAAAGAACGGAAAGGGTTTACGCAACGTCCCCCATGAAAGAGCGTCCGTGCGGTGAACCTCATCCACCACTTCGTGGTCCCCCTTCCCCAGCGGGGAAGGCTTTTTATTAGTTACAACCGGAAAGGTTATACCCGAGCGCGGAGGCGGGCGGATATGCAAATCCGCCCCTACGTTAAAAAACCGAAAAGAACGGAAAGGGGTTGCGCAACATAACCCTAAACGGATGCGGGCGATTCGTGAATCGCCCCTACGGTGGTTTGTGCAGGATGGGCGATTCGTGAATTGCCCCTACGGTGGTTTGTGCGGGACGGGCGATTCGTGAATCGCCCCTACGGTTCAAAATTCGGCATCGATGCAATTTTCGCCTACATATCCCTCTTTACATTTGTCACAATCTGTGCTATAATGTTTCCATTAACCGATTTCCGGAGGATTTATGAAGCGTTTGATGTCCATTTTAGCGGTTGTCCTGGTGCTTTCGTTGTGCGCCTGCGACGTGCCGCAAAGCAATGATATATCAGATACCACCGACACACAAACCGAAACCGTGATAACGGATACGGCAGACACAACACAAGCACCCGAGACCGACACGGAAACCGAGTCGGAAACCCAACCCGAAACCGAAACCGATCCGGGCTGCGCACATGCAGACGCAGACGATAACGGTATTTGCGACGTTTGCACGATTTCAGTGCTGGTCAGCGTGGACTTTTACTCGATCAACGATCTGCATGGCAAGTTCAACGATTCAGACGATCAGCCCGGCGTGGACGAGCTGACTACCTTCTTTAAAAACGCGATGCAGACCAATCCCAACACCGTCCTGCTCTCTACGGGTGACATGTGGCAAGGCAGCTCGGAATCGGGACTGACCAAAGGACTTTTGATCACCGATTGGATGAACGAGCTGGATTTTGCAGGCATGACGCTTGGCAACCATGAATTTGACTGGGGCATTGACGCCATTATGCAAAACGAGGCGTTTGCAGAGTTCCCGCTTCTCGCTATCAACATTTACGAGCGCGATTCAAACACCTTAGCAGACTACTGTACCCCCTCGGTGCTGATCGACAAGGGCGAGGTGCAGATCGGCATCATCGGTGCAATCGGCAACTGCTATTCCTCTATTTCAGCGGATAAGGTGCAGGACGTCTACTTCGTGCTGGACGATGCGCTGACCAAGCTTGTCAAGGCAGAGGCAGAGGCCTTGCGCGCACAGGGCGCGGATATGATCGTGTACGCCATGCACGATGGCGGCGGTGCTTATGACTACGAGCTTTCCAATGGCTACGTTGACCTTGTTTTCGAGGGTCACAGCCATCAAAACTACGTAAAGAAGGATGCGCAAGGCATCTACCACCTGCAGGGTGGCGGCGATAACGATGGCATTACGCACGCAACCGCCAAGGTCAACAGCGTGACGGGTACTGTAATCGTTGCAACCGCGGAATACCTGCCCAGCGCAAGATATGCAAGCTTTGCTGATGACCCTATTGTCGAGCAGCTCAATTCAAAATATGCCGACCAGCTTGCAGCAGGTAACCAAGTGCTTGGCTACAACGCAAAAACGCGTTATTCCGAGCAAATTTTGCAAAAGGTAGCCGACCTCTACCTCTCTTACGGTGCTGAGCGTTGGGGACAGGAATACGAGCTTGTACTGGGCGGCGGATTCCTCTCTGCGCGTAGTCCGTATGATCTTGCTGTGGGTGAGGTGCATTATGCAGATCTGCAAATGCTGCTTCCCTTTGACAATCAGATCGTGCTTTGCAGCATCAAGGGCTCGGATCTGCTCAGCAAGTTCATCAATACAAGCAACTCCAGATACTACATCTCGCTGAGCGACTACGGCACGGACATCAAGAACTCCATAGACCGTAACGCGACCTATTACATCATCACCGACACCTATTGCTCCTCTTACGCAGCCAACCGCCTGACCGTGATCGACACATACGACCAGACCACCTTTGCACGTGACTTGATTGCAGAATACATCAAGGACGGCAATTGGAGCAAATAACAGATCAGACCGATTCTCCCTGGAGAATCGGTCTTTCTCTTCACCTTTTTGACAAATTGCAGGATGGAAAATTGTGCGTTGTTACAAGATTGCATTTTCCTGCAATTTCTTTTGCAAAAAGGTTTGCATTATGGACGCTTTTATAGTATAATAAGATGTTAAGCATAATTTCTTAATTATATATATTGACGAGGTAACACATGCCGAAATACGAGGTGCTCTCCCCCGTTATCACAGCCAATATCGTGCAAGACAGACTTGAGGGCAGGTCTATGCAGGCGGGATACGAGAACAGCAGCGTCATTCGCAGAAAAAGCATTGCTACGGATAACGCAAGCGTTTGGCGTCCGCCCTTTGTACACGACATTGACAAAATTTTGCATTGCCCCTTTTATAACAGATATACCGACAAAACGCAGGTGTTCTCGCTGATCAAGAACGATGACATCACCCGACGCAGCCTGCACGTGCAGCTGGTTTCGCGCATTGCACGCACAATCGGTGCTGCTTTGGGTCTCAATCTTGACCTGATTGAAGCCATCGCGCTGGGTCATGATATCGGTCATCCGCCCTTTGCCCATTCGGGAGAGGCGTATCTTTGCGAGCTTTATCACAAAAACACAGGTCGTTTTTTCTTCCACAACGTGCATTCGGTGCGCGTGCTGGACGTCATATTCCCTTATAACATCAGCCTGCAGACGCTGCACGGCATTGCCACGCACAACGGTGAGGTGGAAATGATGCAGTACGAGCCGCAGCCCATTGGCAGCTTTGCGGAATTTGACCGCATGATCGAACGCTGCTACACCGAGCCGGGCTATGCCAACACCATTGTTCCCGGTTCTTTGGAGGCGATTGTGGTGCGCATCTCGGATATCATTGCCTATCTTGGCAAGGACAGACAGGATGCCGATCGCGCAGGCGTTGCAGAGGAATCCATGTTCTTCAACGAGGATATCGGCTCAATCAATGCCGAGATCATCAACAATTTGGTGGTCAACATCATTGAAAACAGCTACGGCAAGCCCTATATTGGTCTAGATCAGCGTCATTTCAAGGCACTTGTGGATTCCAAGGCTGCCAATTATCGCATGATCTATAACTATGCCGCGCCCAAGGCAAATCTCCAAGCCACGGCAAAGCCCATGATGGCAGAGATATACGGACAATGTTTGGACGATCTGCGTGCAGGCAACAAGTATTCGCCCATTTTTACGCACCATATGGATTATCTCGGCAAGATCTATTACAAGCGCAGCACCCCTTACGAGCACGAGGAATACAATCAGATCGTGGTGGACTACATTGCCAGCATGACCGAGACCTACTTTGTGGAGCTGCACCGCTACCTGTTCCCCGAAAGCAAGCTGCGCGTGGAATACACAGGCTATTTTGATTTTACAAACCAAGGAGTTTAATGATATGTTTGAAAAGATTTTGGAGCAGATTTGCTGCCATGATACCATTATCATTCACCGTCACACCAATCCCGACGGTGACGCTATGGGCAGCCAGATCGGGCTTAAACACATTCTCAAGGAGAATTTCCCCGAAAAGCGTGTGCTGGTAGTGGGTGATCCCGCCAAGCGCTACGGCTTTATGGAGGACAGCGTGATGGACGAGGTTGCGGACGAGGATTACAAGGACGCACTTGCCATTGTGCTGGATACATCGGCAAAGGCGTTGATCAGCGATGCGCGATACACCACAGCGCACGTCTCGGCACGCATTGACCACCACCTCTTCTGCGAGACCATTGCAGACATTGAGGTGACCGATAACTCTTACGAAAGCTGCTGCGGCTTGATTACAGAATTTGCAATTGAGAGCGGTCTTACCCTCTCCCCTCTTGCAGCCAAGTCGCTTTACACCGGTATGGTGACCGACTCGGGACGTTTCCGCTACGACTCTACCAGCGCAAACACCTTCCGTCTTGCGTCCTTTTTGAAATCCCACCCCTTTGATACCAACGATATTTACAGAAACCTGTACGCCGATGACTTCTCCTTTATCCGTCTGCGTGCCTCCTTCGTGCTCAAAATTCAGTTTACCGAGCACAAGGTTGGCTACATCTACACCACCAAGGAGGAGCTTGCCGCAACCGGTGCGGATACATTTACGGTCTCTCGCGGCATGGTCAACACCATGGGCGAGATTCGCGGCGTGGATATTTGGGTCAACTTTACCGAAACCGACGATGGCGTGCTTTGCGAGCTGCGCTCCAGCAAGTACAATATCAACGCAATTGCGGTCAAGTACGGCGGTGGCGGACACATCAAGGCAAGCGGTGCGACCGTAAAGGATCGCGATATGGCAATGCAAATGCTTGCCGATCTTGACGCTATTGCCCAAGGAGGACAGGGATAATGGAAATTTTACAGCAGATTTTTGATAAAATTCAAGAGTATGACCGCATCATGCTGTTCCGCCACGTGCGCAACGATGGCGACTGCGTGGGTGCGACCAAGGGTCTTAAGGCGATCCTTTCGCTGACCTGGCCCGAAAAGCAGATCTATCTGATCGATGACGAGCACGCAGATTACCTCGAATTTCTCGGCCCCGAGGACGCTCCCGTGGCGGACGAGCTGTACGAGGGCGCTTTGGGTATCGTGCTTGACACCGGCACCGACGCTCGCATTTCCAATAAGAAATACACGCTTTGCCATGAACTGATCAAGATCGACCACCACATCAACACCTGCCCCTACGGTGACCTTGTTTGGGTGGAGGAGGACGCTTCCTCTTGCTGCGAAATGGTGGCAAAGTTCTATTTTGCCTTTAAGGATCAGCTCAAGATCGACCGCGAGGCAGCCACGTATCTGTACACCGGTATGGTCACCGATTCCGGTCGCTTCCGCTTCAGCAGCGTTTCGGGCGATACCATGCGCATGGCGGGCATGCTGCTGGATCTCGGTGTAGACACCGACGTGCTGTTTGCAAACCTGTATATGCAGGACGTGGAAAGCTTTAAGTTCAAATCCTACGTTTACAAGAACATGAAAATGACCCCCTCGGGCGTGGCGTATCTGTACGTCAGCCGCGCAACCATGGAAAAATACGGACTTTCGCACGAACAGGCAGCTGCTGCCGTGTCTTTGATGGATTCGATCAAGGGCAGCCTGATCTGGCTGATCTTTATCGAGCACGAGACCGAGATCCGCGTACGTCTGCGCTCCCGCTTTGCAACTGTGAATCAGATTGCCGAGCGTTACAACGGTGGCGGTCACGCTTGCGCAAGCGGTGCAACCGTATACACAAGACGCGAGGCAAACAAGCTTGTCAAGGAAGCGGATGCAGCTTTGGCAAAATACAAGGCTGAAAACGAGGGCTGGCTATGAGAATTTTGATCACCAATGACGACGGCATTCGCGCCGATGGGCTTTTGGGACTTGTCAAATGGGCTTGCAAATACGGCGAAGTGACGGTTTGCGCACCCTTACATGAGCAAAGCGGCAAGAGCCAAGGTATTGATATTTTTCACCCCATTGCGGTATGCAAGCATGATCTGCTGCCCGAGGTTGAAGCCTATGCCGTGGACTCCACCCCTGCCGATTGCGTGCGCTTTGGCATCATCGGTCTTGGCAAGACTTACGATCTGGTCATTTCGGGCATCAACCGCGGCTATAACATCGGGCAGGACATTGTGTATTCGGGCACGGTGGGCGCGGTTTACGAGGCAGCCGCACAGGGCGTGAACGGCTTGGCTCTCTCCACCTCCCCCTCTACCCTGCAGGGTGCTTTGGAGCAGCTGGATTACGTGTTCAAGTTTATTGAGCGCAACAATCTGTTCGCGCAATGCGACGTTTATAACGTCAACATTCCCGAAAATCCGCAAGGCATTCGCATTACGCACCAAGGTAAAGCGAAATATTCGGATGAATGGGTGGATATGGGCAACGGAACCTACACGCAAATTGGTCAGTTTATCTTTGAAAACACCAAGAATCTTGACCTGGATACCGACTGCGTGATGAACGGCTACGTTTCAATCACCCCCATGCAGACCGACCGCACCAATCTGCCCGTGTACAAAAAACTGGCAGGATATCTGAATCAATAACAAAAGGCGTTGCACCGAGGTGCAACTCCTTTTTTATGTTTTGCTTAGCAATTAAGCGTTGATACCAACAACCAGAATGGTCAGGTACTTACCGCTGCTTGCGGTACCGATGATGTAGCCCTCAACGGTGAAGGTCTGGTCTGCCTTAGCATCCAGTGCATCCTTAATCTCGCCTGCGGGATAAGAGAAGCTACCTACGATAGTTGCACCGTCAATGGTGAAGTTGTAGTAGTTGCCGGAAACTGCAAGAGTACCGGTAACCTTTACGTAAATGGGCTCAATATCGGAAGCGGTTGCATAAGCGTCAAGCTCAGCAACAGTCAGCTCTACAGCTGCAGGATGCTCAACAGAGCCGCTCTCCAGAACGGTTACCTCTGTGCCCTGGCCGAACTGCTTAGCGCCACCGTAAACCGAGGTGCTACCGGAAACCTTAACAACATCGCCTACTGCGCATGCAGGAGCAGAGCCAAGGTAAACCAGCATCATACCGGTTTCGTCAGAGATCAGCAGGCTTCTGCCGGTGATACCGACAACGGTACCAACAGTCTCGTACTTGCCGTTCTCGCTTGCCTTGATCTCCTCAATGGTGGGATAATCGGGCTGTCCCTCGGAAACTACAACGAGCTGCATCGGGAACTGAGATACACCGGTGTTCTCAGCGGAAATGTACTTGAGGTCAGAAGCGCTGACAGTATTGTAAGTGCCGTAGGTACCCAAGTACTTCTCTACACCGTCAAGTGTAGCTACCCAAGCGTTGATGTCAGATCTGTAGGTGTAAATGCTGGTAGCAGCATCCTGGTACAGAACTGCAACCTGGTCGCTTTCATTCAGGGTAATGTTGATGTACTTCTTTGCACCGTCAATGGTGGTGTAGAAGGAATAGCCGTCGCCATTCTTTTCAACGTAAACGTCCAGAGCATCTGCAGCAGCCTGAGAGGTGATGAGATATCTATCCTTATCAATGCCACCGCTTACGAATACACCGTAGCCATTGGTTACCTGATTGATGTACATCTTGTAAGCAACGTCCTCTTCGGGAGTGGTTACAGCCTCAATGGTGAAGTTGGTTGCGATCAGCATCACCTCAAACTCAACAGTCTCGGTAGCCTCGCCGCAAGCAACGGTTGCAGTCAGCTTAATGGTAGTGGTCTCGCTGGGCATGGTCAAGGTCAGCTTGCCGCCGTTAACAACTGCGAACTCGCTGTTAGAGGTCCATGTTACGGAAACCTCGGGGTAAGTAACGCCTGCAGTAGGCAGATCGATCTCGCAGCCCTCGGTAAAGGTGCTTTCAAAGGTCAGGTTTTCCTTTTCCAGAGTTACCTTCTCAGCCTCGCTTCTCTCGGGAAGAGCGAAGTTGTAGAAGCAATCAACGCTGGTGGGGATCAGGTAGGGTGCGCCGCTGTAGGTGATCATGATACCGGTAACGTCAGCGGTGTAGCCGAACTTTTCAGCGTGTGCTGCGTCGATGATAGCCTTATCATCAGCCTTCAGGGTGGTGGGGAAATCGGTTACGTAGGTTCTGACGTAGCCCTGTACGCCGTTGAGCTCGAAGAACAGATACTGGCTGGTAGCAGTTTCAAGCTCCTGGCCGCCAAGGGTAACACCCTTGATGACAACAGGCATACCAACAAGCTCATTGAAGTTGGTACCATCAACCCACTTATCGGTGATATCGATAGGCTCGAAGGTCTTGATCTCGGAATTCACGATGGTAGGAATACCGCCCTTGATCTCCATCATGCCGCTGTAAGGAGCAGCAGGACCTGCAACGCGAACGGTCATACCGAGCTCGATGCCAAGATCAGCAACGGGGTCAACGTCCATCTGGTAGGAGTAGTAGCCGCCGCAGCCGCTCTCATCCAAGAGGAACAGGTGGTTTCTGGTGTTGCCGGCTGCCTTGGAGTTGATAGCAACAACAATACCCTGAACGATCAGGTTGTCGCCTTCCTTAGCTGCCATGTACTGCTCCCAAGTGGTAACAGCAAACTTGGGAACGGTGCGGTTGAATTCCTTGGCTACGGTGTTGCCTGCTGCATCCTTTACGGTAGCAGTCAGCACGTAAGCAATGTCCTCATAAGACTCGTCGGGAACGTCAACGGAAACGGTGCCGTCTTCGCCAACGGTCAGGACGATCTTGTCGGTGTTAACAGACCAGGTGATCGCGTAGTCAACGCCGCCAATCTTTACATTGGAAACAAGCGTATAGTCAGCTGCGGTAACGGTGGTGTCCTTGTACAGCTGACGAACGTACTCAGCTGCGTTTTCGAGGTCGGTGGGCTCCTGCGCACCGGGTGTCTCGGTGGTCTCTTCCTCGGAAGTGGAAGGTGCCTCGGTGGTCTGCTCAGCAGAAGTGTCTTCACCGCCCTGCTGCTCTTTATCGCAAGCAACGAACAGAGCCAGAGAGCAAACGAGAACAGCTGCCAGCAAAAGCATTAAAATTCTTTTCATGATAGCTCCTTATGATTTGTGAAATTGTGAATACGTGTATTAGCCGATAGTGATATCGTCGATGGAGAATACTCTGACCTGATACTGGCCGTTGTAGGAATCAATGATACCTCTGACAGTGATCTTGGTGCCCGCGGGGAAAATTTCCTCGGTAACAAGATTGCCCTGTGCATCGATCAGCACCTCGGTTCTGACCACGATGGTGGTACCGTCCTCTGCCTTACAGGTAATGGACATAGCACCCTTATCCTCGCTGGTCTCATTGGTGGTGGTATAAACGCTTTCCACGGTCAGATCCTTAACGGTAACGGTGCTGTAATGCGCCAGCTCACCGTACTTGAATTCAGTAGGCGTGCTGATTTCGTTGCCGTCTGCATCCTGCGTGATAACGTCCAGCGTCAGCTTGCCGTTTACAATATCGGAAGCATTGACCTCACGGTAGCTTGCGTTATACCCTTCCTCGATCTTGTGAATACCGTCCTTGGAAAGTGCTCCGTTGGGGTCCATCATATCTACGCTGTATTTGATGTTGGAGATCTGCCAGGTGCCGCCCAGCTCATAGTACTGCAGCGAGCCTACCATCATAACGCGGTTGCCAATGCTCAGCGCATTCATGACGTTACCGGGCGTATTGTAGCCGCAGAATACCTGCATACCGTAGTACATATCGGTCTCTGCATCGTACTCCTCAAGGTAAACGGTTGCACCGCTTCTCTTGACAACAACAGCCTCAAAGCGAACCAACTGATCCTTATAGGGCTCATAGTTGAGCTTAAGCTCCTTTAAGGTCACGTTCTGTGCGCCGCCGTAGTAGAAATCGGGGTCCTTAGCCTTGGAGAACACGTAAAGCTTGAGATTCTTTGCCTGGTTGAGTGCACCCATGGTGTACTCGGAATACGCATTATCGGCTGCGTTAGAGCCAAACGCAAGACCCTGCTGCAGAATTTCCAGATTCAGGTTACGGTACTCGGTCATCTCTGCCGTCTTGTACCATACCCAAACCAGATATCTGCCGCCTGTGGAATCGGCATTCCAGCTTGCGTTATCGGATTCGATGTAAATGGAGGTTGCCTGGGAAAGCATTTCCTTTGTATAGTTGGACGCTTTTTTACCCCAAGGTTCAATGATACCCGTAGACTCGGGTGTGTTGATACCAAGATATCTTGCCTTGAGAACACCCGAAGGATCGATACTGGTGGGTACGTTGAAGTGCGTGGTGTCACCGTCGATAAACGCGTGTACGGTTACCTCGACGTTGAGTCTGCCGGAGTTTTTGTCAAACTTAAGCCCGGAAGCAAAGTCTACAAACTCAGGCTCGGAAGTTGCGGTCGTTTCAGAGGGGTCGGTAGTTTCAAGGTTCTCGGCAGTGCTGTCAGCGGCAGTCGAGTCCTCGGTCGTGCCGCCCTCGGTATTGCAGGCTGCAAAGCAGCCTGCAATCATGCCAAGAGCGAGCAGAACGATCAATAATTTAGTAAAATTCTTCATCGTTTTATCTGCTTGTGTTGATTAAAGATCAGTTTTGATTACTTGATTACTGTGCGTTCTTGCACTCGGTTACAGCATCAGCAAACGCCTTGTCGATCATTGCGTCAACGTCGGTCGTCTGCGTGGTGAAGCAGTACTGCATCAGTACGCCAACCTTGTCACGTGCTACGGAAGAGCCGTTGAATGCGGGAGATACAAAGTAAGCGTTGGACATTTCTCTACCAATCTTAACAGCCAGTGCCTGGATGTGGTCGCCACCGTCAGCATTGTCAAGGAAGTTCTTGTATGCGGGAACGGTGTCAACGCTCTGGATTACGGGCATGTAACCGGAGGTCATGGAGAATGCTGCCTGGAACTCGGGGTTGGTGGTCAGGAACTTCACGAACAGCCAAGAAGCAACGACTTCCTGCTTGTTGTCGCTCTCAAAGATGCACAGAGAGGGACCCTGAGAAATAGCCTTGGGGTTCTCTGCATTTACCTGAGGAATGGGAGCGATGCCTACCTCAAATGCGTAACCGGTATCGGTTGCAGCAGGACGCTGGTGGATGGAACCACCGGTAGAACCGATGGACATGTAGCTGTTCTTATCGGTCAGCTCGGTGAACAGACCGGAGGTGTAACCGCCGTACAGCTCCTGAGTGGTCAGATAGCCCTTCTCGTACCAGCCTCTGAACATCTTAACGAATACCTTGTTCTGGGGATGGTCGAACAGATAGTTGTTACCTCTCTCGGTGGAGGTGTAGGGAGAGCCGTACTGCTCAGTCATGGTGATGAACCAGTTAGCCTCGGAGTCATAGCCAAGAGGAATGCAATCGGGGTCGATCTCAAGGATCTTCTGGCAGAGAGCCTCCATTTCCTTCCAGGTGGTGGGAACCTGCAGGTTGTGCTGCTCGAAGAAGGTCTTGTTGTAGTAGAGAACCTCGGTGGACTTGGACATAGGCAGGGTGTACATGGTGCCTGCATTGTCAAATACTGCGCCCTCAGCGTAGAAGCCGGGAACGAAGTCAGCGATCTGCTCTGCGGTCAGACCCAGAACAGACTTGTTGCCGTTTGCATCGGTGATCTCGATGGTGCTGTTGATGAAGCTGTTGAGCGGTACTACTGCCTTTGCAACGTTGTACAGAGCGACGTGGTCAGGATAGCAGTAAGCGATGTTGGGCTGGTTGCCTGCGGTCAGCTCGGTCTTGATCTGGTCACGAACTTCGTCGTAGCCGCCAACCTGAGCGTGCTCTACAGTGATGTTGGGGTACATTTCATTGAACTTAGCAATGTACTGATCCAGAACGCCCTGGTAGGTTGCGTTCATGGTGTGGGAGAAGGTGATGGTAACCTCGCTGCCATCGTAAGCGATGACGTCATACTCCAGGGGCTTCGCCTGGGTATTGCCGCTATTACCGGTTTCGCCTTCGGGCTGAGTTTCAGCCTCGGATTCGGTGGGACGCTCGGTGGTGGACTGGTGCTTATCGCAGCTTACAAGCGCGAACATGCTAATGCACAGAGCCAGCATCAGAGCAAACGCAAGAATTCTTTTCATGGTTTGTTTCCTTTCGTTTATATGTTTTTTTATTTATAGACTTGATTGTCAATAAATCTTGATTATCCCTTGATACCGCTCTTGGAAACGCCCTTCATAATGTACTTACGAAGGAAGATGAATACCAAGAACAAGGGGATGGATACGACTGTAACTGCAGCCATCTGCACGGGGATATCTGCCTCGCCCGAGCCTGCATCGGTAAACGCGGAGCGCAAGCCGTTGGTGATCAGCCAGAAATCTCTGTGCGCGACGAGTCTGGGCCACACGTAAGAGTTCCAAGCACCCATCATTTTCAGAATGGTGATCGAGATCAGCGTGGGCATGGAGAGCGGGATCATGACCTTGCACAGGTACTTGAAATCGCTCGTGCCGTCTCCCTTTGCTGCCAAGTACAGCTCGTTGGGAATCTGCATGAAGTTCTGCTTGAGCAGGTAGATGTAGAAAATACTGACAAGGAACGGAACGATCAGTACCGAATAACCCTCTAACCAGTGATCGTTGTTTACCCAATTGAATCGGTCAACAGTAATGTAGTTAGTGATGGTGAAAAGCTCACCGGGGATCATCATAGTGCCCAGCAGTGCTGCGAACAGCGCATTCTTGCCCTTGAACTCAAGGCGAGCAAATGCAAACGCCGTGATAATGGTGATGATCAGGGACAGAATGGTGGATACGATACCTACGATAACCGTATTCTTGAACAGCTTGAGCAGCTCTGCCTTGGTAAACGCCTGCAGATAGTTGCTCCAGATGATCTCCTTGGGGAAAAGTGTGGGAACGGAGAGCTTGTACTCCGCCAGCGACTTGAGCGAGGAAATGATCATCCAATAGAACGGGAAGATGACGATGATCGCCATCACGACAAGGAACAGATACAGGAAGAACTGCGAGATGATCTTAACAACCTTCTGCCTTGCAGTAACCTGCTGGAGGTCCTTTTCGGACAATACTTTCATTTGTTCTGCCATTTCGGTACCTCCTTATCTTAATAGTGGGTCTTCTTCTTACTGACCGCAAGGTTAACAAGCGTGACAGCGAAGATCAGCACGAACAAGAGAAGTGCTGCTGCGGATGCAATACCCTCTGCGTTACCGAGGTTAGCATAAATAAAACCAACCATGGTCTGCAGCACGGGCGTACCAACCGATGCTCCGGGAGGCTGCATGCCTTCACCGAAGATACCGACGATGCTGGTATATTCCTTAAATCCGCCGATAAAGCCCGTGATAACAACGTATGCGATCATGGGAGAAAGCAGCGGTACGGTGATGCGGGTAAATACTCTCCACTTGGGGGTAGAGTCGATCTTTGCAGCATCGTAATACTGCTTGTTGACGCTCTGCAAGCCGCCCAGCAGGATCAGAATCTTGAAAGGCAGTGCGTTCCAAACGATGTAAATGATCATAACCGCCATATTCGCCCAGTACGCAGAGCCCTGGTTGATCCAGTTGATAGGATCAATGCCAACCCAGCCTATGACGGTATTGATAATACCGACCGAGGTACTGGCGGCAATGTCGGAGGTGTTGACACCGACGATATTAAACATAGCTGCAAATACCATACCGATTGCGATCGAGTTGGTCACATACGGCAAGAAGAAAATCGTTTGCAGCAGACGGCGGAACGGCTTGATCGCATTCAGACATACTGCGATCAGCAGCGCTAAGAAGGTGGAGAGCGGCACGGTCAGCACGCAAAGCAGCACCGTGTTTTGCATGATCAGCCAGAAGCCATCGTAATTGATAACTGCCTTGAAGTTAGCAAGGCCGAATTCATAATCGTAATCACCGCTGATACTCTCCGAAATCTTATAGGTGGTATAGCCGCCCCACTTGACCGGTACTTCCTTCTTGAAGACTTTCTCTACCAGGTCACCGTTTTCATCTTGAATCGTAGCAACCTCTTCTACGATCTCATACTCCACGGGCATATCCGGGTCCCAACGGACCGTAAACGCCATGCGCAGAGTGTTAACGATGGGCCAAGCAGTGAAGATCAGCAACAGAATGATCGCGGGAAGCAGATAAAGCCACGCTTTCCATTGTTGTTTACTGTCAACCATAGTACCCTCCTCAGAAGCGGATTCTTTCCTCGGTCTCGGCGTCAAAGATGAACACCTTGTGAGGCTTGAGAGAGTATGCAACGGTGGACTTGGAGAAATCTACCTTATAATCGGAGTTGATGATAGCGCGAACCAAAGGATTGACGGAAGAAACGTGCTCACAAACCACGCTCATATCTCTGCCCATGACCTCAACGTTCTTAAGCTCGCATACCATAGGACCGTTCTCCTCGGGAACAAAGCCCTCGGGACGGATGCCCACGATAACCTCGCGGTTGTGTACACCGGGAACGTCCAGAACAGCGTTCTCGCCAAGCAGCAGCTTGCCGTTCTCTACTCTGCCCTTGAATACGTTGATGGGAGGAGTACCCAGGAACTTCGCAACGAACAGGTTTGCAGGATCGTCGTAAACCTCCTGAGGTGCACCGATCTGCTGTACCACGCCAAGCTTCATAACTACGATCATATCGGAAATGGACATAGCCTCTTCCTGGTCATGCGTTACGAATACGGTGGTAATACCGGTCTCCTTCTGGATACGGCGGATCTCTTCTCTGGTCTGCAGACGCAGTCTTGCATCCAGGTTAGAAAGCGGCTCGTCCAAAAGCAGTACGCGGGGCATCTTGACAAGTGCTCTTGCGATTGCAACTCTCTGCTGCTGACCGCCCGACATTTCGCTGGGCTTACGGTCCATCAGGTCTTCAATCTGCACAAGCTTTGCTGCAGTGTATGCACGCTCCAGCATCTGCTCCTTGGTCATCTTGTCCTTGCCCTTCAGGTTCTGCAAGGGGAACATGATGTTCTGCTTCACAGTCATGTGGGGGTAAAGTGCGTAGTTCTGGAACACAAGACCTACGCCGCGGTTTTCGGGAGAAAGCGTTGTTACATCCTCATCTCCAAAGAAAATCTGTCCACCGGAGGGCTTCTGCAAGCCACTGATCATGTAAAGAGTGGTACTCTTTCCGCAACCTGAAGGACCAAGCAGGCCTACCAGCTTACCGTCGGGAATGGTGAAGGTAAAATCGTTTACCGCGATGACCTCACCGCCCGCCTTCTTGTTGCGGCTGGGGAAGATTTTCGTTAGATTTCGTAATTCGACTTTCATGTCATCTAACCTCCATGTATTTTCTTTATATACTTTTTAATTAGTATCGACTTAATAGGGGGAATTTGCCACGTTCTCTTCGTGGATCTTCTTTTTGTAATCGAGCAGCGCCTGCTCGCTCTCAAAGACCATCTGTGTGGAAAGATCCACCACACAGGTATCCGAGATCAGGTCGTGAATGGTGGAGTTGGTGCGTGTTGCGCACATTGCAATGATCTCAAGCACGATAAGACCAAAGATCACCACAGGTCCTACGACGCCCACAAGACCAAAGAACATCATAATAATCACAAACAGCGGCAGTACGGTCTCAATGGTAAATTTACCGAACAGCATGCGCACAAACAGCACAAAAGGCGTTGCCTTGACCGCATTGGTGCGAATGACACCGAGAGCGAACAACTTTTTGCCAAGCGTTTGTCCGTTCTTGAAGATCAGCATCGGAACTGCAAACTCAAGCACGGCATACCCCACAAAGGTGCTGAGCAAGCAAATAACCAGCGAATAATTGAGCAGCAGGAAGGTTGCGGTTTGCACGTCCTTATCCTTGCTCAAAGCCTCGTCCACTTTATTGTAGATCTCCTTTTGACCCTCGGACATTTCACTGTAGCCAATCGTAAGATCCAGCTTGCAAGCTTCGCCATGCTCTTTTTCGTACTCGGCTTCCGCTCTTGCGATATGCTCGGTTTTTCTGAGTTCTATGACCTCGATATGATTATCATAATGCAGCACAGCAGACAGCAAGGCTGCGACGCCCACCACTACCACAATCAGAATGACCACGTCGAAAAGAAACGCTGATGCTCTTTTCCAAAAGCTGGCTTTTTGCAGATCGTATATCATTGTCGCGCTCCTTTTTCTTAGTTTTTATGTACGTAACCTTCATAGGGCCACACATACCCATACTACAATATCATACCACATCTTGCGACAAAACACAACACTTTTTTTCAATATTATCGCTCTATTTTTCACTTTCGGTGAATTTCACAAAATATTGCGACATGCCACTACATATTATTTTATTGTATATCAAAATCCCCATAAAAAACGCCGACAGACCACTCATAATGATCTGTCGGCGTAAGAAATTGTCTGTAATATCAAGCAAAATTTTCTATGATTTCCAAAAGCTGTGCAGGTGTCCGTGCAACCACCTCTGCGCCCATGGAATAAAGCACCTCGGCAGGGCGGTATCCCCAGCAGACGTCAATGGCGTGCATGCCCGCATTCAGCGCGGTTTTCACGTCCACGTCGCTATCTCCGATATACGCGCATTCATGCGGCTGTGCACCCATCAGCGCGGCAAGCTGCAGCGGCACTGCGGGGTCGGGCTTGGGGGCGCGATCGGTACGAAAGCCCTCGGCTGCGACAAACGTGCCCTCGGGGAAAAGCTGCGCCACCAACGCCTTGACAAACGCATCCTGCTTATTGGAGTTGACCGCTATGGGGTACTTCCCTTTCAAGTGCTCAATCAGCGCGGGAATACCCTCGTAGGTGGTATCTGTATGCGTATATACCTCGGCATAACGGCGGTTATACACAGCGTACAGCGCGTCAATACGCGCGTCATCCTCGCGATACTCGGCAGGCAGCGCACTTTTGGCGTAATCGCGCGCGCCCATGTTGATAAATTCATACACCTGCGCCTCGCTGATCTCGGGATACCCAAGCTCGGCAAGCGCCAGATTCATACCCTCGGCAATAGCAGGCAGCGTGTGCGCCAGCGTGCCGTCCAAGTCAAATAT
>JAZOLE010000080.1:0-4594 GCA_045652835.1 Eubacteriales bacterium | reverse complement strand
GACCCACGGGACCCATTTATGGGTAGTAAGTAACAATTGCATGGCTGGCAGGCCAATTGACGGCGCACTTGTGCGCAGCCAGTATTATTAGGGCTATGCCCGAAACTGAAATACCACCCGCTATGCGGGTGGATATTTATTATTGGTTTTATTTACGCCAGCGCCTTCTCAAGTCTTTCTCTGATCGCCTTGAGGAACTGCTCGGAGGTCACTGCGGTGACTTGAGTACCGGGCACGACAAGACCGACAAGGTCCTTGGTCATAATGCCGTCGTTAAGGGTCTGCAGGCAAGCAGCCTCCAGCTTGTCAGCAAAGTCAACCAGATCGCCAAGACCGTCCAGCTCACCTCTCTTGCGCAAAGCACCGGACCATGCAAAAATGGTTGCCATGGGGTTGGTAGAGGTGACCTCGCCCTTGAGGTAGCGGTAATAGTGACGGGTAACCGTGCCGTGTGCTGCCTCGTACTCGGTGGTGCCGTCGGGCGCAACCAGTACCGAGGTCATCATGGCAAGTGAACCGAACGCGGTGGAAACCATGTCGCTCATGACGTCACCGTCATAGTTCTTGCAAGCCCAGATAAAGCCGCCCTTGGAGCGAATAACGCGTGCGACCGCATCGTCGATCAGGGTATAGAAATATTCAATGCCCAGCGCCTCGAATTGCTCCTTGTACTCGTTATCGTAAATCTCCTGGAAGATCAGCTTAAAGGTCTGATCGTACTGCTTGGAAATGGTATCCTTGGTAGAGAACCACAGATCCTGCTTGGTATCAATGGCATACTTAAAGCAAGCATGTGCAAACGAGCGGATCGAGGAGTCCTTGTTGTACTGGCTCTGCAGCACACCGGGGCACTCAAAATCGTAAACGGTCTCGCGGAAGGTCTCCTGACCGTCCTTATCGGTAAACACCAGCTCAGCCTTACCCTCGGTGGGTACGCGGTATTCGGTAGCCTTGTAAACGTCGCCGTATGCGTGACGCGCAATGGTAATGGGAGCTTCCCAGTTGCGTACTGCAGGCAGGATCGAATCGATCAGAATGGGGGCGCGGAACACCGTGCCGTCAAGGATCGCACGAATGGTGCCGTTGGGGGATTTCCACATCTCGGAGAGGTTGTATTCCTCCACGCGCTGACGGTTGGGCGTGATGGTGGCGCACTTGACCGCCACACCGTATTTCTTGGTAGCATAAGCGGAATCAAAGGTAACCTGATCCTTGGTGCGCTCGCGCTCCACAAGACCGAGATCGTAATATTCGGTGTTAAGCTCTACAAAGGGATGCAGCAGCTCGTCCTTGATCATTGCCCACAAAACGCGGGTCATTTCGTCGCCGTCCATCTCCACCAAGGGAGTTGTCATTTTGATCTTTTGCATAGTATCCTCCATGCCGCCGAGAGGCGGCTTAAATTGTAATGGGAACTTCACCGTGGTGCTTTGCTCCAAAAATGGGTTGGTCCCATTTTTAGGTGAAGTTTAAGCGTGAGCGGTTAAGTAAAAAAGAATATTGCGCGAAATTTCACGCGATACCTCCGTATCATTTTCCCAAAGCGCCAATCGCTTTCATGCGAGAGAGCGCAAGGGCGTAAAATTCTTTGATCGGCATGGCAGCATAGCCGTCATGCGTGTTTTTACCGGGCTTGTTTGCAAGCGTAAGCTCACAGGTCAGCACTCCGGCATAGTCGCAAGCGCGAATGCGGTGCATCACGCCCTCCCAGTCGGCAATGCCGTCACCCATGACAAGATGCAAATCGTCCGTCCAGAAAATGTCAGCACCGGTCACGCCAACGTTGTCGTTGAGGTGCGTGTGGCAAAGCTTGCTGCCGTACAAAGCCAGCATATCCTTGCCGCGATTGTAGCAAAGCTCGTGACCTGCGTCAAAGCAAAAGCCGAACGAGGGTCGAGAGCCAAAGGCTTCAAACAGCGCAGCGAGGTATTCTTCGCCCTCCACGTTTTCAAACCCAAGGCGCACGCCAATTGCGTCTGCGCGGTCCACAAGCTTGCCGAAGTTTTGGATGCCCGCCTCGGTAGGGGAGTGATCCTCAAACCCGATAAAGGGATGCAGCACCATAACGGGAATTTCGTGCTTGGCGCAATCCTTGAGGCAATCGAGCATCCTTTGCACCTCGGACTCGGCAGTCTCGCCGTCCTGCCACATGATTGCTGCACCGTTAAAGGGCGCGTGGATGGAGGTGTAAAGCATGCCGTACCGATCTGCAGCTGCTTTCCAAAGCGGTGTTTTCTCAGCGTTCCAGCCTGTGAAAAAACCGTCCCAGCCAACCTCTTGCAAGAGCTTGACGTGCTCGTCGGGCGGCAGATGCGCTCCGCCCATGGCGTTTATGGCGTATTTGTAATCTCCCGTGTACATATCACTTGCGTCCGTTTGCGTAGTAGTTCATCAGGCAGCCGTCCAGAATGATCTGCTTTTCATTCTCGGTCAAGCCCTTGACGTACAAAGTCAGCGGAGCGGTTGTGCCGTCGGCACAAATCACGGTCGCATCAAACTGCTCGCAGCCTGCCATCAGCTTTTCTCTGATGTCGGGCACGAACACAAAGTCGCCCTCGGAATAGGGGAAGGGCGTGTTTGCATCCAAGGTAAAGGGGAGAATACCCCAGTTGATACAGTTGGAGCGGTAACGCTTGGTTGCAAATTCGTAGCAAATGTTGGCAAAGCCGCCCAGCACCTTTTGGCAGGATGCCGCTTGCTCGCGTGCAGAGCCGTCACCCGGCTTGTTTGCAAACAGGCAAGAGCCAAACTGCGTGTTCTGTGCCAGCGCGTCCGCGTCACCCACGGCAGACAGTGCTGCGCAAAGCTTATCGGACACCGTGCCTGCTCTGCGGTCTTTTTCCTGTGCGGCAATCGCCTTGGATCTGCCAACGTACTCGGGGCAGCGGCGCGAGAGCGCAAATTCTGCAAGACGCAGGGGATTGGAGCGGTAGGACGAGGTTTCGCCCGAGGGGATCAGCTCGTCGGTGGTGGTAACGGGGTCACGAATGACGGCTGCCAGCTCAAGCAGCAGATTGTCTGCAAGTGCGTACTGTGCAGGCCAGTCGGTGATATTGGGACCCATGACCAAAGCGGTCTCGGGCCGGGGGTTGCCGTAGCCGTTGTACACGCGCTTTTGGTAGGGGGAAGCGTCAAACTGATAAGAAAGGGGCGCGTAATCGTAATCAATATCGGTTGCAGCCGTGATCACACCGCCGTTTGCCGCGGTTGCAGCAATACTTCTTGCGTCCATAAGGGCTACGCAGGAGATCTGTCCCTCACCGGGCTTGGAACCCTCGCGGTTGGGGAAGTTACGCGTGGTGTGGCGCAAGGAAAGTCCGTTGTTGGCAGGCACGTCACCCGCACCGAAGCAAGGACCGCAGAACGAAGGCTTGATGACCGCACCCTGCGCAAGCAGACTTGCACTCACGCCCTGACGAGTCAGCTCGAGGGATACGGGAATGCTGGTGGGGTAAACCGAGAGCGAGAAGGCACCGTCACCCACGTCGCCCGTCTTCAGAATGGCATCCGCCTCGCAGATCGATTCGAACATGCCACCCGCACAGCCTGCAATCACGCCCTGATCGGCGTGCACGCCCTGCGCGTCCACCTTGCCCGTCAGGGAGAGCGGTGCACCGGGGAACAGCTGCGCTGCCTCGGCTTCCACGCCTGCAAGCAGCTCGGCAGCACGCGCTTGAAATTCATGAATGGTGTATGCGTTGGAGGGGTGGAAGGGCAGGGCGATCATAGACTCAACCTCGTCAAGCTTGATCTCGATCATGCGATCGTAATATGCGCCGTCCTCGGGTGCAAGAGGTGCGTAATATTCGCCTCTGTTGTGAGTCTCGTAAAATTCCTTGGTCACCTCGTCGGTAGTCCAGATCGAGGAAAGGCAGGTGGTCTCGGTGGTCATGACGTCAATGCCGTTACGGAAATCCATAGAGAGGTTTGCCACACCGGGGCCGACAAACTCAAGAATTCTGTTCTTGACAAATCCACCGGGGAATGCAGCACCGACAAGGGCAAGAGCAACGTCATGCGGGCCGATGCCGCGACGGGGCGCACCTGTCAGGTAGACCAGTACCACCTCGGGTGCGGGAATGTCATAGGTGTTCGAGAGCAGCTGCTTGACAAGCTCGGGGCCGCCCTCGCCAACCGCCATAGTACCCAAAGCACCGTAACGGGTGTGGGAGTCGGAGCCCAGGATCATGCCACCGCATAATGCAAGCTGCTCTCTTGCATAAGAGTGGATAACGCTTTGGTTGGCGGGCACGTAAATACCGCCGTACTTTTTGGCAGCGGAAAGACCGAAAACGTGGTCATCCTCGTTGATGGTGCCACCCACCGCGCAAAGCGAATTGTGACAGTTGGTCAGCGCGTAGGGCACGGGGAATTTTTCAAGACCGGATGCGCGCGCGGTCTGAATGATGCCAACGTAGGTAATATCGTGAGAAATCAAGGCGTCAAAACGGATTTTCAGAACGTCTTGGTCGTTACTTGTATCGGTGTTATGTGCGGCGAGAATGCTTGCCGCTATCGTCTTTTTGCGGGCAGAATTTGCATCGCGGTCACAGTTTCCGGGGCAGGGTGCACCGTTGCACAAAAACACGCCGGA
>JAZOLE010000079.1:0-23177 GCA_045652835.1 Eubacteriales bacterium | reverse complement strand
CATAGATAAATCCTCCAAATATGTTTTTTTACTTTGACTGGCAGGTCAAACTAATTATACCATATTTGGAGGATTTCCTCTCATCGGCAGAGCCTCTATTGAACCACGCGACTATCGCGTGGTTTTCTTTTTTCAAAAAAGCCCGAGGCAACCGCCTCGGGCTCTTTGATATGCTTAAATTACGCGCGATTTCTGAAATAATACACAATACCGATGACCAACGATACCAGCACCCATGCGTGGAACACGTAGTCCAAAATCCAATCCAAGGAAATGCCGAACAAAACGGGCATCAGGATAGTATCAATAGCAAACAGCGCAAGTGCTACGATCATAAACGCTACGTGCTTTTTGGAAAGCAGCCAGCAAATAAAATACAGCGCAATCATAAAAATCGCAACTGCCGCACACGCCACCACAAAGCCGGTGGACATGAAGTCTGCCTCGGTGATTTCCAGATCGGCATAATATTCGGGCGGATAGAGACCTCCCCAAAGTGCCCCGATCGATGCAATAAAGTACGGCACGATTGCCGAGAACAGGAAATACGAGTCCATGCCAAGCAGGCACAGCACCACGTTGATCAACGTAAAAATAACAACCGACAACACATTGACTCTTGCAACGTTGTATTGGTTTCTCTTAATCTGATTAGAGTTACCGAACATTTTTCTTCTCCTTAATATAACACAAAATATCCCATATCGGGATATTTTTATTATACCATTATGGGATAATAATGTCAAGGGGGGGAATGAAAAATGAAACTTAGAGAATTAAGAAAATCCAAAGGAGTTTCCCAACTCAAACTTGCACTTGATCTGAACACCAATCAAAACACGATCAGCCGATACGAAACCGGAGAGCGCGAGCCAGGCATTAACGAGCTGATCATGATTGCCAATTATTTTAACGTTTCCGTGGATTATCTGTTGGAACGCACGGATGATCCGACATTTCATAAATAAGATGCACAATTCCCTATGCATAGTAAAGCCCGAGGCAACCGCCTCGGGCTTTGTGATCTAATCAGATTACTGCGCCTGCTCCAAAGCGCGCAGCAGATAGGAGTGCACGTTGTAAACAACGTCATCATCCTCGGTATAGGTAATGGTGCTGGTCACGATGTGGTGGGTCAGCTCCTTGGCGTAGTCCTCACCCTTGGCGTCCTCCAACATGGAGAGCAGCTGATAGTCCTCTATGCCCTCGCGCATGCAGATCAAGCGCAGCGAAGGAATGGGATCAAGCTGACCGTACACCGCGCCGGGATAGATCAGAATGCCGTCACCCGGGCCTTCCTTGGGGAACGGGCAGCGCATGGTAAAGGTGTTGCCGCCAACGCCCTCGTAATTGGCAACGTGCCAGTAAAGGAAGCCTGTCACGTCAAGCTCATAGCAGGTCCAGAACATAGTGCGCGCTTCGGTGCCGTCGCTATACAGCAGAATGTTCTGATACGGTGCGGTATACGCGGGCACGCAGGAAACGTATGCCCAAAGGTCGCCTCCCTTTTCCCCGATGTAACCCTTAATGCGCTCCTCAAACTCGCCAAAGCGTTTATCCTGCTTGGCGGTGTGCGTGAATAGCGCACCCGGCGTTTTCTCCAGCACTCTGGGGGTAAAGCAGAAGAACTTGGGACACCAGATATTGACGTAATTGGACATAAAGTCGATCTGATCCTTTGCGCCGTACAGGGTGTACGTAATATTCATCTCAAACGGCGAAACCATGCGGTAATCCGTCCAGCCCCAATCATTGATCAGCATTTCTGCCTCTTCCTTGAGCTTGGTCACGCTGTTCTTACCCGTAGGGTCTCCGATATTCGGACGCGACACACCGGGCTCGTCCTGACCGTAGAAGTACATCTTGCTTGCAAGAATGGGATCATCCTTGAGCGCGTCATACTGCTCCTTGGCGGTTACGCGGATGGTGGTCACGCGCGGATTTTTCAGCCAATCCGTGCCAAAATCCAACGTGCCCGTAGGGGTAATGCGGTATTTGAGCAGAAAATCTGCGGTAGCCTTGAGAATATCGTAGTGGGACGCGTTAAAACCGAAGTTTTCATACTGCTCCAAAATCTTGTTCTGCCAAATTAAGAACGTGGTATCAAGTGCGGTTTCCTCGGAAAGCGTTACGTCATACACGTAGGTATAAACGTTTGCCATCTTAATGCACTTCCCCGTTTCCGCATCAAAAATCTCAACCGTTGCCACGTAAGCACCGGGCACGGAATCGGGTGTGGTAATTGCCTGCACCACAAAGGCACGCGAGGTATCGCGATAGGGGTACTTGTCAGGCTCCCAAGGCTTGTAGGAGTAAGGTCCAACGCTTACCCAAGCGCCTTCCTCGTAGTTGCCGCCCTCGGTCTTGGAGATATACGCCTCATACGGCACAACAGCATCGGGATATACGGGATTGCCCGGGAATTTCATATCCACGTAGCCGTCTTCCACGTAGTATTCCACGCCAAGCTCGGTGGCTAAGGTATCACCGTTTGCATTGGTGAAGTCCGAGATCTTGACCGTGATCTTTCTCTCGGTGGGAGAATGGATAAAGAACTGACATCCCTCCATCTCGTTTTTGCCCATTTGTATGACGTAGGTAGGATCGCCATCGCGCACGATGGTGTATCTGTCCACCTTTTCTGTAATGTGGTCAAACCAGAGCAGCATAGCGGGATCGTCATCGGCAGCTGTGGGCAGCTGCTTTTCGGGAATGGGGTCATACGCCGACATATCCATGCTCGAGCCGTATCCAAGCTCATACTGCGCCAAAGGGTCAACAGGAACGGTGGGCTCGGTGGTCTGCTCCTCGGTGGACGTTTCAGGCTCGGTGGTAACTTGCTCAGTGCTCTCGGGATCGGTTTCCATAGGCTCCGAGGTTTGCTCCTCGGTCATGCTTTCGATTTCAACCTCGCTGCCTGCCTCGGTTCCCGGTACAACGGGATCCGGTATGGGCGTGCATGCCGAAAACAGCATCACGACAGCCAGCATAAGCATCATAACACTTGTCAAGCGTCTTTTCATGTCATGCTCCTTGCAATTATTTGGAAGCGTAAACCTCTTTGATGGTATCGATAACAGCTTCAAGCTCTTCAGGCTTGACCATCTCCGGGAACTCGCCAGCCTTGACGCAATCCACGAAGTAGCGCAGCTCGTTGTAGTAGCCATCCGACTGGGGCACGTAGCAGCCCTCCTCGATGGCACTGCCCGAGTTCATATCCTGCGTGGTCCAGTCTTCCTTGTAGATCTTGAGTCCCATGCCGTTGAACTCCAGCACGGCATGCTCAAACTGCATACGGAAGGTTGCCGAGAACTGTACGGGAGCGTGGAACCAAGCAGCCTCGCAAGCGATGCGCGCGCCGCCCATGTTATATACTGCGTGCATGTAATCCATGCCGTGGAATACGTGCTCAACCTCGGGCTTGCCAAGGGTATAGATCAGGAAGTCCAGATCGTGAATGTGCAGATCGAAAGGAACCATGCCGCTGCGCTCGGGGTCCTTCATCCAGTTATCCCAGCTTGCAACAGGGATTGCACCCACACGGGTCATAGTACCGCTGACCAGCTTACCGTATCTGCCGGAATCAATGCTGTCCTTGAGATATACGTACTCGGGCCACCAGCGCAGTACCTGCGCGATCATGAAGCACTTGCCGTTCTTCTTTGCGGTGTCGTAAGCGCGTGCAACGTCCTCGCGGTGCAGCGCGATCGGCTTTTCGGACACAACGTGAATGCCCTTCTCCATTGCCTTGATGGCATAATCCACGTGCAAGTAGGTGGGCAGCGTGATATCCAGAATATCGATCTGCTCGTTTGCCAGCATCTCGTCAAAATCGGTGTATTTGCGTGCGGTGGTCTGGCCGTCGTAACGGTCCATCATCTCGGGACGAATGTCGCAAATTGCAACAAGCTCCACGTCCTCCATACGGTTCCATGCGGACACGTGCACGCCGCTGATGCCGCCCATACCAATCTCTGCAACTCTGAGTTTCATAAATATTCTTCCTTTCAGAAATACAAATTTTTACAAGATACAGTATAACACAAATTCCCCGTGTTGTCAATCAACACGGGGAAAATTTGTACACACAGTATCACTTATTAAGCACCCAGGCCCAAATACTCTTCGGGGATTTCAGGCTCACCGTAGGGGGTGTAGTATATCGTAAAATCGTAATAGTTGGTGGTACGCAACAGATAGTCGTCCTCAAAGTACTTCTCCCACAGTATCACGCCGAAATTGTTGTAATCGCGCTCATACGTATAGACGTTTCTATCGACCGGATAGATTGGCAGATTTGTGGGCTTTTCAGTCGTGCGCTCGGCAACGTTGCCGTACGCGTCATACTTGGTGGTTTGAATGAAATAATAGGAGTAGCCGTTGTCCTGCTGTCGTTCATATCGGGTCTCTCTGCCAAGCTCGTCGTATTCCCACTTGTCTGTCGCGGTACCGCTCACCCTTTGGATCATGCGTCCGTTTTGGTCATACTGATACTCATACGTAAAGGTCATTTTTCCTGCAAAAAACACGTCATTTTTCTCGGTCCAAACCACGTCGCCATGCTCGTTATATTCGTGAGAATAATACATATATTCCTCACCGTATGCAGTTGTGTAGGTTTCGTGGATCCTGTTTCCCTGTTCGTCATAAATAAACTCGGCAGTCTTACCGCCCGCCTCTGTCACCTTGATGATATTGTTGTTTTCATCGTATTCATAGGAAGCATGATTGTATCGGATCACGCGGTTTTTCTCGTCGTATTCGTACAGAGTAACCTCGGTATAGGGGTCCCAGATCCCGTTATCTATGGTTTTTTCGATCTTTGTCACTCTGCCGTATTGATCGTATTCATAAACGGATTCGGTACTCTCGGAGTTCTCCTTGGTGGTCATGCGCGCATAGCGGAACACAAAGTGCGAAAGATACTCCGCCGCCTCGGGATGATCTTTGATGGTCAAAAAAGCATCGTACGCCTCCTGCGTTTTGCCGTTCTCCAAGAGCTGCACTGCTGTCTTGAACGTTTTTTTGGTCTCTCGTTGCTCCTTACTCGCTTCACACCCAGCAAAGGCGGTCACGCACAGCAGCAGGCAAAGCGTCAAAGTCAAAAATCTTTTCATGTTTCTCTCCTTTTCAAGGGGCTTTACTCTACATAACAAGCAGGACATGCGAAAAGTTCGCCTGTTTTGAAAAAATTTTATATTTTTTCAATTTTTTTGATCCACTTTCCTGCGAATGCAAACAGCGCCTCGGACATGGGATCAAAATCCACCTTGCCACCGTTCTTAAGATGCAAAAAGGTTTTGACAATCCCCTGCTCCTCGGGCTCGACCACGCAAAGCAGCTCCTGTTGGCTGCGCACGTAACGCCCGGTTTGCTTATAGGCAATTGCCTGCACAACAAACGACGCAGATTTATACAATCCGCAAAGCATCTCCTCGCTACGCCCGTGCAGCATATTGTGCGCGCAGCCATGGTAAATATTGCACGCGCCTATTCTGATCGCGCGATCGACCGCCGCATCATCGATGGACGGCAGCAGCGCGTCCAGGCTGCCCAGAATGGGCGTGGTATCGTGATAAAACTGAAACAGATCCGAGGGCTCCCAGCCAAAAAGCTCATCCTTGCCCGAAACAAAGCCGCAGATCAGTTCTCTGTGCGGCAAGGTATCCAACATTGCGCGATAAGTCTGCAAATCCGCTGCATCCAGCGCATCCAGAATCACAACCACGTCAATATCGCTCTGCGCGGTCGCTTCGCCGCGCGCGTAACTGCCCTGCAAGCCCACAAACCACACGCGATTTGCAAAGGTGCGCTCCAATGCTGCACAAAAAAGACTCATATAAGAATGGATATCGATCATAATGCCACCGCCTTTCATGGATCAATTATAGCATACAAGACAAGATGTGTCAAGGAGAGTGTGGGTTGATTTCGTTTGTGCCAAGCTTTTTACGCCAAACGAAAAGGGCTGCCGCGACAGCCCTTTTGCTTTCATTAAATTTTCACAGTCGCTGTGCCGCCCTCGCAATAGGTAATGCGGTCGCCCTTGGCGTTCAGCGCATCCACGTAGGCAAGATAGGCTTGCTTAGAGTCAAAGCGCGGCTTGTAGTCCGCCACGATCTGCTTGGCTCTTGCCGCTCCGTCCGAGAGCAGCAGCTTGATCATGGCAAGCTGCCACTTGGCGTTGGTCACGCAAGCGCGCTCGGCATCCGCGATCCTGTAATCGTTGCCGTGGCTCTTGCCTGTCGCACCGCCTGCATAGGGATGCACCACGGGCATGATGCAGGAAAGATCTCCCATGTCCGTGCTACCCGTACCCATCGCGGGCAGGTGATAGAACTGCTCACCCGGGCAAACCAGCGCAAAGGCATCCTTTGCCACCTGCACCATACCTGCATCGTTGAGCAGAGGTGCATAGCCGGGAATATCGATGATCTCCACGTTTGCGCCCAAGCAAAGCGCAGCACCGCTCAGCGCACGGTTGACCTTGCGGTTTGCCTGCACGATGGCGTCAAACGAGCTGCCCCTGACGTAGCTTTCCATGCGCACGGTCTCGGGAATGGCGTTGACCATATCGCCACCGTGCGTGATGATGGGATGCACGCGGATCTGCTCAGGTTCGCTGAAGGTCTCGCGAATGGCATTGACCGCATTGATGCCGCAATTTGCCGCATAAAGCGCATTGCAGCCCTCCCAAGGCGCTCCGCCTGCGTGTGCCGCGCGTCCTTTATACACAATATTCTTGGCAATGCAGCCTACAGAGCCGCCGTCCACGGCATACACGTGCGAGGTGTGCACCATGAATGCAAGATCCACGCCGTCAAAATAGCCGCGCGACAAAAATTCACTCTTGCCGCCATAGTACTTGATCTTTCCCTGCGCCTTGAGCGAGCTGCGGTACTCCAGCTCCAAAAGCTCCTCTGCAGGCACAGCGCAAAGGCGGATCTTGCCGCTCAAGCCCTCCAAAACGCCAGGCTCTTTGAGCGCAGCGGCAATGCCTAACAGCGCAGCGCATTGCGCGTTGTGACCGCAGGAATGCACCGCTCCCGTCTGCGGATCAGCCTCGGGGTGCGTTGGGCAAATGATAGAATCCAGCTCACCAAGCACCAGCAGCTCGGGGCCTTCCCTGCCCGTATCAAGCTGCGCGTAAAAGCCCGTGATGCCGTCCGCTTGGATCACGTCATATCCAAGCGCCTCAAATTGGCGCGCCATATACAGAGAGGTCTTGTATTCCTTGTATCCCGTTTCGGGGTTTGCCCAAATATACCGTTCTGCATCGCATATCAGCGCACGATGCTTATCTACTGCATCAAAAATTTTTTGCATACGCTCACCGTCCTTTTTTCATAGTATGTGCAGCTTTGGCAATCTGCACACAAGCGTGAGAAAATCGTCGGGATTGTGGGGCTTTGTCCCTTTTTCCCGGGCGACATCGTTTGATTTCATTATACCACGGCAAAGTTCCCCTGTCAAGTCATGCGCATACACGCAAAGAGCCCGAGGCGCTTGCCTCGGGCTCTTATAAAAACACAGTTTAGTCCTGATTCAGCTTTCGATCGGACACAAATCCAACCGCGGACAATGCCATACCCACTACGATGGGCACAAACTTCGCCGCCTTGACAATCCATTCCGGAACCTTACCGAAAATCTGCCATATGAACGAGCCACGATAAGCTAAAAATTCAAAAAAGTAACAAGTCTCACGATCAGCCGCAGGCATCAAGAGCAAGCAAGCGATCGAAGCCGCGCCTAACGCGCCCAAAACGATCAGCCAATAGCGTTTGCCACCTGCGAGATACACGATCAGCGCTGCCACGCCTCCCAAAAGTGCCACGGCAGCAAGCAAAATCATCCAATGCTCCGACGCAGCAGCCAAGCTCCATTGATACTCGATCGCGTGTCCGCCCCCCTGTGCAACCGATACGTTTGCAAATGCAGTCCGTATCCCAAGCACAGAAACGTAAAACACCGACAGCAGCATCAACACAAGCGCGATCAGCGCGGGGATGCGTTTTTGCAGCATAGCTTTGAAATCCTTGAAATTCATTCCCGAATCCTCCTTAGGTATCGAATTACGGGAAGCCGACGTGCCAATGGCGTGGGCAAGAGCGTAATAGTCGTTTTGCGACTGCGCATCATAGTGCTTCAAGGACACAAGAATATTTTGCTTGGCTTCAATATCCTCTGCAATCTTCTGGCGGTGTCGCGCCACGATATCAGGCAAGCTCTCGGGGGATTCTTTCATTTTTACAATATCAGCGATCGAAAAATCCGCACGCCGCAGGGTGGCCACAGCCTCCAGAATGCGCACATCCTCTTCACTGAACGTATACGAGCATCTCCCCATATAATTGCTTTCCTGCTTTGGTATGACCAAGCCGTTCTCCATGTACAGGCGTATGGCGCGGTCGGTCAAGCCCGTTCTCTCGCAAACCTCTTTAATTCGCACAACATCAGCTCCCTTCGCGCCCATTATACTCTTTGACGTAGGGTGAAAGTCAATAGGTTTCTCGAATATTTTTTACCATTCGGGGAGATTTTTTCAAATTTAACCGCAGGCAAGCGTCATATTATATGCGCACGCCTGTTTCCTTGTATACCTCGTCAAGAAACAGCGCCTGCAGCCGTTGCGCCAGCGCCTGATCCTTACCGCCGACGGGTGTGCCGTCGATGTCATACACGTACAAAATATTCTTGGTCGTGCTGCAAAGGATGATCTCGTCAGCGTGCATGATCTCATCCACCGTAAATGCGCGAACCGCTACGGGGATGCCGTTTTTATCGCAGACGTCATGCAATACCCTTCTTGTAATACCCGGAAGCACAAGCTCGTCAAGCGGCGGCATGACAACCACACCGTCCTTGATCATCAAAATGCTGCTGTGCGCGCCCTCGGTCACGCGCTCGCCTCTGTGCATAAGCGCCTCGGTCGCGCCTGCACGGGTCGCCTTCTCGGAGGCAAACACGTTGGGCATCAGATTGGTGGTTTTGATATTGCAGTACTGAAATCTCATGTCCTCAATGCTCAAAAGTGACGCTCTTTTGTCCTTGGGAGCAACGTTTATGGGAGAAGCAAACATGATCAGGTTGGGAGAGACGCCTGCAGGATATTCGTGCTTACGGGGTGCAGCTCCGCGCGTGACCTGCAAATACAGCATCAGCGACTCACCCTCGGACGCAGCAAGCAAGCGATCGATTTCCTCCAAAAGCTTTTCTCTGGGCATGGTAAACGCGATATCGGTCAGCTCACAGCTTCTGTAAAGGCGGTCAAGGTGCAGACCCAGCGCAAAAGGCTTTTTGCCCAGCACCAAAACGGCATCATACACCGCATCACCGTAAAAAACAGAACGGTCGGACAGCGGAATGACCATCTCGTCCATGTTCCCTATTTCCCCGTTAAAATATGCCTTTGTTGTCATGTGATTCCTCCTGAAGACAAAGCTTTCTAAAATAATATTTTATCACGGACTCAATCTCAAGTCAAGATAAAAGAGAGAGATATTTGAAAAAACCCCCTCGAGGTAATCGCCTTGAGGGGGAGAATATTCAGGTGCATTTAAACATCACATTTTTGAATGGTTACGTTCCCGTGCTCATCAAGCACAAATTTCGCATCAAAATCAGTATTTTGCGCCCAGCCTCTGACGCAAAAGGAATCTGCCACCTCGATCAGCTCCCTGTGGTCGCCGTAAGGCAAATCCTTGCCGTAACGCCCCATGTGCATACGCTTGGACAAACCTGTATAAGACAGGTCCAGCTGCTCTTGCTCATCCAGATCGGCGCTCATGCTCCATCGACCGTCCTTGAAGAATCCGATAACAAGCCTCTTGCCTTCCACAATGTCGCGCACGTACGCGATCACCTGTTCAACCTCATCAAGATGCGTGTGAAAGAAGGAAAAGCACACGATATATGCAGGATCGGGGTCTTCCCCCTCGCACTCTACCAAGATCGGCTCCTTCCCAAACGGATTGATAATATCAAAGCTTTCCTTCTCATCGGAAAACTGTGCTTCGTATGCGGAAAATTGCTCAGCAATCGCTAATAACTCTTTTCTTTTCATATCTTACCTCCCAACGGTAGCTCTTGCAAAATTTTTTTGTCCAGTACCCACGGCAGGTCGGTTTCAAAATCGATCTGCATGACGGGCGCGTCAAACTCCTTTTCGGTCATCAGGCACTCCTCACTAAACCACACCTTGAAATCCTCGGTTACCCCGTAAGCCTCCCCGGGTCGCAGAGTGATCGTATGCTCGCAATCCTCCTTGCCCTTGACCACCTTGCCGCAAACGTGCAGCCATCCGCCGTAATGTGCGCTCCCGTCTCGATTGCGGTTATACAAAACGCTTTCGGTGATCTTGGTCAGATCCACACCCAAGCTATCAAAGAAATCACGCACCTGCGTGGGCAGCCTATCTACGACTTTCTCGTAATTTGCGCAATAATCGCACTTGCAGCGCGAAGTCACCGGCGTCAGGGTCTGATAGATTTCGCGCGTCTTTTGCACGTCCACGTCCACAACGTAATCGCCAAAGGTAAAGCGGGTTGCCCTTGCCTCAAATTCCGGATCGTCAAGGTATTTTTGCATGATATAGTGCCGCATGCCGCGACGTGCGTGATCCGACAAGTTACGGATCATTTGGAAACCTGCTTGCCGATACATTTCCATAACCGCCTCAATACCCGCTTGATCGGGGTATTTCAGCCCTTCGGTCACCTCGATCACGTACACCTCTGCGTGCGTGTACCCCTTTTTCTTGGCTTGCTCCAGCGCATAGTCCAAAAGCTTTTCCCCAATGCCGCTTGTTACAAACGCGGGGGCGATCAGCATATCCACAATGGCAAGGATCTTGCTACCCTCGGGGGCGGTGGGAATGGCGCGCTCCTGTTCGGATATGCCGAGCGCGAAATACTTTTCCTTGTCCTTGCAGTTGATATACGCAAGAATGTCGTTTCCGTAATATGCGCAGTATCCCGTCATGGTGCCCCCTTCGACCAAGCGTTCCACAAGGGCGCGGTCATATTCGTGCATCTGCGCATCAAAATAGCCGCGAAAACGAAAATTTCTGATTACTTTATTGTAATCGATCTCATAATCGTACTGCGTGCTATAATTGTTCCAGGTAGGTCCGCACGCGTACTCTCTGCAAAACTTATAGTACGCCATCCATTCATGCCGCAAGAGCGGATGGTACGTCACCTGCTCATCCACGATGCGTTTTTTGAGATCATCGGTCGCACTGTCCTCGAGCAGATGCATCTGGTTGTCCAAAAGTCCGTACAAATTACCGTGCAATCTGACCTCATTGGTCAATAGATCAAACAGTACAGCCTTGCAGGGCGTGATGCCGCGTTTGAGCGAATCGTATTGCTTGGCAAGCTCGTAAGCCGTGGTCAGCGCAGCCACAAAGCCCTCGGTGTCCCCCGATTTGCGGCACAGTTCTGCTTGCTGTGCGTACGAACCCCAATGACTTTCAAGATACGTAAGATCCTCGCCAAGCAGCGTTTGCGTAATGACGTGGTACGCCTGCAGAGACTCTGGAGTATTATACTGCAAAAGCGACGCGCACAGCTTATGCGTCTGCTCACAGATTTCCCTTTGCTGATGGCGGCGTTTGTCCTCGCCCAGCAACACCGCTGTCTTATTGACGGGATCCTTTAAGGTTCTGACCAGCTTTTCCGCCTCCTCCATCTGCCCACGGGCGCGATATCCACGTATCAGCATGGTGGTGTAGGTTTCATTTTCAGGATACTGATTGTGCAGCTGTTCAAAATGCCGCACCGCACCGTCTAAATAATAGAAATTACCCGGGCGCTCCGCAACGTCGCGCTCACCGAGGAACAGCTCATCGCAGGCGCGGCGGTAAAGGAAAGTTTCGTCATCGGGATACTCCTCCAGTGCCTCCAAGGCCACAAGCAGGGTATGCTCCTCGCCAAAACCCAGATTGTTTTGAAACTTTTTCTCAAGCTCCTGCCTGCGGTTGCCGCCAAGCAGCTCGCCCACGCCAATGCCCAGCGCCTTGGATAGCGGCAGCAGCAAGCCGATATCCGGCATGCTTTGCCCCGTTTCCCATTTGGAAACGGCTTGCGCGGATACGTTCAGTACCTGCGCCAAAGCCTCCTGCGTCATTCCCTTTTGCTTGCGGTACAGACGGATATACTCCCCTATCGTATTCGTATTCAACTGATTTGCGGACATAGGCGCCTCCCTTTTGCATTTCTGTTTTCATTATAGCACATAGCATTTGTGATTGCAAGAGAAAAATCAGATATTCAAATACAACCGTTGGTTGATTTTTGGAGAGTGCAAAAACACCTCTTACGGCGCAAGTCCGTAAGAGGTGTTATATTGACTTTATTGGCAGATCAAGTGCTCGATCGTTCCGCGGTTGATAATGTCGCACTCCTCAAGGCATTCTGCACGCAGGGCGTGTATCTTGCCAAGGTTGACCACCTTAGCGCAATCGCTTTCCGTGAAATTCTCCACGGTCAGATCGCAAATATTCAGCTCGCGCACAAAGGCGCGCGGCTCGATGCGCACGGTATCAATGGGGTTGACGTGCTCGCGGCGGTGCAAGTGCTCTATGCTCAGGTGCTTGATCACAACCTCCTCCTGCGCCCAGATCAGCGGAAAATGATAGCTCTTGTCCCCCATGTGCGCCTCTTGGATAGGCAATCGCTCGGATTTGGCGGCGTGAATATCACGCAGGGCAATCGCATCAAAGCAGCCTGTCGTCTCTCCTGGATAATACTTGGTAAGCCCGATGCAGTACTGATAATACGTGCCGAACACGCGCGAGATGGTGATGTGCGCAATGCGGTGATTGACGGTCAGAAGTCGCACGGCACTATGGCAATTTTGTGCAAAAATGCCGTCGATCTCAATATTGGTAATGTCACCGCCCGAGCCCTCGTGCGCGTTGAGCGCGACAAGGTCGTCATAGCATGCGCCCTGCAGATTTTTGATCACGCCAAAGTGACAGTTGCCGTTGAGATGCACGCCGTCCATATTGGATGCGATGGGATTTCCGAAATTGAAGTCAAACACAAGATTTTCAATCGTGAAATACGACCC
The DNA here is from genome assembly GCA_045652835.1 of Eubacteriales bacterium. Taxonomy (GTDB): domain Bacteria; phylum Bacillota; class Clostridia; order Oscillospirales; family CAG-272; genus SVQP01. The sequence goes on along the minus strand of JAZOLE010000079.1, from coordinate 10,100 downwards.
CGTATCGATCATGATCGCATAATTGGCAGGGTCCTTGAAGGTCATATTCGACAGTCTGAAGTTGCGCACGTTATAGAAAAACATGGTGTGCCCCAGATAATTCCGCTCGTCAAACTGACACGTGTAGATGGGATTGGGGTCCTGTCCTTGGTTGTTGAAATCCCAGATGCCGCCCTCGATCTCGAAATCGTGGCAGCAATCCGCCTCCTCGGGCGAATACAGATCGTAAAATTTCCAGATCTCCTTGTGCAAGGGGAACAGAAAATCGCGCAATCTGCTCTCGGGCTTGTCTACCACCTTGTTTTGCAGCATAAAGCAATTGGAGCCGTCCGCTAACTTGATATGGGCATATCGCGGCAGCTTGAGCTTGAAATTTGACGGAATGACCAAGGGCGCAGAGATCAGATAGCAGACCCTTGGCGCAGGCAATGCACCTCGCAAAGCCCCGAGTCGATCAACTCCTGGATCGCAGCCGTGTCATCGTGAATTCCGTCACCGTAAAGCGTGTATTTCGGCATGCTCAACTCCCCTTTTAGTCCTTTTTACGCTTGTGCGAGAGCAACCACGTATACAGCTCGTCGCCCGCATAGGCTACGTTCCATGCATCGTGATCCACGCCGTGCAAAATCTTGACCTGCGCCTGTCCGCCGTGTCTGTTGACCGATCTGACCATCTGTACGCTGTCCATGACAGGCACGATCTCGTCGCAGTCGCCGTGATACGCAAGCACCGGCACGTCCTTGAGCACGTAGGCGAGCCAATAGATGCCGCTGCCGCAAATGGGCGCGATGGCGGCAAATTTTTCGGGTGCAGCCATTGCCAGCATCCAAGTACCCGTGCCGCCCATGGAAAGGCCTGTCAGATACACTCTGTCGCGGTCAACCGGCAAATTCTCGCAAATGTCATCCAAAAATGCCAACAAAGACTCGGTATAGCAGCCCCAGTACTTGTTATCGGGGCATTGCGGTGCCACGAAGATAAACGGATACTCCGCGCCGCACTCGCGAACGTGTTTCATGTATCCGTGACGGCTCGCGACGTCAAGATCCTCTCCTCGCTCACCCGCACCGTGCAAAAAGAATACCAGCGGATATGCCCGGCTCTGGTCATAATCGCTTGGCAAATTCACCACGTAATGAAAATTGAAATACTTGTCACTCTCCCATTTGTGCTTGGTGTACATGTTATTCCTCCGTTTTTTAGTATCTTGTCAAATGCCCCCAATCGGGCAATGCCTTCAATGAAAGAAGTAACCTTTGATTACTTCCAATGCGAGACCTTATACTTTTTGTCGATCACTCTTTGGTTTGCGGTGATATACGAGCGCTTGCGACACCGCAAAATCAGCCTTCTACCCTCTTCTCGATGGGCGTACACCGGCTCGAAATTGCCCGTGCTTCCCTTGAGTCTGCTTGCCAATATCTCCACGTATTCCCTTTTCTTGCCAATCACAGAGGGGCACGCAAACGAAAGCTCGTAGCGATAGCCGAGCCTGCTGCGCGAGATCAGGATGTAGCGTGGATTCTCAATGGGTGAGAGCAGCTCTGCCATAGCCGTATTAAACACGTTCTGATCGTGGATCGAGGCGTTACGCAGCTGCAGCGACACGCACGCCAGATCCTTATCCTCGCGGACATGCACCTTGGCGGAGGGCGCGATCAGATCGCAATCACGCAGGGTTTTGTATACCGCAACACCTAACGTTTTGATCGATCTTGCGGGATTTATGTGCAAAAAGAACTTTTTGAGTGCCAAAAAGATCAAAAACGGCACAACTGCCATCAGCGGAAGCAGCAAAAGTGCGGGCAGCGTTCGGATCGTAGACAGCGATTGCACGAATGCCTGCGTCAGGCTGATCTGCAGCACGGCAAGCAGAGCTGCCAGGGCAAAATTCCAAAAGGTTGCCACGGGGGCTTTGACCTCCTTGGGCACCTCGGTCTCCACCGCAACGGCAAAGCTGCCGTCCGCCACCTCGCCAAGCCACGCTTGCTTGACCGCCCGTCGGTCGCGGGAACGCGTCAGCATCTCTGGATTGATACGTGCGATCCCCTTCTCGTCAAACGGCGGTTTTATGATGCGCAGGCGTTCAATACCGCTCTCGATGGTCTCTTTTTCGTAATCGGGACCCATAAACGCGTCAAAGCGGCGGGTCAGCACCTCGTAATCATACGAGGAAAGTACGTTATGATCCTGCGCAAAATACGCAGCAATACGTTCGGATTCCTTATCCTTGAACAAATACTCCGGCTCAACCGTAACCAGATGCCAGACATTGGCAGACTTTTCGGGATTGTTTTTATCAATTCGAATGGCTCTTCCGCGCATCTGATTGGACAGCACAAAGCTGCCAACAAAGCTTGCAAGGACGAGCGTATTGATGCACGGGGAATCCCACCCCTCGCCAAGCAGAGATTTAGTACCCACCAAGATGCGGATCTCGCCCTGCTCGAACAGCTTGCCTACAAAATCCACCGCCTTGTGCGTTGCACCTGCAACCTCTACGGTGCAATAGCCCGTGCCCGAGATTTCCTGCGCCTTGCATTTGATGCCCGAAAGATCGATCCCGCACGGCAGAATGACCAACGTGCCCGACAGCACCCCGATCGGTACGTCGGGATGATCGCGGCGCAGCGTTTCAAAAATGCTGACCACGTTGACCGAATGAAAACGTTCGGTTTGGGTGATCCTGCCAAGCGTTTCCTTTTTGATATAGTCGGTCAGCACCAGCATGCGCAGCTGCTCGCCCATGGAGGAGATCTCACTGTTCGCAATCTGTCGGATGCTTTCCAGCTTGCCGACCGACGAGATCAGCGCGCGTTTGAGACCTTCGCCGAGAGCCAGCGTCACGCGGCGCTTTTCATATACGCCATGCTTGCGCAACACCGCAAGCACGTCGTCCTTTTGCTCCTCCTGCAAAAGATCACCGTCCAGCAAAAACTGCACCGCATTCTCAGCATGCCGCACAGAAAAGCGAGGCAGCCCACGCTTGGCGGTCAGCTGTAATGTCAGCTTTTTATTGATCTCATACCCCCAATGCCGCAGCAACACCAAAAGAGACACGTACTCGCCCGCATTGGTAAACAGCACCTCGTAATCACGGCAGGCATTCAATTCCCGACACAGCGGTGCAAAGAACGGCAGCGCCCCAAGTGCCTCCATCGCATCCGCCGCGCGGCTTTTATGCTCTGCAAAGCTTGCGATCTCCTCGCTTGCGGGATAATTGAAATATACGTAATCCTGGTGCGGACACAGCGTGCTCTGTCCCACCAGCTCGGGGACAAAAATCTCTTCATCGATCTCTCCGCACATATCACGATACCGCTCCCATTCCGAGCCCTCGGCATCGTAGGGCGGCGTGGCGGTCAGTGAAATGACGCACACGTCAGAGTCAAGCGAGGCAATAAATTTTTCAAGCGCCTTCTGCCACTCGTTTTTGAGGTGATGCGCCTCGTCCAGACACACGGTTTTAACGCCGAACTCCTTGACCGCGGCAAACACATCCACATCCGAGCAGTCCTCTCCGTCCTCATCTTCGGCAGCAGTACGCTTTTCTACTGCGGTAAACAGCGCCTGATACGTAATCGAGGTCAAAAGTCTGACGTGATGCAGATCCCACGAATATAGCGCTTCAAAATCGGCAGCGTCGTCCAAAAACAGGTCGCGGAAGCGTTCCCCCCATTGTTGGCGAATGGCTGTGGTGGGGGAAAGCACGATGCAAGGCTCTCCCAAGCGGCGGATCAGCTCGAGTCCCAGCACGGTCTTACCGCTGCCCGGTGCCGCTACGATATGGATGCGACCGTCACGCAGATAGTCGTCCGCATGATCTAACACGCGCTGCTGATACGTACGGAATTGTCCCTTAAAATGCACGCGTTCAAACCTCATACACACACCTCCTCGTTTGATAAATCCAACCCGCCTACAAAGATCATATCTCCTTCTCCTTGATTACCCAAATAGGCGAGGTCCAGCCAAATCTGCCGTCGGCAAGCTCGACGCGCAAATAATAGGAATCGGTCGCGGTTTCTTGCTTATAGTCCAAAATCAGCTCGGACGCCGCCGTAAGTGCCACGTAATTGCGGCAATTTTTAACCAAGGTCACGCGCCTTAGCGGTACGTCAGCCTTGACGCGATAGAAAATATGCAAATCTCGGCTCTCGTGACGCGTGATCACCTCGCCCATATAGTGCCCGTTGATTCTGAAATCGATCTCCATTCTGCCGCGCATCGCGCCCGTGCTCTCGCCCATCATGTATGCAAACGTGCGCTTGGCTTTGAGCGCCTCAAAAATGGCTGCAGGGGTGTTCTCTTTTGCCCAAACACCCGTGACACCGGGATATTTTTCGGGATAGGGCAACGCAGGGTCAACGCGCCCATTCATGCCGCTGTGGTCATCCGAGCCGCCGATGACGCCCATTTTTGCGCCACGACGCAAGGCATCCTGCCAAAAACCACCCTCGCAGCAGGCGTAAGTCGCGCCCGCTGGATTGCCCATGTATTCCGCTGCGTCACCGCGCGAGATCACCTCAATAAAGGGCGTGTGCAGCTCTGTGGGTAACGCCAAGAAATCGGCGTTTGAGGTAAAGGAATAGGTATCGTGCGGACAGGTGACCACGTCCTCGCGCCCGAGCAGCGCGGCAAGCTCGGCTGCGGTGATCTCTCCATCGCGCACACCGCGTACCATTTCGGCATCCGCATCACGAAAATACAGCACCAAATTGTTATAAAAGGGATAAGAGTCGCGCTCGTAGCCAAGCAACGTGGAAAATCTGCCAGGCTCGCAGTACTCTGCCGCCTTTTGCTTGATCACATCCCACTTGGAGAGCGCGCCCTCTCCCTCCCACAAGGCAGGTCTTCCCACGCCGCCGTGGTCGTGATCGGTCAGCACCGCGAAATCCAAGCCCGCAAGGTCACGGATATTGCGAAAATAGGTGTCAATATCGGGTCTGCCGTCCGAAAGATTGGTGTGCCCGTGCATCTCGCCCACAAGCGGTATCAGCTCAGGTGCGGGCGGATCAAGACTGCGCCACGCCGACTGCAGATCCGCACCCGTCGCATCTGCCTTGCAATACACCGCATCGGTAAATGCCGCCGAACGGTTGGGCGTGTCATACCGCTTGGCTATATATTTGTCGGGGTGGTTCATGAGATACCTCCTTGCAAAATTTCGTCAAAATACGCCCTCAGCCTCTTTGCGTCACCGTCAAACACGTAGCCCTGCATGCCTATCTCCCGAGCGGCTTGCACGTTCTCAGCCTTGTCGTCCACGAATACGCACGCGGTGGGATCAAGCGCAAATTTCTCACAAATATGCGCAAAGATTGCAGGATCGGGCTTTGTCAAGCCGCAGACCGCCGAGAAAACGCAGCCGTCCACCAAGGAAAGGATGGGGATCTCGTGCGAGTGTGCAGCAAAATAGGTTGAAATGTTGGAAAGCAAGTAAACGGGCACGCCATAGGTAGTTTTCAGATGCAAAATCAGCTCCCGCATGCCCTCGATCTCGGGAATATTGTAGATCCAGTTGTAGTAGATCTGCTCAACCGCGCCGCCAAGATGCTCCGGCACGCGCGCCTTGATATCCTCCACGACTTCTGCATCCGTGATCGTGCCTGCGTCCAATCTATCCCAGTATTTGCGTTCAAACGCCACCTGCGCCAGCATGGCAGCCTCCGCAGGGTCATCCACGTATTTCCCAACCATATACGACGGCTCAAAGCGCACAAGCACCTGACCGAAATCAAAAATGACGTATTGCAAAGCCACCACCGCCTTTCTTAATGGTATTATATCACAGTTTTCACGGAGTGTCAATTCCATGATACGATATTGCAAATGCACGCAGGTCAAAAAAAGAACGCCCGAGGCGATTGCCTCGGGTTCTTCTTAAGATTGCAGCAGTGCTTGAAAATCCTCTCAATCAAACAAAGGCGCGTACTGCTCTTTGGTCATTTTGTTTTTGCGTGGTAATAGTCAATTCAGGGGTTTGAATTTTATTCTCACCTTAAACATATCTCCATCCGTAGTGATCTCAAACGCACCACCGCATATTTCGGTGTAGCTTTTGGCAATCGCAAGCCCCAGCCCATTTCCATCCTCGGTTCTGGACTCGTCACCACGCACAAATCGCTGCGTAATTTCCTCAGTGTCAAAATTCAACGGATATGCCGAAATGTTCTTGAATTCCACAACGATATCCCCATCTTTTTCTGCCGCGCAAATAAACACGCGCGTATTTTTCAAGGAATATTTCAAGATGTTGTCAATCAGATTGCCGATCACGCGCGACATCTTTCGTCCGTCGGCACAAACGTACAGTTCTTTTGCTACATCTGTGCAAAACAGCAGTCCCGATCCCTGTATCTCGTTATCATGCTCTCCAAGCGCCTGATTGATCAACAGCGCTACGTCAAGCTTCTCCATGACAATTTCCTCATTTCCGCTCTGTGCCTTGGAAATATCAAACAGATCTTGCGTCAGATGTTTGAGTCTGTCGCCTTTTTTTGCAATGACGGCAACGTAATCCCTTGCCTGCTCGGGCAGGTCTTCCATATTTGACAACAGCTCGGTATAGCTGATAATGGACGTAATGGGCGTCTTAAGATCGTGTGATACGTTTGTGATCAGCTCGCTTTTCATTCTCTCCGCCTTGACCTGCGCAGACACCGACTGCTCAAGTCCCCGGGAAACTTCGTTGACGTTTGCTGCCAATTCCTTCATGTCCGGCCACCAAAGCCTTGGAATCTTATACGACACGTTTCCGCCTCGCACCTCGCGAGTGCCTTTTTTGATCTGATCAAGCTCTTTTGATCGAAATGCCACAAAAGCACATACCACCAAAAACAAAAACATACCCGCAAGCGTATATGCCACCAAATACAGCAGCACACCCTCAAGCGTCCAGTTCCGCGTAACCACCGTACCGACGCCCAAAATGCCGATCACTGCGGTATAAAGGAACAGCAATACCACCAGCAGCACGCCCGATTTTTTGCACAGCAGTCCAATCGCTGCCGAAAGTAAGGCCTTGATTGCTCCGTATGTCCACTTGATGATAGCCTTCAAAAGCAGCCAGGTCCCTCTCAATGTCTGCAAAACAAAGCTGGATGCAACAAATCTTTTGGTCTTGATATTTCTGACCACACTAAGCAAGGCGGTAATCATGATCAGAGATGCAAGTGCCGTGACGGCGCCGACTACAGGATAAAGCAGCTTGTCCGAAAAATAACCAGACACATACTTGTCAAGCACATACGTCAATAATGCGACTGCGCCTATACCCGCTCCCGCAATTAATATCAGCTGTAATTCCAACGGGATATAGTCAAGCCACATATTTTGGTACTCGCCCTTTCTGTTCTTTCCACACACAGAAAGCAAGTAAATCAACAATAGCAGCACGGCTGCGGCATAGGCAAGCGTCAAGCCCAACGTATCTATGACCATACTCTCTTGTCTTTCCCACGTTGTGCGAAGCTCTGCTGCCACCTCAGGCTTAACGCTGCAGCATATGATAATTGTGCTTGTGCGGTCATACTCGTTGATATTTTCAATCAACGGTCTTCCCGCTCTGATAGCATTGGTTCTGCGCGTAAAATATCCATCACTGCCTCTTTCGACATAAGAGTAAAATTCCCTTTGCATCAGCACGTCTGCATCATCGACGCCGCAGTTGGTAAAGACCTTGTCATTCCACCGGACAAAGTAATCAATTTGCTCAGCACTATGTAGCGATTCCAATCGCTTCTTGATCTGCTCCTCCACACCAAGATCTGCTTCATCCGTCATGGGGAGATCGGTCGTAGTAGCCTCCTCTTCAATATCCTCGCGATACGTCACGTAATAGGCGTCATACACAGCATTTTCCGCTGCATTGAGCAGGGATGCAAGATACCAAGAGCTTGAAAAATCGCTCTCAAAGGAATAAAGCTCGACCTTTTCCTCAACAAAACGCAACACACCGTCCCATGCCGTCAAAACGCTCAACACCATGCATGCAATCAGCAATACCACGGCAACGAATTTCAAAAATCCCGAATATACAATTCTTTTCATTTTCCGCCCCCCTAATCCACCTTATAGCCGACGCCCCAAACGATTTTTAGATATTTCGGCTCTCTGGGATTGATCTCTATTTTCTCTCTGATATGGCGCACGTGCACTGCGATCGTACCATCTCCAACAACAGCTTGCTCGTTCCACACATTTGTGTAAATATCATTTGCCGAAAAGACCCGTCCTCGGTTTCGAACCAACAATTCTAAAATTTTGTATTCTACGGGCGTCAGTCTGACAAGCTCGCCGTCCACCTTAACCGTTTTGCTCTCGGTATCCACACAAAGACCGTTTATGATGATCTCCCCATTTTGTTTTCCGATTGATCCCAGCGTGGTATATCTGCGCAACTGCGACTTTACTCTCGCCATTAGCTCGGACGGATTGAACGGCTTTGTCACATAGTCATCCGCGCCCGCAGTCAATCCAAAAATCTTATCTGAATCCTCGGATTTTGCGGAAAGTAAAATTACGGGAATATTTCTTGATTCGCGCAGCGTCATCAGCGTTTTGATACCGTTCATTTTGGGCATCATAATGTCCATAATCATCAGATGTACTTCATTCTCCGAAAGAATGTCAAGCGCCTCAATTCCGTCATATGCCTTGAGTGCCCGATAGCCCTCCCCCGCAAGAAAAATGCTGATGCTTTCCACGATCTCCCGATCATCATCCACAACCAATACGTTCATCATTTTCACCTCCGTATATATCATACAACAAAATTCTTAACAAATAGATGTATAATTTCTTAAGATCGCTTAAGAATTGATATAAATTTCATTCTTATTATATCAAAGAGGGGAGAATAAGGCAACGGTTGTGCACATAAAAAACCCGAGGCGATTGCCTCGGGTTCTCTTTTTGAGTTTGCACAACAATTTTGAACCTTTCTGTCATCCGTCATGATATCAAGTTCTCATAAAAACTGCTTTGATAGCCATGCTCTGAGAAAAAAGAAAAGGTTGATCGGAGTTTTTCCTCAAACTCAGATTGATAATGCATATAATCTTCATAAAAGTACTGCTCATGAATCATCACCCGTATGCCGTTGCGTTGGCTCAATTGCATGAGTTGTTCCAAGATTTCCTCTATCGAAAAACAATTTAAGACAATATCAATGGAGGCAAAAGAGATTTTTCCGATTTTCAAAATCTCGCCGTTGCGGATTATTTCCGCCTCGCTTTGCTCGATGCCGTATGAGGTGCGCGGTTTTTTGTTGCTACCAAATAGTCCTAACAATCCCAAGACACAGTTGTCCTCCATTGCCTTCAGACCGCCTTCTGTCAACAAGCAATAATGAATCGTCGTTGTGTTCGCCAATGCCGCAGGGGAAGCAAAGCGTTTGATCTGTTCATGCACCCGTTTGCAATCCTCGTAAACCTCATCATAGCCCGAGCTTTCATAAGGCTTGACATTTTCCAGATCCGAGTGAAAAGAAAGTTTGAGCCAATCCGAATTCGCTTCCCATTCCGCATAATAATCCTCGCTCACTTGCGAAAGATCGAAATCTTCCATCCGGTAAAACAAATTCAGCTGTACCTTCAATCCAAACTCTTCATGGATACGTCGATACATAGCAAGATACGGATGATCAAACATACTCTGATAGTGATTTTCGGTTATTTCTTTCAAAAAACGAATATTGTCATCTACGGTAAAGCAAAACTTTTTGATAAGACCACCGCCTTTCTCTATTTCAATTATATCACATAGGCATCAATATTTCAATAAATTATTTCAAAAACAGAACCCGAGGCGGGTGCCTCGGTTTCTCTTTTTGAGTTTGCACAACAATTTTTACCTTTTATCAAAAGCACGCTTGGATATCAGCCACGTCAACTTCGCGAGGCTGTATACCCTTTCTTACCGCAAGAGCCGCCGCAATACCGCACGCCTCTCCGATCTCCATACAAATAGGCATAGGACGGAAATTAGGGTGAGGGATATGTGTTCCGGAAATATTTCTTCCCGAAAGCAAAAGTCCATTTATTTTCTCGGGGACCATACAACCATACGGAATCGTGTAACCCTTCTTTTGCGCAAAA
>JAZOLE010000078.1:0-4247 GCA_045652835.1 Eubacteriales bacterium | reverse complement strand
GGTGCAGTATGCGGTGGTGACCGATTTTGAATATCGCTTCGTTTTAGGACAAAACGCGCTTGCCATAGAGGTCGCGGATGGCTGGAGATACAACAATACCAAGATTTTTGACACCGTGTTTGCAGGCCGCCCCGTGGAATTTTTCGGAGATACCGCTCTGATTGCAAAGCTGGTGCTGACCTTTGCGGACGGCTCACAGCAGACCATCGTGACCGATGATTCTTGGCTCTGCGGTCACGATGCCATCACCGACGTCAGCATTTTTGACGGTGAGACCTTTGACGCAAGATTGCACGATCCCGAGTGGATGCTGCCGGGCGGCGGTAAGGATTTTGTGAATGCGGTAATTACACCTTCACCTACCGAAAAGCTTGTGCCTATGACGGTTGAGCCGATCATGATGCAAGAGGTCTACGAGCCGCAGAGTATGTTTATGCTGCGTCCGGGCACGTACATCATCGATTTTGGTCAAAATATCGCGGGCGTGCCTCGCATCTTTTTGCCCAAAGGCATGCAGGCAGGGCATACCATCACCATGCGCATGGGAGAGATGCTGGATGAGGACGGAGGGCTTTACAATCTGCCGCTGCGTGATGCCAAGCAGACCGATACCTATATCGCATCGGGTAACGAGCGCGATCTTGACGTCTGGCAGCCCAAGTTTACCTATCACGGCTTCCGTTATATTGAATTGAAGGGCTATCCTTGTCCCGACAGCTATTGTGTGGAAGCGCTTGCGCTTTATACCGATATCGCCAATGAAAGCGACTTTGTCTGCGGCTCTGCATTGGTTTCTAAGCTGCACAAGAATGCCGTGCAGACAGAGAAATCTAATATCCATTCAATACTTACCGACTGCCCCCAGCGCGACGAGCGCATGGGCTGGATGAATGACGCCACCGTGCGCTTTACCGCCACGCCCTATAATTTCGATATTGGCAGAATTTTCCCCAAGGTCATCGGGGATATTCACGCAGAGCAGCGCGAGGACGGCGCGTTTACCTGTTGCGCCCCCTTCCTGTTCGGACAGTATCCCGCAGATCCCGTTTGCTCGTCTTTTTTGGTAGCAGGGGAGCAGACGCATCTGTTCTGCGACAATATCGAGCTGATCGAGCAGGCTTATCCGTGGTTTGAGGCTTGGGAAAAGTCCTTGCTTTCCCGCAGCGACGGTTATATCGTCAACTATACCTATTACGGCGACTGGGCTGCCCCCGCGTACGCTTGCCGCTCGTTTGAGGACGCCACAAGTGCCGTGACCAACGGACGCTTTATGTCCACGGGATTTTCCTACTACAACTGCACAGCACTTGCCCGCATGGCAGAGATGCTCGGTAACAGAGACAAGCAAGCCAAGTACGAGGCTTTGGCGGACAAGATCAAGACCGCCATGCTGACCAAATGGTGGGATGCCGAAACTGCCGAGATGGCAGGCGGCTCGCAAGCCTCGCAGGCGTTCTCGCTCTGGCTTGGCATCATTCCCGAGGCAGATTGTCAAAGAGCTGCTGACGTTATGGTAAACGACCTGCGTGAGCGTGCGTACAAGTTCACCACGGGCAACCTCTGCACGCTGTACATGCTGGAAATGCTTGCAAAATACGGCTACGTGGACGACGCGTGGGAGATCCTGATCGGCGAGGAATACCCCTCGTACGGCTACATGATCCAGAACGAAGCGACTACCGTGTGGGAACGCTTTGAACTCAAAAAAGAGGACGGCATGAATTCGCACAACCACCCCATGTACGGCTCTGTCGACAAGTGGCTGTACAGCACGCTTTGCGGCATCAAGCCCACAGCCCCCGGATGTGCAGAGTTCGAGATCGCACCGCATTACCCGACAAGGCTGTTCTCTGCACAAGCGCACGTGGATACCGTCAAGGGGCAGGTGAGTGTGCGTTGGGTGCGCCGCTTCGGGCATATCGCACTTTACGTGACCGTGCCGTTTGGCACGACTGCAAGAATCTGCTTGCCCGACCGCACCGAGACTGTGGGCAGCGGCTCATATCATTATCAGTGGGAATAAAAAGGAGAGGACTTATATGAAAAAAGTAGTTTTACTTGGCGATTCCATTCGTGAGATCGGCTACGGACCGCGCGTGCCCGCGCTGCTTGGCGAGGATTTTGAGGTGTGGCAGCCTCCGGAAAACTGCCGCTTTGCGCTGTACACCCTGCGCATGAGCTATGATTATCGCCCTTGGATGGAGGGCGCGGACGTCATCCATTGGAACAACGGACTTTGGGACGTGTGCCAGCTTTGGGAGGACGGTCCCTTTACCTCGATCGACGACTATTGCGACACCATGGTCAGAATTGCGCGTATTCTCAAGGGATACGCCAAAACGGTCATTTTTGCTACCTCCACGCCCACGCACCCCGATATGCCGGGGCACGACCACGATAGATTGGTCGCGTATAACAAGGCTGTTGTGGCAAGACTGCAAGCCGAGGGTATCGTAATCAACGACCTGTTCTCGGTCATCGACGCAGATATTCCCAAGCATATCTGCCCCGACCTGATCCACCTCTCCGAAGAGGGCATCAAGGTCGCCGCGGATAAGGTTGCGGAGTGCATTAAGCAGTACGCATGACGTAGGGCGGGGGCTTGCTCCCGCAGCGCGCCTGTCCCCCGAGTGTCATCCTGAGCGGAGTGCATATTTCACTGCTGAGCAGTGAAATGAAACGGAGTCGAACTTTTGCAGAGTGTAGCATCCAAGGAACGAAGGATGCGAAATGGCGCAAAAGCGCTCGCTCGCTTGAAGCGAGCGAGCGGGATCTCCGAACGGTTTCTGACACGCTGCCTGCACAAAGTTACATTTGATGCAAACGGTTGGGTGAGAAGAGAACGAAGATTGGTAAAGATTTGTAGGGACAGGCGTCCTCGACTGTCCACAGCGGAAAATGCAACAAAGGCTAAGCAGACGTTGAGAAAACCTAAAGAGATCCCGCCTTTGGCGTTTTTGCTCCATTCCGTTGCTCTGCAACTCCATTATGCAAAACTTCGACTCCGCATGCAATCCCGACCAACGCATTTGTCAGGCACAACACCATATTGTCGGGATCGCACGCTCCGCTCAGGATGACACAAAGAGGGATACGTGCTTGAGTATGATACTCAGAGTCAAAAAACGGAGAGATATAAATGGATATTATTGCAAAAGTAAAAGAATATGTTTTCGAGATGAACAAACAATATTCTGATAGTGCCCCCGATCATTATGATTTTTGGAAGCAGCACGTTCAATTTGTCGTAAAAGAATCATTGATGTTAGCTGACAAGTATAATGCCGATAAAGAAATAGTTGAATTAGGTGCATTGTTACACGATATTGCACTCATGACAAGAACAGGCTCAAGAAAAGAACATCACTTGAATGGAAAGCGTATTGCGGATGAACTTTTGTCACGCCTTGAATATCCGGCTGATAGAAAAGAGCTCGTAATAAACTGTGTATTACATCACAGAAGCAGTCATAATGCTGAAAATATTGAGGAACTATGCGTAGCAGATGGAGACATAATTGCCCACTTTGATAATATTCCGATGTGCTTCGACTGTGCATATAAATCCAATATTACTTCAATCGCGGACTTAAAGAATTACTTTGCCGGTGATTATGCAGACTTAAGTGATCAAAGCAAACAAATATTCGCACCGCGTTACCAAAATATAATGAGTGTTTTGTTTGGCGCATTTGAGTTAGAATAAAAGCGAACCCGGACAGACTGAATGTCTGTCGGGGTTCATCATTTTTTATATTAAATTTACGCCAAAGCCTTCTCAAGTCTTTCTCTGATCGCCCCCAGGAACTCTGCGGAGGTCACGGCGGTGACTTGCGTACCGGGCACGACAAGACCAACCAGATCCTTGGTCATAATGCCGTCATTCAGGGTCTGCAGGCAAGCAGCCTCTAACTTGTTGGCAAAGTCAACAAGGTCGGTAAGGCCATCCAGCTCGCCTCTCTTACGCAAAGCACCCGACCATGCAAAAATGGTAGCCATGGGGTTGGTCGAGGTGACTTCGCCCTTGAGGTAGCGGTAATAGTGACGGGTAACCGTGCCGTGTGCTGCCTCGTACGCGGTGGTGCCGTCGGGCGCAACCAGTACCGAGGGCATCATGGCAAGTGAGCCGAACGCGGTGGATACCATGTCGCTCATGACGTCACCATCGTAGTTCTTGCAAGCCCAGATAAAGCCGCCCTTGGAACGGATAACGCGCGCAACCGCATCGTCGATCAGGGTATAGAAAT
>JAZOLE010000077.1:0-14294 GCA_045652835.1 Eubacteriales bacterium | reverse complement strand
CGATATTTCGGTGCAAATACAATATGATACTTGCAATTCCACTTGGTATGTGCTAAACTATTATTGTCTATGTTTGTGTTACTCATAGATAAATCCTCCAAATATGTTTTTTTACTTTGACTGGCAGGTCAAACTAATTATACCATATTTGGAGGATTTCCTCTCATCGGCAGAGCCTCTATTGAACCACGCGACTATCGCGTGGTTTTCTTTTTTCAACAAAAAGAGCTGTCAGTACTGACAGCTCTTTTCTTAAAAAGAAAAAGCTGTTGCCGAAGCAACAGCTTTTTTATCAATTATTTTACCTTGGTCAGGGTCTGATCACCGATCTTGATGTAATCGCTGCCCTTTTCAAACTTGTAAGAACCACTTACAACAACGCCGTCACCGTCCTCACCAGTTTCAACGTCTTCAGTCCAAGTAATAGTGATCTTATCTTCATTGATCTCATAAGTGCCGGACTGCGTTGTAGTCGTGGTCTTGTCACCGGTCGTCCACGCGGTAGTCAGGGTAAGATTCTTGCCCTTGAACTCGTAAGTGTACTTCACGGTAGTCTTGAAAAGAACCACATCGTACTCTTTTTCTGCCTCATACTTGCCGTTCAGGGTGTTGCCACAGGAAGCAAGCATCATGCACATCATAACAGCTACAAGTGCAACTGCTACAATTCTGGTCATTGTTTTCATAGTCACTTTCTCCTTTTGTTCATAGATTACGGGTGACCCCATGGATACATTATAGCAGTTTTCACGCTTTTTGTCAATATTTTTTTCGTGATTTTTGCACGAGAAAATATTAAGAATGATTAAGTTTCTTGGCTGAGTTGCAACATCTGACGCGCTTGACTATCACGCACACGATATGCGCCAGGACCAACGCGATCTGTGCACCGAAGCACAGCCATACAAGCAAATAGCCTACCTGCGTATAAGGCGTTTGCACGTCGCGGGCATATACGTCTGCCACCACCATGCCTCTGGTCAGCACTTCCTGCTCTCCAAGCACGCTGCCGTCGGGCGCAATGATAGAGGAAACACCGGTATTTGCCGAACGAAGCAAATATCTGCCGTTTTCAATGGCGCGGAACTTTGCTTGGTTGTTATGCATATAAATGGCGGCGGAATCGGAAAACCAAGAGTCGTTGGTAGAGAGCGAAATGATCTCTGCCCCGGCTGCCACGGTCTGTCGCACCGGCTCCTCGTAGATCGAATCAAAGCAAATGATCGGTCCTACCGAAACGCCAAGCGTTTTGGTATTTACGCTGACCGCATCCTCGCCCTTGGCAAGGTCACTATCCAGCATATTGATCTCGCCCAGCATGGGAATGAGCTTCAAAAGAAACGCTCTCCACGGCACGTATTCGCCAAAGGGCACCAGCATGCGCTTGCTATAAATATTTTCGTCATAGGATCTGTCGGGATAAAATACGATAACCGTATTCAGGCTTGCCTCCTGCTCTGCAGCAGGATCAAAATCCGTGGCTAACACAAAGGTACTGACCATCACCGTAGTGCCCGTACGCTCAGAAAGATCGTAAACGTAGGAAAGAGGCGCTCTGGTAGCAGAATTGGGCAGCGCGTTGAACAGGTGATACGCAAGCGCGGTCTCGGGCCACACAATCAGCGTTGCCCCCTGCTCTGCCGCCTGCTCGGTCAGCTGCTCGTAAACTCTGAAGGAGCGCCAGCCCGCATCGTCCGCCCATTTATCCTTGGAGGACAAATTTCCCTGCAGCGCAGCTGCCTTGACGGGGGTGCCCTCATTGGCGTATCCGCCAAGCACGGGCGCAAGCGAGGAAAGCACGCAAAGCGTCAAGCCGATGCAAAGAAAGACCTTGAGCACTCGCGCATCGGTGCGCAGCTTACGCCAAAGTCCGTACACCGCGACAAGTGCCACTGTAACAAGTGCTGTGACCATAAAGCCGATCTGCCAGGGCAATGCCCCGCCCTGCATAGCGTCCATTGCGGCAAGTCCGAACAACAAATTACCGCCAAGCAAGCAACCGCCAAGCAGCGCGTATGACAGCCTATGCTCTTTTTTGAGGATCACGCCGGCAATCGAGAGGTTGACAGCCACGATCAAAAACGACACAAACAAGCCTCCAAGCAGCGACGCGCTTTGCGCCATGGGCAGCACCTCGCATTGCGAGAGATATAGCCTTACCCAAGGTAAGCCCGTCCAGCCGATGGTCTGCGACCATTCGTTAATAACCCAAAGGCAAGCCATGAGCAGCGGCATCAGCACGGGAAAGCGCTTGATGGGCTCGGTGCGGCAAAGCAAGCCGAATATCAAAAACATGATCGCACTCAAAACAGCCTGAAATGCGGAAATGCCAAGAATGGCAAGCGCGATCACACCGATTGCCGCTTTTGGTTCAAAGCCGGCAAAATCCATGGGATACATTGAAATAAACCAATGGTAGCCCATGACGTAGTATACAAGATAAAATACAAAGCCGTACAAATACAGGCTACCGAGCTTGACCTTATCGACCAGTGACAGCAGCACCAGCGATACCGGGATGAGTGCTACCCACGCCAGTACACCGAAAGATGCGGGATAGACCACGCCCAGCGCAGCCAATATGCCGCTGAACAATAGCATCGGATAGCGTAATCTTTTGATCACATCCTGCATACGTACTCTCCTTTCCTGTCAATGATAAAATCAATGTGAAAAATCCTTTAAGAACCAGATCTCATCCTCGGGCAACTTAAATTCCTTGCCGCCCAGATACGACAGCACCTCGCCCTTGCCGCCAAGCTCAAAGCGCAGGCGGTAGGCGTACAGGGCTTGATATTTGTAGCCCTTTTCCCTGTCCTTTTTGTTGATGCCGTACTTGCCATCTCCAAGCAGCGGATGACCGATATGCGCCAGATGCGCACGGATCTGATGTGTTCTGCCCGTGACCAGATGCACCTCGAGGAGCGAATTGCCGTTCTTTTGCCCGATCATGCGATATTCGGTAATGATCTCCTTAGCCCCCGGGAATGACTTGTCACGCACCTCGACCATATTATCCGCAGCGTTTTTGCGCAGATATCCGCGCAAGGTCTGCTTTTTCTGCGCGGGCACGCCATGCGCAGCGCACAGATAATATTTGCCGATGCGATCCTCGCGTATATGCTCGTTCATCTCACGCAAGGCAGCAGCGTTTTTGGCTGCAATGACAATGCCGCCCGTATTGCGGTCAATGCGGTTGCACATGGCAGGTGCAAAGCTTTGCTCGTCCTCGGGGTCGTACTCACCCTTTTGTGCCAAATATGCCTGCAGGTGCATGACCAGCGTATTATCCTTGGCATCCGCATCCTCGTGCACCAGCACGCCGGGACGCTTATTTAGCAGCACGATATTCTCGTCCTCGTACACAATGCAAAGCTTGGGCACGATACGGGAAAGCGCCCCCGTATCCTTTTCGGGTGACTCAAAAAACTCATCGCGGATAAACAGCTGAATCTCGTCTCCCTCTGAGAGCATATAGCTCTGCTCGGTTCTTGCCCGGTTGACCTTGATCTTTTTTGTGCGGATATATTTGTACATCAACGACATGGGCAGCCCCTTGACCGCCTTGGATAAAAACTTATCCAGTCTCTGCCCTGCATCGTTTTTCTTGACCGTGATCGTGCGCATAACGCCTCCAAATTGAAAAATAGGGGGGAGAAGGTTCTCCCCCAAGATGATGATAATTACAGTGTGCCGAAAATTCTGTCGCCTGCATCGCCCAAGCCGGGAACGATATAAGCGTGGTCATTGAGGTGATCGTCCAGCGCAGCACCGTAGATCTCTACGTCGGGATGCGCCTTGAGCACCTTGGCAACGCCTTCGGGAGCAGCCACCAGACACATAAAGCGAATGTTCTTGCAGCCCTTGTTCTTGAGCAGCGTCAGTGCGTCAACCGCGGAGCCGCCGGTAGCCAGCATGGGGTCAACAAGAATGACCAATCTGTCCTGAATATCGGTGGGGAGCTTGCAGTAATACTCTACAGGCTGGTGCGTTTCGGGGTCACGGTAAAGACCGATATGACCTACCTTAGCAACGGGTACAAGCGACTGAATACCGTCTACCATGCCAAGACCTGCACGCAGAATGGGTACTATGGCAAGCTTTCTGCCGGACACCATCTTGGCGGTCATTTTGGTAATGGGCGTTTCAATGGTCACGTCCTGCAGCGGCAGGTCACGTGTCAGCTCATAGCCCATGAGCATGGAGATCTCGTTAAGCAACTCACGGAAATCCTTAGAGCCCGTCTTTTTGTTGCGCATGATGGTAAGCTTATGTGTGATAAGAGGATGATCGATCAAATGAAACTGGCTCATTGTAATTCTCCTTTGTTTTTTATATTTACAGCTTCATTATACTACGGTTTTTCTTCTTTTTCAAGTACTATGTGTAAATTTTGCAATAGTTCTTTACAATTTCGTTTGCGTGTGATAAAATATAGGATGAGAAATTGTGTCACGCATGCGTGACGGCATCAAGGAGCTGATTGTATGACTCATATAAAAGGAACTGTTGGCGTTGCAACGCTTGGCTGCAAGGTCAACCAATACGAATCCCGCGCGATAGAGGAAGCCCTGATCGGTAAGGGCTACGAGATTTTACCGCACGAGGCGCGTTGCGATGCGTATATTATCAACACCTGCACGGTCACGGCTGAATCCGACCGCAAGTGCAGGCAGCTGACCCGTCGATTGCTTGCGCAAAATCCCCAGGCTTACGTTGTACTCACGGGCTGCTTTGCGCAGGCTGATCCCGAGGGTGCGGCATTGCCCGGTGTGGACGCGGTATGCGGTAACACCGAGAAAATGCGTGTCGTGGATATCGTGGACGGCTTGTTTGCCGCCCAACGCAAGAATGACAACGCTTATATTGAGGTATCCGAGATCAAAGAGTCCCGTTGCTTTGAGCCTATGCACATCACCTCGTTTGACCGCACCCGTACCTACGTCAAGATCGAGGACGGCTGCGACTCGCATTGCACCTACTGCGCTATACCCGGTGCGCGCGGCCCCGTACGCTCAAAGCCCTTATCCGAGGTGCTGGAGCAGGTACGGGTGCTGACTGACAACGGCTGTGCCGAGATCGTGCTGACAGGCATTGAAACCGCCTCTTGGGGCAAGGATCTTGACCGAGGCGACCTTGGAGATCTTTTGATTGCGGTTGACGCGCTGGAAGGCATTGGAAGAGTGCGACTTGGCTCGCTTGACCCCTCGCTGATCAAGCCTCGCTTTGTGGACAAGATCGCGTCTCTTCCCTCCCTTGCACCGCATTTTCACCTTTCGCTGCAAAGCGGCTGCTCGCGCACGCTTGCTGCCATGAAGCGCAAGTACAATGCAGAGCAAGCCATGGCTGCGCTGACGCTGCTGCGCGAGCGCATTCCGGGCGTACAGTTTACTACCGACGTCATTGTGGGCTTCCCGGGTGAGACCGAGCAGGATTTTGCGCAGACGCTGGAATTTATTCGCCAAGCGCGCTTTTTGCAGATTCACGCATTTCCCTATTCGGGACGCAAAAATACACCCGCCATTCGCCTGCCCGATCAGGTGCCCATGCAGGTACGCCGCGAGCGCTTGCACAGGCTGCAAGAGGTGCAGGAGAAAATCCGCACGCAGCTGCTTGCGCAGATACTGATCGAGTCGCCCTGCAAGCAGGTGCTGTTTGAAACCGACGGCAAGGGATACGCGATCGGTCACACGCCCGAATTTATTGAGGTCAGGGTTGCCACCGATGCGCCTCTTTGCGGTACGACACGCACAGTACGCCTGACAGGCATCACAGCCGCAGGGTGCGAGGGTGAACTGACCGACTGATCTTACATAAAACCATACGGAGGTATCATAATGGAACAAAACCTCACCGTCATACAGAATTTCAACGTACTCCCCGCGCAATCACTTGAGCTGCTCGGACAACGGCTTGGCTTGCGCATGAGCCGCGCCGAGCTGCTGTTCTGCGCACGCCACTATAAGAGCAGAGGCAAGGGCGATATCAGCATCGAAACGCTGCGCTTTATTGACGCGCTTGCCCGCCCTGAGCACACCACTCTTGACAAAATTGCCATCGGTGAGATGCAGACCGACCACGCATATATTGCCGACACCTTTGCAGATGCGGTATCCGGACTCAAAGCTCTCGGAAAAGCACCCGAAAAGCCCTTTACCTTAGAGGATTTTGCCGCACTTCCCGCACGCCTTACCGCCGCCGCTCGTTCCAAGGATATCACCGAGCCGATCGGATTTGGCAAAACGGCTGCGCATTACGCATCCATGGGTTTTGGCGTGCAAATTCCGCTTGAGAGTGCCGTGTCGCGCTTTGACGTGCTGCAGCCGCTGGGATTATGCTTAAAAACGCGCGCAGATCATGCAGATG
Source organism: Eubacteriales bacterium (assembly GCA_045652835.1). GTDB lineage: Bacteria > Bacillota > Clostridia > Oscillospirales > CAG-272 > SVQP01. Next base: position 7,928 of record JAZOLE010000077.1, on the reverse strand, counting down.
CATTGATTTTGCTCTGCCCTGCGCCCGATATGCAGACAGATGCCTTTGAAAACACCGTGATCGGTTTACTGCAAGGCGAGCACGGCAAGCATGTGCATTGCATTGCCGACCTTTCACACGAGAGCATGGCGCATGCCATGTTGCGCATGACAGGCGGTGCTCTGCTTAACCTGACAAATCTTCCCGAGCAGCTGCAAGATCTGCTTGCGCTGACCCAATACCATACGGGATTGCTGCTTGCTATGCCGACAGATGCATCCGGGGCAATGCTGGAACAGGCGCGCGCACTCGGACTTGATGCGTATGAGCCGGGAACGATCGACCATGCAGGATATCTGATCATCAGCCACGGCAATGACACGCTGCTTGCTTTAGACGTGCCCTATCTCAAAAGCATTTGCTTTATTCGCTCATACTCGCTGCGTGCAGACGATGCAACGCTTGGTTCGCTGCCCGATACACTCATGCTGCATGCGCCCACGGAAGCACTTGACCAAAGCGTCAATGAGGGGGATGAAATCCTGCGCACGCTGCCGCCCTTGCGCACACGCAATGCAACTTACGCTGCAGAGACCTCATATCGCGCTGCCATGCTTTGCGCCGCTAAAGCTTACTGCTGCGCAGTTGCTGCCGGCAGTGACCCCGAGCGCATATGGCTGGACGTTCGGCTTTGGCAAGACAGTCAACTTGCCGTCAGCCAATCCGCATCCGAGCTGCTTTGTGCACTTTTGGGGCTTTACCGCTTTTCCACTACGCTTGGTGTACCCGTGCACTCCGATACGGAGTTTGCTCCCCAAGCCAAGGCGATTGCCGCGCTGGCAAGTGCCCCCTCGGATATGGTGATTCCGCCCACCCTTCAGGGACACGGCAACGTTTACCTGCTCATGCCGCAATCGGGCGAGGACGGCATGCCCGTGTGGAGCGAGATGCGTGCGCTGATCTCGTATTTGCGCCGTGAAATGTTTGAAGGAAAGATCAAATCCGCTCGTGTAATTTGCGGCAATACACCCGCAGACGAGCTGATGCAGGCGGCAAACGGTGCTTGCGGTGTAATTTTGAACCCGCACAGCATGCAAATTCTTGATACGCCCTGCACCTGCGCTTTTCTGGTGGAGAGCGACGATTTGCCCCAAGGCACGCTGATTGCGGTATCCACTCTGCCCGAACCTGCGCAAAGTATGGCAATTTCCGACCAAAATTCATAAAAATTTGCAGGATATCCGCGCAGATTTGGACAAATATACAAGGTTAAAAAAAATTAGTTTTTTTTTCGTAAACCCCTTGCATTTTAGAATGTCTTATGATATAATATCTCGTGCTGTGCTGTATCTTACAGCAAAAAAATGTGTATTAAATTTTTTCTTTAATAGATGCACTACCAAACTGTGCAGAAGGAGGTGTCAAACATGGCAAAATGCAGTATCTGCGGAAAGGGCGTTGTTTACGGTGCTACCGTTTCCCATTCTCACCGCAAGACCAACAGAACCTGGAAGCCCAACATTCGCAAGGTAAAAGCAATCGTAGACGGTACCCCTAAGACCGTTGCCGTATGCTCTCGTTGCCTTCGTTCTCACAAGGTTACCCGCGCTTGATTGAACAAAAATCAAATCGAAGGGATGCCGTACGGCATCCCTTCGATTTTTGTTACGGAAGGAGCATCCATGTACGTTTTTACAGATTCACGCATGTCTGTGCAAGCCACGGATATGCTTTCCTCATTCGGACACGTTCCCATTCCCTGCTCTGCGCACCCTATGATTGATCCTGCCGTTGCCTCACACCCTGATATGCTGCTGTTTCCCACGCAGGACGGCATTTTTGTGCACAGTGCGCACGGAATGATTGCAGAGGATCTGCCGCTGATTCCCATCTTGCAAAGCCCTGCGCGCAAATATCCGGGCGACGTGCTGCTCAACGCAGCACGCATAGGCGATTATTTGGTCTGCCGCCCCGATGCAACCTCTCACGAGATTTTGCAGCACGCACAAAAGCACTGCTTGCGCATCCTACCCGTCAAGCAAGGGTATGCCAAATGTAACCTTTGCGTGGTATGCGAGCGTGCAGCCATTACCGAGGACGCTTCAATCGCTGCTGCTTTGCGCAGCGCAGGCATTGATGTGCTGCATATAGCACCGGGACACGTTACGCTGCCGGGCTACCCTTACGGATTTATCGGAGGTGCTTCTGGCAACGACGGCACACACGTCTTTTTCTGCGGTGATCTTTCCCTGCACCCGGATGGCGAGCGCATTGCCGCTTTTTGCCTGCAGCATGGCAAAGTGCCCGTTTCTCTTGCCGCACATCCCCTGCACGACGTGGGTTCTCTGCTTTTTTACGATAAAAAATAACCGATGCAATCGCATCGGTTATTTTCTTTTATTATTCTCCATAAACCTCGCAGAGCTTATTGTGATTGTCGCACAGCACGTAGAACTTGAAGATCGGAACCAAGGTCAGCAGCCACAGCAAGAAAGCATTGGACGTGGGAAACAGATCGATTCCCTTTGCCTCTGCCAGCATTTTTTGCTGCTTGCAGAACATAAACAACCAAATCAGCGGAACAATACCGCAGGTCACCACACCAAGCAATAATACAACTATGAAGTTCAGCACCTTCTTTTCACCAATGCGCTCCGCCATTTCGTTTTGTTGCGCGGTCATACGGTACCATGCAATGATCTGATAAATTCCCAGAGTGACTGCTCCGACCAACCACATGACCAACCAGTTAATTCTCTTAAACATACGTACTCCTTCCGTACGGCTATGTTTGTTAAGTTCTGCCGTACTCTCTGCATTTATTTTATCATGTAGCAGCACATCTGTCAAGGTCAAATCGTTCGTCATCTTTCGGCAGGCTTGGGCGTTTTTGGCTACGATTTCACAAAAAAAAGCAAGAAATTCAGGTAAATATTTCTACCAAGCAGAGATCAATACTTCTCGGGCTTGCCTAGCAGCAAGATACCGCCGATTGTAAAGCGCCTTTTCGCAGATTGACAAAACTTTTACACAAAACGCCCACATATATCTTGCAATATCAGCGCAAACATGGTATAATGGGTGCAGCATAATACATAAGGAGGATCCAACTATGCGCAGATCCATTTTCGGGACGGCACTTATCCTGCTTGCTGCTTGCACACTGCTTTGCGCGTGTGAAACCGGCAATACGGGTGTGGCAACCGATACCGAAGGAACGCAGGCTCCGGGCGAAGTCACAGAGCAGACCACAGAAAACGATGAGCAAACCACCGAAGGAGAAACAGAAATGAACATCAACACCGCTACTATCTATCCGATTTCCTATGACGGCATTGAAACCACTCGCACACTGTCAAAATTCATCAAAGAAGTGGACTACGATGACGGCTCTCACAACAACGAAGCCCATGAGGTAGGCACAATCATCTCGCCCTATTTTACCGCCAAGATCAACGGACAGGAAGTGCCCTGCTACAGCGTACGCACCTCGCGCGGCGCGCATTCCTTTGCTATTCTGGATGCCACCGATGAAAGCTTCCCTCTTTCGGTACAGATCGAAGCAAAGGTTAACGCTGATGCATACAAGGTCATGCCACTTTCCTACGGCGTAAGTGCTACTGCAAACGGCAAAAGCGTTTATACCGAGATTCCCTCTTATGGTAATTATACACTTGTGCCTGACGACGATATCACCCACGCGCTGACTGTTTTTGTACGTGCAAAGCAGGAATACGTAGCTCCCGAGGGCTATGAGGTCATTAAGGTTGCCCCCGGTGCACACGATGATATCATCGGATTCACCGCAGAAAAGCAGGTACTCTACTTTGAGCCCGGCATTCACGAGCTGCGCTATGCGGTCAACTTCAAGTCCAACACCGAGGTGTATCTTGCACCCGGTGCGCATATCATTGCCACCATGCCCGATGCAAGCGTGGAAACACCCATCAAGAATCCCGACTGGGCAGGCATGCTTGGCTGGCGTGCCCTGTTCCAAGGCCAGTACGTCAAGAACGTACGCATCAGCGGTCGCGGACTCATCGACCTGACCCGTCTTGACTGGCACGCGCGCTCGGTCATTCAGTTTGACCAGTGCGAGAACGTGACGGTTGAGGGCGTAACGCTCAACAACTCTCCCGAGTGGACGCTGTTCTTCACGCAAAGCAAGAACATCGTGGTAAACGAGATCATGCTGTTCGGCTACAGACAGAATTCGGACGGTATTGCCATCGTGGACAGCGCAAACGCAGTTGTCAAGAACTGCTTTGCACGTGCGGGCGACGACCTGTTTGAGGTCAAGTCCATGTACGGTGCATGCCAGATCAAGATCGAAAACATCGTATTTGAAAACAACAACGCATGGCCCGACAAGTGCCGCGGCATGGGCATCATTTACGAAAGCCAGCGTGACATGACCGATATCCACTTTATCGGCGGCTCGGTTGCATTTGCACCCGCTGAATGGATGGATGACCTGGGCGCCCTGATCATCTTCTTAAACGACAGAGCCAACGTATCAAACGTCAGCTTTGAGGGCATTGAGGTGTACAGCTCGGTCAAGTACCCCATCAACGTTTCTCTCAACGAAAACGCGTCCGCACAGATCAAGGACGTGACCTTCAAGGACATTACCATTTACTGTGACACCGAGCTGAAGATTGAAAACCGCTCGACAAACGGCGGCAAGATCCTGGGCGTCAAGTTTATCAACTGCGTACGCGGCGGCGAGGTCGTCAACGATAAGGCAGGACTCAATCTGCGTATTGAAAACGTGGACGAGAGCGTTGTATCCTACGGAAAATAAACTGCAAAAACAATCCGGACGGGCGTTGTGCCCGTCCGGATTTTTCTTTATTGAGGCAGGTTGGAATAATCAAAATCATATTCCACGGTTCCGTGAATCGGAAGATGGAAATCACCGTCTTCCCATGCAGACTGTGTTCCCTCGTAATAGAAAGTCAGAGATTTTCCAGAAGGTAGCTCTGTCAATGTGAATATCCATCCCCCGACAAGCTTCGGCATACTTTTCGGTACGTAAACCGCGGTAATCGCATTGCAACTGTCAAATGCATGATTGGCAAACTCAACGGTCGAGCCCTGCTCTATGATCACCTTGGTAAGGGATTGGCAATAGCGAAATGCATCCTGATCGATCATGGACACGTTCTTGGGAATCCAAAGCTCTGTCATAGAAACACAGGCAGAAAACGCACCTTCTCCGATTGTGGTCACGTTTCCCGGAATCGTGATTTCAGTCAACGCTTCACACCCCTCGAACGCACGCCTCGCTATACGAGTTACGCTATCGGGAATCACACAGGACTTCAATGCCTTACAATTGCTGAGCATGCTCTCAGAAATCACCGTCATACTGTTCGAAAGCTCGATCTTTTGTAAAGCATCGCACCACAAAAATGCACTCTCCCCAATTGTTGTAACACTGTCGGGGATTTCAATCGACTCCAACGCCCTGCACATTGTAAAGGCACTGCTGCCGATCTCGGTCAAGGTACTTGGCAGATCAATGTCAACCAAGGAAGAACACTGACTAAACGCACCCTCATCGATCTTAGTCACGCCCTCGGGAATTTTGATCTTGGTCAGCTCGGTATTCAACATATAAGCACAGGGGCCGATGCAGGTCACGCTGCTCGGAATTTTACTGCGCGCAGCTGCAAACACCAAAGTATTCGTCTCTGTTTGGATCAGACAGTTGTTTTCCACGTGGTAATAGGGATTATCCTTTGATACGTAGATCCTCTCGATCCCCGTACATCCTGCAAAACTTCCCCAATCAATCGTTTTGACAGAGCTCGGAATGGCGATGCTTTTGATGTTTTCCAGCCTGCTAAAGGCGCTTGGGGTAATGCGCTCAACGGGAAATCCGTCGGGCGTCGTTGCGGGAATGACTACGTTCTCATCGGGGCAATTGAGATTTGACGTGACCGCCCATCCGTCCTCATACTGCAAAAACTCCAAGCCCTCGGAGGGGGTCATGCTTTCCACGTCCTTGCTTGCGCAGGCGGTAAACACCGCGGACACCGTAAGCAGCGCAAGTATGATATAAGCTATTCTTTTCATAATGATTTTCCTCTACGTTGATAAAAATATTGATTTATCCAAGCAGATACGCAAGCGCAGACTGAATGTGCAGATCCCACCACTTCCAGGAGTGATTGCCCTCGCTTGTGCGGTACTCGTGCGCGATGCCAAGTGCATGCAGATGCGCGGAGAAGCGGTCATTGGAATCAAGCAAGCCGTCCTCTGTGCCGCACCAGATAAACATTTTCGGGAAGGTAATACCCTGCTCTTTTGCACGGGTAGCAAGATAAAACAGATCGTGCTCAGTTCCTGCCAGTTCCTCGGTGCTCTGCAGGTCATGATCGAAAATGCAACGCCATTCGGGCACAAGACCCATGCGGCGCAGTAAGGAAATATCCATCGAGCCCGACAAGGACGCGCACGCGCCAAATCTCTCGGGACAGCACAGCGCCGCCTTGACGGCTCCGTAGCCGCCCATAGAAAGCCCTGCGACAAGATTATCCTCGGGTTTGTCCGACATACCCCTGAAAAATCCGCGGCATGTATCGGGCAGCTCCTTGGTAACAAAGGTGAAATAGTTCTCGCCGCCCACCGTATCGGTGTACCAGCTTCTGCCCACCGCAGGCATCACAACAGCGATATTATACTCGGAAGCGTAACGCTCGATCGAGGTTCTGCGCATCCAGATCGAATGGTCATCCGAAAGTCCGTGGAACAAGTAAAGCGTTTTGTACGTGCTCTCCCCTTTTGCCTCCATGCCGATCATGGTGTCGGCATGCTCGGGAAGGATGACGTTGACAGACACCTGCACCTTGAGCGCATCCGAATGGTATTGCATCTGCAAAAAAGCCATGGTAATCCCCCTTAGAATTTGTAATGATTGTGATATCCTGCCATCAGCCCCTCGCGGTACAGATGCGCGTCATTGGACACCTGCAGCACCTTGGGATACACGTATTTTCCGTTTTGCTCAAAGTTGATCACACTCATGGAGCTGTGACCGAAGTCAAAGTGCGTGGAAAATTCAGGGTACGGAATATCCAGCATGGAGGAGAAGAAGCAGATGCCAAAGCCCTGATGTGCAAACAGCGCAACTCTTTGCTTGTTCGGCTCTACGATCTCATAACGGCAATTTTCGCGGTCGTGGCGATATCCAAGACTCAAAAAGAACTCGTCCACCGCAGCGTTAACACGGGCAACGCCCTTGCCGAAATCATACTTGACAAGATCGGGATGCTCGTACCATTTATCAGCCAGCGCACGCACCTCGGGAGATCGGAACAGCTCCAGCATTGCGGGATCATAAAAGCACCACGTATGAATGCCCGTTGAAGCATCGATCGCAAAATCCTGCCATGCAAGGCTCTCACAAGCCCAAGGACATATTGTCTTTTCCTTTCTAAGCAGCTCGCAGGTCGGCTCTGCCGTCTGCTGTGCGCGCACAGAGGGCGAGGAAAACACCTTATCAAGACCGTAAGTCACAAATCTCTTAGCCAAAGCCTTTGCCTGCTCGTGACCCAGCGGCGTCAAAGAGTCGGGATTATAAATGGGATCGCCGTGACGAACGTAGAAAAATAACATAGTTGCCTCCTTGGGTTTTTCTTTATTATAGCACAATTTTTCAAATAATGCAATCATTATTTTTTTGCATTATGGTGAATTTGTATTCCTTACCGTATTGAAATATTTGAATTTTTTGGTATAATGTTGGTATAGTCATTTTCGGAGGAAATTATGAAACGCTTATTTTTACTTTTGATTCTTTTGGCGCTTACTTTAGTCAGTGTTGGCTGCGATACTGCACAACCAACCGTTCAAGATGGGAAAACGCCCTACATTCAAGACGGATACTGGTATATTGACGGTGTCAACCTTGGAATCAAGGCAGAGAGCGTTGATGGCAAGGA
>JAZOLE010000076.1:0-2736 GCA_045652835.1 Eubacteriales bacterium | reverse complement strand
CTGTTCGGCGCGACCGATTGCATGCGCGGTTATCCCCATTTGCGCAAGGCGCATTGCATGATGGGCTGGGATTGGGGACCAAGACTTCCCGATGCGGGCATCTTTCGTGACGTGTATCTGCTGCAGCATAATGGCAGCGGGCGCATTACCGAGGCGCGCGTAACCCAACGGCACGAGAGCGGCAGAGTGTTCCTGACCCCGATTATGGAATTCGCAGGGGATGGGACCCCCGAATTTTGGCTGACCGCACCCGATGGCAGCGTTACCGCGCTGGCAGTAGGAAAAGAGACCGAGGTGCAAAATCCGCAGCTTTGGTGGCCGAATGGCATGGGTGAGCAGCCGCTCTATACCGTGCAGGCGTGGCTGGTGGTAGACGATGAAATCATTGATGCCCGCGAGCTGCGCATAGGACTTCGCACCATGGAGCTTGTCAGACAGGCGGATGCCTACGGCATCGGCTTTTATCACAGAGTCAATGGCGTGGACATGTTCGCCATGGGCGCGGACTACATCCCCGAGGATAATATCTTGCGCCGCGTCACGCCCGAGCGCACGCGCTCTCTCTTGCAGCAGTGCAAGGATTGCCATTTTAACGCTATCCGCGTGTGGGGTGGTGGCTACTATCCCGACGATTGGTTTTTCGATATTTGTGACGAGCTTGGCTTGGTGGTCTTTTTTGATCTCATGTTTGCATGCTCGGTGTACGATCCCGATCAAAAGCTGCTCGATAGCATGCTTTTGGAGGTCGAGCAGAACGCGTGCCGCATTCGTCATCACGCTTGCCTTGGCTTGATCTGCGGCAACAATGAAATTGAGTGGCATTTCCACGAGTACGTGGCGATCTCGGGCAGAACGGACAAAGAACGGCTTGAGCAGGTGTATCTTGACCTGTTTGAGCGGCAGATTCCCGCGACTCTTGCGCGCGTTTGCCCCGAAATTGCCTACGTTCCGTCCTCGCCTACCTCGCTTGGCGGCTTTGCCGACCCCAACGGTGAGCCGTGCGGTGATTGCCACGATTGGAATCCCGATCATCTCTCTTTCAGAAATCGCTTTTACCGCTACGTCAGCGAGTTTGGTTTTCAGTCCTTGCCGAGCATCAAAACGATCCATACATACGTAACCGACGGCAACACCAACCTTTGCGCACCCATCATGGAGCGGCATCAACGCTCGGGTGGAGGCAATGAGCTCATGCTCTCGCAGCTTGCGAAATTTTATCCGTATGCAGGCACGACCGAGCAGTTGGTTTACGCCACGCAGCAGCTGCAAGCCGACTCGGTGCGCTATCGCGTCGAGCACATGCGCCGCCATCGCGGTCGCTGCATGGGTGCACTCTATTGGCAGCTGAATGATATCTGGCAGGGCACTTCGTGGTCAAGCATGGATTGCTTTGGACGCTACAAGGCGCTGCAATATGCCGCCAAACGCTTTTTCGCACCCGTGCTGCTGTCCTGTGAAGAAATCGGCATGATGCAGCACAGGGGCAATATCAACGCCCAGAGCGGTACGTATCCCGAGCTTTGCAGTTATCGGCTTTGCCTGACAAATGACACGAGAAGCGAAATTTCGGGGCGTGTGGTGGCTACCGTGTGCGATGCACAGGGGAACGAGCTTGCACGCACAGTACAAGAGGTGACCGTGTCCGCGCTTTCGGTGCTCTGGCTTGATCATCAAGTCTTTGATTACGACCCCAACACCGCGCACCTGCATTACGCGTTTGTCTCGGACGGTGAGGTGGTCAGCGAAGGCTGTGCGCTGTTCGTGCCGCCAAAGCACTATGCGCTGCAAGACCCTGCGCTGCACGTGCGCAAAGAGGGTGACGAGCTGATCGTGACCGCTGCCGCTTTTGCCAAGGGCGTAATGATCGAGGGCATCGACGGCGACGTCATCCTGTCCGACAACTCCTTTGACATGGAGCGCGGCGAGACGCGCGTGCGCATCCTTTCGGGCAACGCCACCGCGTTTGCAGTCATGTCGGTGTATGATTTGAAATCGTAATATATTTATTGTGTCGAACGGTGGGAGCTTAATGATTGCGTCCCCCTTATGTGTCATCCTGAGCGAAGAAAACATCCCTGGTGGATGTTTTAGTAGTCGAACTTTTCAAAATCTGCAATAAATTGCTGATTTTGAAAAGTCAAAACGCGAGAGCGTTTTGAGGATCTGCGAGCGGGGATTTCCGTAGGGGCGGATTCCATATCCGCCCTTGCTCGGGAGCATATGGAATGCTCCCCTACAAAGCGATCAAAAAGCACCACCGTCCGAGATCCCGCGCTACGCGCGCCCTCCCTTGGGTCGGGTTCGACTGCTAAAACACCGCACCGTGGCGTTTTCTCCGCTCAGGATGACACGGACGGGCTTGCTCTTCCTGCCTTGCCTTCACTACATCATAAAAAGCCGATACGGATTTTTCCGTATCGGCTTTTGTATCAGCAATTCTTGATCAAACGCATGAAAAACTCCACCGAGCGGTGCAGGGTTTCCAGCCTGATCTTTTCGTTGTTGCCGTGGATGGTAGCGCGTTCCTCGCTGGTCAGATCCATTGCCGAGAAGCGATAGACCTTATCCGAAATGCGTCCCCAATGGCGGGAATCGGAGCATTGCACCATGAGATAGGGCGTGACCACGCAGCCCTTCCAGGTAGATGCCACCGCGCTTGCAACCTTATCGTAGCCTGCGCAATCGGTGCGCGAGATGCGGCTGGGGTTCATGCCGTGCAGTTTTGTGACCTCGACC
>JAZOLE010000075.1:0-14872 GCA_045652835.1 Eubacteriales bacterium | reverse complement strand
CTGTAGAAGGTGATCTTCGCAGAGACGTTGCTCTTAACATCAAGAGAATGATCGAGATCAACTGCTACCGCGGAATCAGACACAGAAAGGGTCTTCCCGTAAGAGGACAGCGAACAAAAACCAATGCAAGAACCCGCAAAGGTCCTGCAAAGACAATCGCAAAAAAGAAGAAGTAAGGAGGATGCTGAAAAATGGCTAAAGTTGCAAAGAAAGTTGTTAAAAGACGCCGCGAGAAAAAGAATATTGAAAAAGGCGCTGTGCATATAGGCGCAACCTTCAATAACACTATCGTTACGGTAACCGACGCAGCAGGAAATACCATTTCGTGGGCGTCCGCCGGAGAGCTCGGCTTTAAGGGCTCGAGAAAGTCCACTCCCTTCGCAGCTCAGATGGCTTCTGAGACCGCTGCAAAGGCAGCAATGGAACACGGCCTCAAGACTGTTGAGGTTTACGAAAAGGGCCCCGGCTCGGGACGTGAATCCGCAATTCGCGCAATGGAAACAGTAGGTCTTACGATCACAATGATCAAGGACGTAACACCTGTTCCTCACAACGGATGCAGACCGCCTAAGCGCAGACGCGTTTAATTAAAACAGGAGGTATTAGAAATGGCAAGATATACTGGACCTGCTTGTAAGCTTTGCCGCAGAGAAGGCAAGAAGCTCTTCCTTAAGGGTGAGAGATGTACTTCCGGCAAGTGCGCACTCGACCGCAGAAGCACCGCTCCCGGTCAGCACGGCGCAGCTAACAAGAAGCAGAGAGAATATGGAATGCAGCTTCGTGAGAAGCAGAAGACCAAGAGATACTACGGCGTACTCGAGAAGCAGTTCAAGAACTACTTCGTAGAGGCAGACCGTCAGGAAGGTATGACAGGTGAGAACCTGCTCAAGCTCATCGAGCGCCGTCTTGATAACGTAGTTTACAGAATGGGTATGGCAGAGAGCCGTAAGGAAGCTCGTCAGCTCGTTCTTCACGAGCACTTTGAGCTCAACGGTAAGAAGGTTAACGTTCCTTCTATCCTCGTTAGCGCAGGTGACGTAGTAACAGTAAGAGAGAACTTCAGAGACTCTGCAAAGTGCAAGGCTCTCGCTGAGGCTCTTGATTCTAAGAACGCTCCCAAGTGGCTCAGCGTTGATAAGGCAGCTCTCAGCGCAAAGGTTGTTGCTCTTCCCGCAAGAGATGACATCGACTTTGAATTCAACGAGCAGCTTATCGTCGAGCTCTACTCCAAGTAATCCCCGAACTGTCGCGAAAACGTGGCATTTCATTGGCGTAGAGCAGACGGTAGTCGGCTTTGCGCGGTTAATTAAAATAATAAATTTTTAGGAGGATGATTTGGAATGATTGAGATAGAAAAGCCCAATATAACGACAGTTGATCTTAGCGAGGACGGTACATTCGGTAAGTTTATCGTAGAGCCCCTCGAGCGCGGATTCGGCACCACCCTTGGCAACTCGCTTCGCAGAATTATGCTTAGCTCCTTGCCCGGATACGCTGTAACCAACATCAAGATCGACGGCGTTCTTCACGAATTCTCCACCGTTCCCGGTGTCAAAGAGGACGTAACAGAGATCGTTCTCAACGTAAAGGGTATAATCGCAAAGCTTCACTGCAACGCACCCAAGACCGTCATCATCGACGTAGTAGGTGAGCAGGAAGTAACCGCAGGTGATATCAAGGTTGATACGGATATTGATATTCTCAATCCCACGCACCATATCGCAACTGTTGGAGACGGAGAAAGACTCTACATGGAGCTTACCTTCGATCACGGCAGAGGATACGTTTCGCAGGATAGAAACAAGCAGCTCGATGCACAGCTTCGCGGCTCTAACATTTCCGCACCTATCGGAACGATATTCACCGATTCTATCTATACCCCCGTTTACAACGTAAGCTATACGGTTGAAAACACCCGTGTTGGTAACATCACCGACTACGACAAGCTGACCTTGGAGGTTCAGACTAACGGAGTTATTTCCGCAAAGGAAGCGATTTCCCTTGCAGCCAAGATTCTCAATGAGCATCTCAACTTGTTTGTGGATTTGTCTGATGAAGCAAAGAAGGCAGAGATTATGGTTGAAAGAGAAGAGACCAAGAAGGAAAAAGTCCTTGAGATGACCATTGAGGAGCTTGACATGTCTGTACGTAGCTTCAACTGCTTGAAGCGCGCAGGCATTGATACTGTTGAAGATTTGACCAACCGTACCGAGGAAGAAATGATCAGAGTTCGTAACCTCGGTAAGAAATCGCTTGAGGAAGTTATCCAGAAGCTGCACTCCCTGGGGCTTGATCTCAAGAGAGAAGAAGAATAAGCCAAAAGCAGCAAATAAGTTAAGTAAAGTAGTTTAGCAGAAGGAGGGATACGCAATGCCCGCATCCAGAAAACTCGGCAGAACGACCGATCATAGAAAAGCTATGCTTCGCGGTATGGTCACCCTGCTGCTTGAGAACGGCCAGGTTGAGACTACTCTCACCAGAGCTAAGGAAGTCCGTTCCGTTGCAGAGAAGATGATCACACTGGGAAAGAAGAATACCCTTGCTAGCCGTCGTGCGGCTCTGGCATACATTACCAAGGAGGACGTTGTAACTAAGCTGTTCAGCGAAATCGCTCCTGCGTATGCAGATCGTAACGGTGGTTACACCAGAATCCTGAAGACCGGCCCTCGCCGCGGTGACGCAGCAGAGATGGCGATCATCACTTTGATTAAGGACTAATCAAAAAACACACACGGGGCGGCCCTATGACCGCCCCGTATCTTCGCGTAAATACCCCATTTTCAGAATTGGAGAATAAAAAACAAATGTATGATATAGCCATTATCGGTGGCGGTATCGGCGGCCTGATGGCAGCATACCGCGCCATAGTCAACAACCCCGAGCTGAAGATCATCATTCTTGAAAAGGGTCTGTCGCTTTCCAAGCGTCATTGCCCTGCAGGCAAGAACCAAAAGTGCATTCACTGCAAGGTTTGCAGCATCACCAGCGGATACGCAGGTGCAGGTGCATTTTCGGACGGTAAGTTCAATTTGGGCACAGCATACGGTGGTACCATGGGTGAAGAGCTGGGTGAGGACCTGGCAATGTACTATATCAACCAGGTGGACAGCATTCTTGAGCAGTTTGCCGACGATTATCCGCCCATGTATCACTCCAATGAGGAGCTCAAGCTCAAGTGTCTGCAGAACAATCTGCGACTCTTGGACATGAACGTTCGTCACTTGGGTACGGATAAGAATTTTGCCACTATGCAGAGCCTGATCGATGCGCTGGAGCAAAATGGCGTTGAGATGAGGGACTTGACAGAGGTACTTGAGATCGAAAAGCAGGACGGCTGTTATGCCGTTGCACATAGAAGAGGCAAGGGTGAGGCAGAGATGCTGCAGACCGCAAAGATCGTGATTTCCACGGGTAGAGGCGGCTCGGACTTTGTCATTCGCTCCTGCAAGAAGTTTCACATTCGTATGGATGCAAACTCGGTAGATATCGGCGTGCGCGTGGAGATGAAGGATATCATCTGGCGCGAATTTTCGTCGCAGATCTACGAGCCTAAGATTTTGTACCGCACCAAGACGTTTGAGGACAGAACCAGAATGTTCTGCTTCAACCAGGGCGGTTTGGTTTCGGCTGAGAACAACCACGGCGTGATTACCGCAAACGGGCACTCGTTTGCACAGCCTGAGAAGAAGACCGAGAACTGCAACTTTGCAATTGTTTCATCTATCCACTTTGACGGCGATTTCCAAAAGCCGACCGAATATGCAGAGAACATTGCAAGAAACACCAACTTTGCAGCAGAGGGCAACATCATGGTGCAGAGATTTGGCGATTTGGTCAGAGGCAGAAGAACCAACGCGCACAGACTGTCGCAGAGCACGGTAAGACCTACGCTGCAGGCATTCCCGGGCGACCTTAGTGTGGTACTGCCGTATCGTGCGCTGACCAACATTATCGAGACCATTTATGCACTTGATAAGGTTGCACCCGGCTGTGCGAATGATGACACACTGCTGTACGGCTGCGAGAATAAGTATTATTCGATCAAGCCCAAGCACAACGAGAATTTTGAGATCATGGACGGCGTGTACCTGATCGGTGACGGCAGCGGCATTACCAGAGGCTTGTCGCAGAGCGGCGCAATGGGCATCTACGTTGCGGATAAGATCACGGGCAGAGAGGTTAACGCGTAAACACCACGCGGACGACTCCACTCATGAAAGTTTTTGCGTCGCTTTTTTCAAAAAGCGACCGGGGACTTGGGGCAGCGCCCCGAGTCGCGCCCGCAGGCGCGAAATAACTCGGCGTTTGATTTGCGAAGCAAATATGTTCTTCTTTGCGCCCGCGGTGCCAAAAAGAACGGAAACGATTTTCTCACATAAACAAAAAAGGAAGCTACTTTGCGTAAGTAACTTCCTTTTTCTTTTTACATTGAGATAATTATATCCGTTCTTTTTTGACGGAGTAGCCGCAAAAAAGAACCAAAAAACGGCGATAAAGAGTTTCGCCTCTGCGGAGGCGACCAAGGGCGCTGCCCTTGGAGCCCGCGAGCTTTTGAAAAAGCTCGACCAAAACTTTTCATGAATGGGTCGTCCGTATGGTGGCGGTTGTCCGTTACAGCACCGCTGTCATTTGCGGTACCAGCAGGTAAATGACGATCAGGAAGTAGACCAGCAGTGTCAGCGTGTCTACAATCGTTGTAATAAACGGAGATGCCATGACCGACGGGTCAAGCTTGATTACCTTTGCACCAATCGGCAAAATCGCGCCAATCAGCTTTGCCAGCACGATGGCAACAAACACGGTTGCACTAACCGCCGCTGCAATCATGAGATACTGCGGCTCGGTGTTGAACTTGCAATCATACGCCCAGGTCTTGATAAAGCACGCAACAAATACGCACGCACCGCAAAGTATCGCTATGCGGACTTCCTTCCATACCACGCGCAAGATATCCTTGGTCTCAATCTCGCCAAGCGAGAGTGCACGAATGACCGTAACAGAGGATTGACCGCCTGCGTTACCGCCCGTACTCATCAGCATGGGAATGAATGCCGAAAGGGAAAGCACCAGCGGAAAATCAAGTGCGTCAATCTTGCCCTCAAGCATGGTGATGATGGTGCCTGTAAACGTTGCTGTCAGCATCAGGAGCAGCAGCCAGGGAATACGCTTTTTAAAGTTTTCCCAAACGCTTGTACGCATATAGGGCTTGTCGGTCGGCAAAATTGCCGCCATCTTTTCGATATCCTCGGTGGTCTCTTCTTCAATGACGTCCAACGCGTCATCGACGGTTACGATACCGACCAAGCGCGACTCACGGTCCACGATGGGCAGCGAGAGCAGGTTGTACTTTGCAATGATGTCGGCAACCGTTTCCTGGTCGTCGAGCGTATTGGCGTAAATGATGTTCGGCTCCATAATGTCACCGATCAGCGCATCACGTGCCGAGAAAAGCAGATCCTTGAAGGATACAATACCCTCCAGAATACGGCTGTCATCAATGACGTATGCGGTATATACCGTTTCCTTGTCAATACCGGTCTGTCGAATGTGTTTGAGCGCCTCGGAAACCGTCATGGTCTTGCGCAGATCCACAAACTCGGAGGTCATCACGCTACCTGCGCTGTCCTCGGGGTAGGCAAGCAGACGGTTGATCTGTGCACGCGTTTCTGGCGTGGTGTTTTTCTTGATGCGGCGCACAATGTTGGCAGGCATCTCGGTCAGCATGTCAACCGCGTCGTCAAGGAACAAGTCCTCCACGATGACCGCGATTTCTCGGTCGGTCATAGCAGAGATAATGCGCTCCTGCAAGGGCGCGTCAAGCTCGGCAAAAACCTCTGCCGCGCTGTCCTTTTTCAGCAAACGGAATACGGCGGGAATACGCTTGGGGGGCAGATTCTCAAAGAAATCCGCCGCGTCGATCGGGTTGATCTTTTCCAGCTCGCGTACGAAATCGGCGTACTTTTTGTTGTCCAACAGATCCTCAAGGCTTTCAAAGGTGTCCTCAATGATCTCCTCATAGGAGTCGGGCATTTCGTCCTCGGCAAGAGCCTGCTGCTCCTGTTCAACCTCGCGCTCCTGTTCCTCCTCCTCGCGCTCAAACTGCTCGTCTAATTCGCGCTCGGCTCTCTCTTGCTCGTTCTCATCGTCACACTGTCGGGGGGCGGGTGGTATCTGTTGGTTTTCTTCGGTTTGGTTTTCCAGCTCCTCATCGAGCTTTTCATTTTCTTCGCGCAAGAGAAACACCCCACTTTCCACTGTTAGTATGGGCATAATTGCCCCTAAAATACCATTCTCATTATACCACCGATAGGCACTTTTTGTCAACTGCCAATATTGACAAAAATTCAGCGCAGGTTTGTGCGTAAGGGAGAAAATGTCGGGCGTTCGGTGTTGTATGGCGTTGACTTGCTCCCGATTCCTACAAAAAATCCCTGCCGCACACGCGGCAGGGATTTGCTTATATCATCAATCAAATTCAACCTTAACGGTACCGTTATAGTACAGCGTTGCCTTGCCATTGAAGCTGATCTGAATGCTGCCCGAGGCGCGGAATTCGCTGGTGATCGAGGTGATGCTTCCATTCTCTACCTTGATCTTGATCGTGTGCGCACCCGAGGAGAAGGTTGCGCCCGATGCAACAACCAACTGTCCGACCGTGCTGTCCTTGGAAACGTCCATTTGTATATGATATCCATCGTCGGTCTTTTCAATGTCCGTGACAAACTGGGACGTGTATCCAAGACCCGGAACGTTGATCAGTTCGGCAATATAGTCCTCTGCCTCCTGCGCGGTCTTTTTGACGGTATGGGGATCTTCGCCTTCATAGGTTGTGGTTTGATTACCGTCCGCGTAGGAAATGTGCTTGGTCTGCTCGTCTTCGGTCACGTCTGCCTCAAAGGTCAGCTTGTCTTTGTTGCGTGCAAAGGTCACCTTGGCGGTTTCGGTCTGCTTGTTGGATTGGTCTAAAAGGGAAGCGCTGACCGAGGTTGTAGCAGTAAAGCTGCCCTCCTTGGCTTGGATACGGTCCTCAATCATCTCGTCAATTTCCTTGAGCAAAGCAAGGCTTTCGATCTTCTTGTAGGAATCGGGGGAAAGATTGCTTGTCTTGCGTTCAGCCTGGTCAAATTGTGAATAGGTCATGGTCATGCGGTAGGCGGGCTGGTAGTACGAGGTTTTTTCCTCAAATACCATTTCAAGTGAGATCTTGCCGGGATAATAGTCCTCATCTACCTCCATATCCACCTTCATGTCAATCGGCATGCGCTTGAACAGATCCTCTGTCATTCCCATCAATTCAGCGAGCTGCTTCATGGTGTCCTTCGAATAGCCGGAGAAGTGCAGCACGTAACCGCCGTCAACCTTTTCCATCTCTTGGTTGTCACATTTCTCAAGCGTCAGCCCATTCAAGCTATCGTCCGAGATGTACTTGCGGTATTCCTGCGGTGTCATTTCGCTGCAAAGCTTGCGCCACGTGTCGCCTTGCTTGTAGTGATCGAATGCATAGCCGTCATGATAAGCGGTAATGCTTTTCACGGTCACTTTGAGCGCATCCTTGCTTGCGTTCATCTTGTTGGTCATTTCGGAATAGTAATAATAATCGTTCTTGTCCTTGCCTTGATCCTCGATCATAAAGCCATTGGCTTGTCCTGTGATCTTGGTCGTGTCAGCGTAAACCGTGAATTCCGCCTCCATATCCACGCGGTAGCTCTGCAGGGAATTCAGCCGCATATTCATGCGACGCTCTACCTGTCCTGCGGTCAATGCTGCAGGCATCATGTTGAGCACCGTGCCGCACGAGGTCAGCATGATCACGCATACCAGTAAAAGGCTTACCCACATCATTCTTTTTTTCATCATATTGTCCTCCTTTTGAGATTTGTCCTCATATATATAGACGTAAAAAAACTCAAAAATGATTTCGGAAACCAAAAAAACATTGTAAACAATCCGTGAACAAGCGTCAATCAAACGCCACTATAATGCTACCCTGATATTGCAGCGTTTCTCCCATTAGTTTGGCGCTTGCATCAAACGAGTGGATCAGCTTGACCAGCTTGCCGCGCTTGAGCACAAATTCAATGGTTTCGTATTTCTGCGTCATGTTGACGCCCAGAGCATTGCTAAGCTGATCCACAACGCCGTTATCGGGTGGGATCATGGTAACCAGATATCCGGTTTTGGTCTTTTCGATATTGATCACACGCGTGTAGGCGTATCCGAACGAGGGGTCATTGATCAAGGCAAGCAGCTCTTGCTTTGCTTGTTCGTCGGTCATTCTGTTGATCTTGCTGCCGTCGGGCGCGGGAAGACCAATCATATCTCCGTTACCGTAGGTGACCTTGGTGGCAACGATGTCGCCGTCCTCAATCTCCGCTTGGAACGAAAAGCCCTCTTTGGTATTGGAAAACGATGCGGTGACGTCAACCTGAGAAGTCGAGGTGTTTTCCTTTCCAAAAGTCACGTTTTGTACGTTTTCTCTTGTAAAGCCGCCCTGCTTTCTGTCCAGCGTCTCGGCAATCATTTGATCCAGCTCCTTTAGCAGGCGCAGATCCTTGATCATGGTGTAATCTTCCGGTTCAATCGTTCGGATGATGTGCTCTGCGGCATTGTACTCGGAAAATTCGATCACCATGCGGAAATAGGGAGGCGTGTCTTTGTAGTATTTGTCACTGTCAAACGTCAGCTCCAGCGCAATCTCGGTGGGGAGATAGTCCTTGCCAAGCGTCAGCGTGACCTGCATGTCCTGCAGCGTGTCGTCAATCAGATCCGCAATGCCCGTGGCAACCGCCATGGCGTGCATCGCGTCTGGACTATAGCCCGAGCAGGAAAGGGTATAGCCCTTGTCGGTTTGCTCAAAAGTCGTGTTTTGGCAATCGGTGTAACCGAAATCAATGATGTCGCTGTCGCCTTGGCGATATTTGAGGAAGTTAGCGGGCGTCATTTTGGAGCACAGCTTGCGTGGCGTGCGGTTATACGTGTAGGACGCGTATGCGATGCCGTCGTTGTAAGCATCAATGCTTGAAATCGTGATCTTTCTTGCATTGTTGCCGATTGTCATGGTATTTCGGATCTCGGTATAGGAGTAGTAGTTGCCAATGCCCTTGCCCGCGTCCTCAATGACAATGCTTGTCAGCTCACCGCGCATCTTGGTGCCGTCCGCATAAAGGACAAAGTCCATTTCCACGTCAGCGCGATAGCTTTGCAAAGCAGCCATTTGGGCGTCCATGCGCTCTGCTGCCTGTTCTGCGGTGGTGGCAGGGGTGTTCAAATCAATCGGCGTGTTACAAGCGGCAAGCAAGGTCGCGCAAAGCAGTATCAAGCATATCAGAATGTATCCTTTTTTCATGTTCTTAGCCCTCCTGTTACGTTTTCAGTATAACAAAAAATACCGCCTCTGTCAATATAGACGCCAAACGGCACGCAAAAGTCCGACCGCTTTGCCAAAAATATTGTAAATAAACTGTGAATTTGACTTGCGTTGCCTTTTTCATTGACAATCACGCCCCGATATGGTATACTGAATATAACAATCCTTGTATGAAAAGAGAGGGAATATATATGACCAAATTATACGGTAACGCAGTAGTAGGACAGTCGGGCGGACCGACAGCGGCAATCAACGCAACGCTGGCGGGCGTGATCCGCGGCGTGCTGGAGATCAACCAAAACGGCGGTGCGATCGGCACGCTGTACGGCATGCGCAACGGCATCGAGGGCTTGATGCAGGAGAGATTGATCGACCTGTGCGAGTTTGCCAAGGATGCAGACAAGCTGGACGCGCTGGAGTTGACCCCCGCGGCTGCTCTTGGCTCTTGCCGCAAAAAGCTGCCAAAGCACACCGACGATCCCGAATTCTATGCGCAGCTGCTTGCCATTTTCAAAAAATACGATATTCGCTATTTCTTCTATATTGGCGGTAATGACTCTATGGACACCGTTTCCAAGCTGTCTGCGTACGTTGCAGAGTGCGGCTATGAGATGCGCGTGATGGGCGTGCCCAAGACCATTGACAATGACCTGGAGGGTACAGATCACACCCCCGGCTTTGGCTCGGCTGCAAAGTACGTGGCAACCACCGTTTCCGAAATCATTCGTGACGCTGCGGTGTACACTACAAAGGCGGTTACCATTGTCGAGATCATGGGCAGAGACGCCGGCTGGCTGACCACCTCTGCTGCTCTTGGCAGACTTGCAAACGGCGAGGAGCCCGATCTTGTATATCTGCCCGAAAAGGCTTTCTGCATGGATGAGTTTATCGAGAGCACCAAGAAGGCACTGGAGAAGCATCCCAACGTGGTAGTAGCGGTTTCCGAGGGCATTCGCTTTGCGGACGGCACTTACGTGGGCGCAGGCGCACAGAGCGGCGTCAAGGACGTGTTTGGGCATCAGTACCTCGCAGGCACGGGCAAGGCGCTGGAGTATGCCGTGCGTGATCGCATTGGCTGCAAGGTGCGCTCGGTTGAGCTTAACGTGTGCCAGCGTTGCGCTGGACACTTGGTGTCTGCTACCGACATTGCCGAGTCTGTTGCCATCGGTCGCGCAGCAGCGTTGGCTGCAGAGCAGGGTGAGAGCGGCAAGATGATGCTTTACAAGCGTGTTGCCGATGCGCCTTATGCGTACGAGATCGGCTGCGCAGACGTGCACGAGATTGCAAATAAGATCAAGCGCGTGCCCGATGCATATATCAACGAGCAGCATAATGGCATTACCGATGCATGCCTTGCGTACCTGCGTCCCCTGATTGAGGGCGAGAGATATCCCAAGTACGTCAGCGGTCTGCCTGAGCAGGTTATTTTCTAAGGAGAAGATGATGAGAATAGCAGTGATTACAGGCGCATCGTCCGGCATGGGTAAGGAATTCGTGCTGCAGCTGGACGCGCTGGAGAAATACGATGAGCTTTGGCTGATCGCGCGCCGCGAGGACAGACTTTTGGAGATCGGCAATCAGACGCGCGCCAAGGTCAGAGCCATTGCGCTGGATCTGTGCAAAAGGGAAGCGCTGGATGTGTATCGCGATTTGCTGATCGAGCATAAGCCTGACGTGGCGGTGTTAGTCAACGGCAGCGGCTTTGGCAGATTCGGTGCGTTTACCGATATCGACCTTGCCGCGCAGGAGCAGATGATCACGCTTAACGCAAGCGCGCTGATGAGCATGACTTACCTGACGCTGCCTTATATGAGCAAGGGCGCACAGATCTACCAGATCGACAGCCAATCGGCATTTCAGCCTGTACCGTATATCGGCGTGTACGGTGCGACCAAGGCATTTGTGCTCAGTTTTTCGAGATCACTTAACGTGGAGCTAAAGAGCAGAGGGATCCGTGTCATGGCAGTATGCCCCGGCTGGGTCAAGACCGAATTTTTTGATCACGCGGTAACCGACGATACCATCAAGTATTACGCAAGATATTACACGTCGGAGCAGGTTGTCACAAGAGCGATCAAGGACATGAAGCGCGGACGCGACGTGTCGGTCTGTGGTCACGCGATCAGACGTGCAAGATTTTTGGCATGGATCCTGCCCACCAAGATGGTCATGAAGATCTGGTGTAATCAGCAGGGCAAGTAACCAATCAGGACAACCTCTTGTTGAGAGTTTTTGATCGACCTTTTTGCAAAAAGGTCGCAGGGTCTTGGGGCAGAGCCCCAAGTCGCGCCCGCAGGCGCGAAACTTTTTACTCGCCGTTTTTTGGTTCTTTTTTGCGGCTACTCCGTCAAAAAAGAACGGAAGCAAGTTTATAGCGAAACAATGGTGTGATTTTATGCGAAAAAAGATTGAATAGGAGAAATTTTTTATCATGTTTAGTGATATCGGAAAAAAGATAAAGATTCTGGCTGAGGTTTATTGCTGGATAGGTATTATTGCTTCTGTCATTTGCGGAATTGTTATGTTTTTTTTGCTCTGCTGATGGTAATATAGGGTTGCTTTTTATTGGCCTTTTTGTTGTTTTGTTAGGATGTTTGTTTTCTTGGGTTGGAAGTTTTTGCTTATATGGGTTTGGTGAATTGATCGAACAAATTACACAAATAGCAGAAAACACGAAACCTATATCCGTTAAAAAAGACATTGGTTCGATAAATGAGTCTGATGCTAATCGGTATAATGATATTGAAAATAATCCAACATCTATTGTTGAGGGGTGTTTTGGAGGAAAATTTCAGTATGATAATGCTTACTATGCGGATGGATCCTATAAAGTATTAAATAAAGCTATTGATCAAAATATTTCTGCATGCATTATTCATTCTAATACCAAAGTTATAGGTAATCAAGCATTTGAATATTGTTCAAAACTTACTAAAGTTGTTATCCCGAATGGAGTCACAACACTTGGCGATTATGCCTTTTATGCTTGTGATGGCATGGAAAGTATTACTATTCCCAATAGTGTTACCAATATTGGTTTAGCTGCTTTTCGTTGGTGTAAGAATCTCAACAATATAACATACGAAGGTACAGAACAAGAGTTAAATGCTTTAGGTTCTGCTTGGAAAGAGGGTATTTCGCCCAATGTACATATTACATTTGCTCAAAATTAAAAACTTCAAGAGCACCACCTCACGGTGGTGCTTTTTAATCCTCATGAATGAGCATTAGTATAATGAATCTTATCCACCGCAACCGTGATATTGAAACTCACTCGACTCGTTCCAATATCCGCTGCGGTCACCCTCCTAGCGGAGAGAGGGGGTGACAGTCTTTTGCGAATAAAAGAGCAAGACGGATGTGCTGAAAAAGCCTTCTCCGCTGGAGAAGGGGGACCGCAGCGGAGCGAGGTTTGGTGAAACATGAACCAAACCGAGAGAAGCGATTGCGGTGGATGAGATTCATCGTTCGGTCGCTCTTTCACGGGAGGGGAGATGGTTTGTTACATTGAGAGGATTCTCTCCGTTCTTTTTTTGAGCAAGTAGCCGCAAAAAAAGAACCAAAAAAACGGCGATAAAGAGTTTCGCCTCTGCGGAGGCGACCAAGGGCTGCGCGCCCTTGGATGGGCGGTCGCTTTTTGAAAAAAGCGACGTAAAAACTTTCAAGAGTGGGCGTTCGTGTGGTGGCGCTCGTCCAAATTTTGTTGGTTATAATCTCGTCCTTTTTCCCCAAACTAATTTTTGAATATCAAAAAAGGAACGTGATTATGGGCAAATTGGGTGAAAATTATCGGGTCAACGTGGCAACCTTGGACAGCCTCTTGCATCCCGACGAGAATTTCGACGTCATTCGTAAGGTGCTGAAAATCGGGCAGGACGAAATGACGCTTTACTATATAGACGGCTTTGTGAACGCGACGCCAATGCAAAAGCTGATGATGCATTTTCTCTCGCTGGATTCCATGAAAACACCGCCGGACGGTGTCAAATCCGCAGCCGAGCGATTTGTGGAATACAACGTGCCGCACGTGGAGAGCGAAACCACCGACGATATCGACCTCATGGTGCAAATGGTGCTGTCGGGTGCGTCGCTGATCCTCGGCTCAACCTTTGGTCCGCAAGCAATCATTGTGGACGCGCGGACCTACCCCGCACGTTCAACCGAGGAGCCAGAGGGTGACCGCGTTATGGTCGGCTCGCGCGACGGCTTTGTGGAAACCCTCATTTTCAATACCGCCTTGCTCCGCCGCCGTGTGCGTGATCCGCAGCTGTCCATGCAGTATTTTTCGGTAGGCAAGCACTCCAAAACCGACGTGGTGCTTTGTTACCTTGCAAGCCGCGCCAATCCGGATTACGTGCGCAGACTGCAAAAGCGTCTTGCTTCGATCGATACCGATGCGCTGCCGCTGGGGCACCAGTCCTTAGCCGAGTGCCTGATCAAAACGCGCTGGTACAATCCCTTTCCCAAGATCCGCTATACCGAACGCCCCGATACCGCTGCTGCGCAGGTGCTGGAGGGAAGCGTGCTGATCTTTTGCGATAACTCGCCGCAGGTCATGATCCTGCCCGTCAGCATCTTCGACTTCATGCAGGAGACCAACGATTATTATTTTACCCCACTGACCGGCACGTATATCCGCGTCATTCGCTATATCGTGTTCGCGCTCTCGCTGTTTTTGGTGCCCACGTGGTATTTGCTGATCTCGCACGCCGCCATCATCCCCGAGTGGTTGCACTTTATCGTTCCGCAGGAAATGGGGCGCATCCCCATCATCGCGCAGCTGCTGTTGACCGAGTTTATCATTGACGGCTTGCGTATGGCGTCGCTTAACACGCCCAGCATGCTGTCCAATTCGCTCTCGGTGGTGGGTGGCTTGATCCTTGGCGATTTTGCCGTCGGCATCGGTTGGCTGATCCCCGAGGTCATTCTGTATATGGCGTTTGTCGCCATCGCTACCTTTACGCAAAGATCGTACGAGCTTGGCTACGCCTTCAAATTCCTGCGCATCGGGCTGTTGATCCTGACCGCTCTGTTTGGCGTGTGGGGCTACGGCGCAGGCTCGATTCTGATCGCGGTACTGCTGGCAACCAATAAAACGGTCAACGGTAAACGCAACTATCTTTACCCAATCGTTCCGTTTGACGGACGCGCCCTTATGACGCTGGTTGTGCGACGCAAGAAACAAAGCGATATCCATGCGCAGCGCTGATACGACACGCAAAGATATCTGCCCGAACAGATGAAATAGTTGCTGCGTCAACGCGTCAGGGAACAGGGAATAGAGAAGCGGTGTCGTTCTGAAATACGGTGTGATAATCGGTGAATTACCGATGTCGTACTTGTCGGTGCATCATTTTCTGACATTTCCTTTTGCGGGAAATATCGCAAAAATAAATAATTGGGAATTTATGTAAGAAATTACTGGAAATAGTAAAATTACGGGTGCAACTTTAGGATTGCACCCGTTATTTTTCGCAAAAGATACAAAAAAACAGAACGGTTTTT
>JAZOLE010000074.1:0-3684 GCA_045652835.1 Eubacteriales bacterium | reverse complement strand
GTCTTCCTAAGACCGGCTCCCCTCCGACTTCACGGCGACCACGGACAACAGAACATGCAACAGATCATCGACCAATCCGGTGCTTCTGCAGGCGACGTGAATAACCCTCTGTGGGGCAACGTGCACACCTGGCACTGGTGGAACGAGCCGCTTTACGGCTATTACTACATTGAGGACGAATACGTCATGCGCAAGCACGTGGAGCTTTTGATGAACGCAGGCGTTGACTTCCTCTACTTTGACACCACTAACAACTCCACCTATTCCGGTGTTGCACTGCAACTCATGAGCATCCTGCACGAGTTCAACGAGCAGGGCTACGACGCTCCCGAGGTCATGTTCTACACCAACACCGATGCAATCGTCCGTACCCGCCAGATCTACGAGGAGATCTATGAGCCCGGCTACTATCCCGACACCTGGTACATGATTGACGGCAAGCCTGCTATTGTAGCGCCCTACGAGGCGAATATCAACGATTTCTTTACCATCAAACTCAATCAATGGCCTACCGAGGACATGAAGGAGAACGGCTGGCCCTGGATGGATTTTGAGTGGCCTCAGAACGTTTACAACGATGCAAACGGTAACCCCAGCGTAATCAACGTTTCGGTTGCACAGCACTTGGGCACGGCTTGCTTCTCGGATTCCGCACTTTACGGTGATAAATCCAACCTTGGCAGATCCTTTGCGGGCAAGGTCAACAACGCAAAATCGCGTACAGACTACTTCAAGAAGCTGGAAAAAGAGCCCAACGCATTTGTACAGGGATTCAACTTCCAATCTCAATGGGACAGAGCGATCGAAGCTGACGTGCCTTTCGTACTGGTCACAGGCTGGAACGAATGGATCGCGCAAAGACAGGATTATCCCGAAAAGATCGGCTTTGTGGACTGTGCCTCGGACGAGTTCTCCCGCGATATTGAAATGATGAAGGGCGGCTACTTTGACAACTACTACATGCAGCTTGCCTATAACATTCAAAGACTTAAGGGCGCCGCTCCCGTCATCGTACAGGATGCGCGCAACAGCATCAACGTCACAGGTGATTTCAGCGCATGGGATAAGGTCATTGTCAACTATACCGACCCCCAAAAGGACACCTTGCACCGCGATGCTTACGGCTTTGGCAAAGTGAAATACACAAACAATACCGGCAGAAACGATATTGTTTCCTCCAAGGTCACGGCAGATACCAAGAATCTCTATTTCTACGTTGAAACAACCGAACACATCACCATGTACGACAACGATTCCACCTGGATGCAGCTGTTCCTCTCCATGGGCGGTCAAGGCTGGTACGGCTACGACTACATCATCAACTACAGCGCAAAGGACGAATTCACCACTACCGTAGCACGCTACAACGGCACCGACGGTGCGTTCTCCTACGAAGTAATCGGCGAGGTCAGCTACCGCGTCAAGGGCAATCAGATGATGATTGCAGTACCGCTGGAGATGCTGGGCATTACCAATCCGAACGGTATCAAGTTTGACTTCAAATGGGTGGACAGCACAAGCAAGATGACCACCATGGAGCAGTTCTACACCGACGGTGATACCGCTCCCTTGGGCAGACTCAATTATACCTTCCAAAATTGCATTGACCCCAAGACTGCAGAGCAATACGTGCCCGGTGGCGAGCAGACCACCGAGGTGGATACAGACGAGCAGCCCGAACAGAAAAAGGGATGCAAAGCGGTTGTGGGTGGCATGATTGCCATTGCCTGCCTTGCAGCAGTTCCCTTTGCAATTAGCACCAAAAAGAAAAAGCATTAAAAAGCTACGCGCCTGCGGAAACATCCGCAGGCGCGTTTTTATCTAATTTTTATCAAAGCATTGCCAAAATCTCGGCAGCGTTGGTATCGGGCTTGACCTTGGGCATGACGTGTGCGATGATGCCCTGCTCGTCAACAATAAAGGTCGAGCGCGTCACGCCAAAGCTGAGCTTGCCGTAAAGCTTTTTCTCGCTCCAAACACCGAAAGCGTCAATGGCAACGCGGTCGGGGTCGGACAGGAGAATAAAAGGCAGATTGTATTTGTCCGCAAATTTTTGGTGCGAGGCTGTGCTGTCGCGGCTGATGCCGATGACTGCAATATCCTTTTGCTTGAACTGCTCGTACGCACCTGCAAAGGCGCATGCCTGACGCGTGCAACCGGGCGTGTTATCCTTGGGATAAAAATACACAACTACCTTTTTTCCAAGGAAATCGGAAAGAGAAACGGCGTTGCCGTCCTTATCATTGAGTGTAAAATCGGGGGCTTTTTGTCCTACTGTAAGCATACTGATATCTCCTTTCAGCTCTCTTTGACCTGCTTGCCGCAAATATGCTCGGGCGTCAGCTTAAGCAGCAGCGTTCCCTTGGCAAAGCGGTCGATTTCTTTTTGAATATACGCTTCATCCTGTGTGAATTGTCGGCTCAGTGCTGTGCAGATATGCACAACACGGTCGTAATCATCTAAGATCTCCATGCGCCCGAATACCACCACGCTGCGCACGTTCAGTGCCCAATCATTGGGGATGGGCGTTCCCTGCTCGGTCACGCAATAGCACACCTTATTTGAAGCGGCAAGCGCATCAAGGCGGTGGCTGTTTGGTCTTTTGCCGCAATGGAAATAGAGGCAACCGTCCTCGGGATGGTAATAATGGTTGATGGGCGCGGCATAGGGGTAACCATCGTCTCCGTTCACGCTCAGTACACCGCGCGTCTGCTCGCGCAGCACGGCAATGCAATCCTGCTGTGACAATTGCTTTCTTTTTCTGACCATTTCACGAAACATATCCGTTAGCTCCCTTGCGCGTTTTTTTCAGTATATCACAAAATGCGTCTATCCGTCAAGCATTATTGACAACCTTTTTGCCATGTGGTATAATATTGTCAATACGTACAAAGGACGGTATATCATGATGCAATACAGAGCTTTAGGAAACACGGGACTTATGGTCAGCGAGATCGGCGTTGGAGGCGAATGGCTGGAAAGACATAATGCCGAGGAGGTCAAGGCGGTCATGGACGCTTGCTATGCGCAAGGTATTAACATTGTGGACTGCTTTATGTCCGAGCCGAACGTGCGCACCAATATCGGTAACGCCATCAAGGACAATCGCGAAAAGTGGATCGTGCAGGGGCACGTTGGCTCTGCCTGGAGAAACGGACAGTACGTGCGCACACGCGACATGGACGAGGTCAAGGCGGCGTTTGCAGATCTGCTGGCGAGATTTCAGACCGACTACATCGATCTTGGCATGATCCACTTTGTGGATAAGCTGGAGGACTGGAACACCGTTCTTTCGTGCGGCTTTATGGATTACATGATCGAGCTCAAAAAGAGCGGCGCGATCAGACATATCGGTCTGAGCACACATAATACCACCATTGCGCGCCTTGCCGTGGAGCACGGGGCTGTGGAGGTCATTCTGTTCTCGCTCAATCCTGCCTACGACCTGCTGCCGCCTACCGAGAACATTGACGATTTCTTTGTGGATGAATACGACGCAAAATTTGCGGGCATTGACCCCGAGAGAGCCGACCTTTACAAGCTTTGCGAGCAAAAGGGCGTGGCGATCACGGTCATGAAGGGACTTGGCGGCGGCAGAATTTTGGATGCCAAGCGTTCGCCCTATGGCGTGGCACTCACACCCGTGCAATGCCTGCACTATGCTCTGCCCCGCCCCGCAGGTGC
>JAZOLE010000073.1:0-4224 GCA_045652835.1 Eubacteriales bacterium | reverse complement strand
CTTGCCGAGTGCTATGACGATATTACCGCACTTGCCGAGCAGGGCAAGCTGTTCGCGCCCGACGTTTACCGCGACAAGGCGTTTGATTTCAAGAACAGAAACACGGTAGTCAAGGCACTTTGCCTGCACGTGGCGCACACTTGTAACCTCAACTGTGAATATTGCTTTGCTGCGCAGGGCAAATATCACGGTGAGCGCGCTGTTATGTCGCTTGAAGTCGGTAAGGCTTCCATCGATTTTCTGATCAAGCATTCCGGCACGCGCCGCAATCTTGAGGTTGACTTCTTCGGTGGCGAACCCTTGATGAACTTTGACGTGGTCAAGGAGATCGTGGCATACGCTCGCAGCATTGAGAAGGAGCACAACAAGAATTTCCGCTTCACGCTGACCACCAACGGTGTGCTTGTTGATGACGACGTCATCGAATGGGCAAACCGCGAGTGCCATAATGTCGTGCTCTCGCTGGACGGCAGAGAAGAGGTGCATGACAGACTGCGCAAGACGGTCAACGGCAAGGGCAGCTACGCGACCATTGTGCCCAAGTTCCAGCACTTCGTAGAAAAGCGTGAGGGCAACGGCTACTATCTGCGCGGCACTTATACGCGCAACAATCTTGACTTTACCAACGACATTTTCCATATGATCGATCTTGGCTTTGATCAGCTCTCCATGGAGCCCGTAGTCTGTGCACCCGAGGATCCATATGCGCTCAGGGCAGAGGATCTGCCCGTGCTGTTTGAGCAGTACGAGATTCTTGCAAAGGCGCAGATCGAGCGCCGCAGAGAGGGCAAGCCCTTTACCTTCTATCATTACATGCTCAATCTGGAGCACGGTCCTTGCGTATACAAGCGCATCAGCGGCTGCGGCTCGGGCACCGAGTATATGGCGGTTACCCCTTGGGGCGACCTGTACCCCTGCCACCAGTTTGTTGGCGAGGAGGAATATAAGCTGGGCGACCTTTGGACGGGCGTGACCAATACGGCGCTGCGTGACGAGTTCAAGCTTTGCAACGCGTATGCAAGACCCGATTGTGCAGATTGCTGGGCAAGAATGTATTGCTCTGGTGGTTGCGCTGCTAACGCTTACCACGCAACCGGCTCGATCAAGGGCGTGTACGAATACGGCTGTGAGCTGTTCCGCAAGCGTATTGAGTGTGCCGTGATGGTTAAGGTTGCCGAATATCAGGACGGCATTGCCGCATCGGAGAGCGATTGCTCCGATTGCGAGTCTTGCGAGCAATAAATCGCTTCGCAAATGCCTTCTTCAATCGCCAAAAGGAATGAATTATGGCATTTTCAAGTAAAACCCTACAAACCTTAGAATTTGATAAGGTCTGCGCCATGCTTGCCGAGCACGCACACACCGACGGTGCACGTGCCATGGCAATCACGCTCTCTCCCTCGGATGACCCCGATGAGATATTGAGCAGACAAAGAAGAACCACTGATGCAAAGCGACTTCTGGACGTCAAGGGCACGCCCTCGTTTGGGTATGTGCGCGACGTGGGTGAGATTTGCGAGCGTGCCGATAAGGGCGCGGTGCTCTCTCCGCGTGAGCTGCTTGACGTAGCCAACGTGCTGCGCACCTCGCGTCTTTTGGTGGATTACTGCCACGGCAATCACATCTTTGATACCGTGCTGGACGAGATCTTTGACCGCCTGACTCCCGACCGTCACCTTGAGGAGCGCATCACGCGTGCCATCGTGGCAGAGGATCTGATTGCGGACGAGGCATCCCCCGCGCTTGCGGACATTCGCCGCAAGATCCGCGCAACCAACAGCCGCATCAAGGAAACGCTGCAAAAGTACGTGCAGGGCGGTACACATGCCAAGTACCTGCAGGAAAATATTGTCACCAGCCGTAACGGACGCTACGTCATTCCGGTCAAGACCGAGTACAAAAACGAGGTCAAGGGTCTGGTGCATGATACCTCGTCCTCGGGAGCTACTTTGTTTATCGAGCCCATGGCGGTGGTCGAAGCCAATAACGAGCTGCGCGTGCTGCAATCCAAGGAGCAGCACGAGATCGAGCGCATCCTTGCCGAGCTTTCCGAGGCTGTCAGCAACGCAACCGGTGTGCTGACGCTGAACTATTATAATATTGTAACTCTTTCGTTCTGCTTTGCGTGTGCCGAGCTGTCTGCAGCAATGAACGCAGCTGCACCTGCATTGTCCGAGGATTGCACCTTCCGCCTTTTGCGTGCGCGTCATCCGCTGATCGATCGCGACCGCGTTGTTCCCATCAACGTCGCGCTTGGCGGTGAGTGCGGATACGATACCGTGATCATTACGGGTCCCAACACAGGCGGTAAAACTGTCACGCTCAAAACGCTTGGCTTGTTTGCGCTCATGGCGCAATCGGGTTTGCATATCCCCGCAGATCAGGAATCTGTTGTGCCCGTGCTGCACTCGGTCTTGGTAGACCTTGGTGATGAACAGAGCATTGAACAATCGCTTTCCACCTTTTCCTCGCATATGGTCAATATCGTGGATATTATGAAGCACGTGGGAGAGCGGACGCTTGTGCTGTTTGACGAGCTTGGCGTGGGTACAGACCCTGTCGAGGGTGCAGCGCTTGCCGTATCGGTCATTGAATCCGTGCGTGCAGCGGGTGCGCTTTGTGCCGCAACCACGCACTATGCAGAGCTTAAAGCCTTTGCGCTGAACACACCCGGCGTGCGTAACGCGTCTTGTGAATTTGACGTGGAGACGCTGCGTCCCACCTATAAGCTGATTATTGGCACACCCGGTAAATCCAACGCGTTTGCCATTTCCGAAAAGTTGGGACTTTCTACCGATGTTATCGGCAGAGCACAGGAGCTGATCAGTGCCGACAACCGTCACTTTGAGGACGTGATCGGCCAGCTGGAGCAGAGCCGTATGGAAATGGAACAGCATAGGGAAGAGGCGGCAAGGCTGCGTGCCGAGTACGAGCAGTTTAAGCGCCAATCCGAGAAAAAGATTGCCGAGCAGGTCGCGCGTGCCGATAAGGAGCTGGAGGCTGCAAGAGTCAAAGCCAATTCCATGGTGCAGAGCGCCAAGGCATCCTATGACTTTATCTTGGAACAAATGGAAAAGGTTCGCAAGTCCAAGGGTAGCGCCAAAATGGGCGAGGAAATGGACGCGGCAAAGCGTGCCGTGCGCGATCACCTTAAGCAAAACGGTGATAAATTTGATCCTGTACAAAAGCCGGAAGAGGACGATAAGCACTACGTGCTGCCCAGAGCCTTGCG
The DNA here is from genome assembly GCA_045652835.1 of Eubacteriales bacterium. Classification (GTDB taxonomy): domain Bacteria; phylum Bacillota; class Clostridia; order Oscillospirales; family CAG-272; genus SVQP01. The sequence goes on along the minus strand of JAZOLE010000073.1, from coordinate 992 downwards.
CAAGGGTGATGAAGTGATCATTCGCTCGCTTGGCACCAAGGGTATTGTGGTAGAAGTGCCCGATAAGAGCGGAAACGCACAGATCAAGGCGGGTATTCTGACCACGCGTGTCAATATCAAGGATCTTAAGCTGGTTGTGGACGAAGCAACGCTGACCAAGGACGGTAAAAAGAGCAAGGTATCCACCTATAGTGTGCAGAAAAATCACGATTTCAAGGATGAGATCGATTTGCGCGGTATGAATGGGGATGAGGCTTGGTTTGCCGTGGATAAATATTTGGATAGCGCGATCTTGTACGGCTTCCGCACCGTGCGCATCATTCACGGTAAGGGAACGGGTGCTTTGCGTCAGGCAATGCAAAACTTTTTGCGCACCGATAAGCGTGTCGCATCCTTCCGTCGCGGACAGTACGGTGAGGGCGATAGCGGCGTGACCGTCGTCGAACTCAAATAAAGCAAGACTGCTTGAAAGTTTTTGCGTCGCTTTTTTCAAAAAGCGACCGGGGTCTTGGGGCAGCGCCCCAAGGCGCGCCCGCAGGCGCGAAATTCCCATACGCCGTTTTTTGGTTCTTTTTTGCGGCTACTCCGTCAAAAAAGAACGGAGAGACTTATCTCAATGTAACCCCAAACAACTCAGCCCTCGGCTCGTCCGAGGGCTTCTTTTATCTCATCTTGCATGCGCTCTTGTGCAACCTATACAAAAACAATCATAAAAACCTATACACTTTGGCGAACAAGATACTTGACAAAAGGGGAGGAAAGTGGTAGAATATTCAAGGTCGCGAGGGCGACCGAAAAACAGCGAAGCTCGAAAGAGTCGGTAGAAAAAAGTCAAAAATTTTCTAAAAAATTTTTGAAAAACCTATTGACAAATCGAAAACGCTGTGATATAATAATCAGGCTGCCGCGAAAAACGGTAGCGTGACATTGGTCCTTGACAATTGAATAACAGAGAGAAGTACAAAGCAAAAAAGTAAGTGCGAAATACGAAT
>JAZOLE010000072.1:0-30469 GCA_045652835.1 Eubacteriales bacterium | reverse complement strand
AATTTCGCTGATAGAGGTGAACAAATAATGTACGTTATAGCCGTAGCCCTGCTGACCGAAGACACCAAAGCAGTTGAGATCCTGACGGATCTGCGAGGCGGTCACGTTCATGCGTGCAGACAGCTCGCCTGAGCTGATACGGGTAATGCCCTGCGTTAAAAGCTCGCGCAGATAGCGATAATAGCGCGGCAATCTGCGCACAACAGCGGGCGAAATATAGGGCTTTGTGCCGTGCTCCTTGTGAGATTCCGAGCACTCAAGTTGTTGCTTTTCCAGTTCTTCGTATGCCAAAATTCCTACCTCCCAAGCAGTCTTTTTGTGAAAAACGACGGTAAATTTTCCTGTTAATTTTTTGACTTTTCGACACGCATCGACCTTGTAAAAAGTTTTCAACAGCCCCAAAACTGCATAAAGTTTTCCACAGTTTCCACAGGCTTATCCACAGTTTCGCTTGCAGCATCGACATTTTTCGGGATTTTTCCACGTTTTTCCATGAATAAAAGGTTGAATAATTCAGTTTTCCACTACGTTTCCCACACCCTGTTGAAAACTCATGTGGGAAAGTGTGCAAAGGTTTTTTTCATCAAAAGCGCACACATTTTCGTCCTTTTGACGAAAATGATTTATTTTTCAAAAAGGGGTTGACAAATCCGTATTTACAAGATCAGTCGTACGCGCTTGCATTCAGGTCGGTGCCTGCTCTTTCACCCTTTTGAAAAGCAAAGTAACCTGCAGCCGCTACCATAGCACCGTTATCTCCGCAGAGCGAGATGGGGGGCACGGCAAGCGTGACCTTATGCGCGTCACACAACTGTTGCAGGGCGCGGCGCAAGTGCGAGTTTGCCGCAACACCGCCTGCAAGCACCAGCACAGACGTACCCGTCTGCTCAAGCACCTTTTCGGTCTGCTTGGTAATTGCCTTGACAATGGTTGCGGTATAGCTTGCCGCCATATCGGCAGCGTTGATCTCCTCTGCGCGTTGCTTTGCACCGTTGATGAGATTGAGAGCCGCCGTCTTGATGCCCGAGAACGAGAAATCCGGGCTATCCCCTGCCAGTGCGGGCGAGGGCAAATTAAACGCCTTGGGATCTCCCTCGTACGCCAGCTTGTCCAGCGCAGCTCCGCCGGGATACGGCATACCGATCACTCTGCCTACCTTGTCAAACGACTCACCGGCAGCATCATCGCGCGTACCGCCGATCTCGGTATACTCGGTATCGGTATCCACCCTGTAAAACTGCGTGTGACCGCCCGACACAACCAACGCCACGTAAGGTGCCTTGAGTCCTTGATGCGCCAGATACGCAGCTCCTACGTGCGCGTGGATATGGTTGACCGCCACAAGCGGTATCTTGTTTGCAAATGCAAAGGATTTGGCAAAGTTGACGCCTACCAGCAGCGCACCGATCAATCCGGGATTGGCGGTGACGGCTACGCAATCAATATCCCCCACCGTAATGCCTGCGGTATCCAGAGCCTCTTTGGTAATGCGCGAGACCGCCTCCACGTGTGCGCGGCTGGCAATTTCGGGCACAACGCCACCGTACAAGCGGTGCACGTCCACCTGAGACGCCACAATATTTGCCTTGATCGTTAAATTTCCTGCCTCGTCCGCATGCACGATGGCTGCAGACGTTTCATCGCAGGAGCTTTCCATTCCGAATATGTACATACTATCTCCAAAATTATAATGTCACTTACAGATACGCCGTCATGATCACGCCGTCCTCGGTGGGCTTGGAATAAAAGCCCGGACGCGTGGCGATAGCGCGAAAGCCCATGCCGCGGTACAGCGCCTGTGCCGCCTCGTTGGATTTGCGCACCTCCAGGGTGACCTCTTCAAATCTCTCGTCCATCGCGTACTTAAGCAACGCGCCCACAATAGCGCGACCGATGCCGCGACGGCGATAATCGGGATGCACGGCAATATTGGTGATCTGTCCCTGATCCACCACGCAAAGCATACCGCCGTACGCAACAACCTTGCCGTCCTCCACGTAAACCACGCCCGTGCCAATACCATCGCGCGTCAAAAGCTCCAGGCTCTGCGCACTCCAAGGCGCGGAGAAGCAAAGCTTTTCCAGCTCTGCAACCTCGGGGATATGTGCAGCCGTCAGGGGCTGCGTGTAAATTCTTTTTCTCTTGTTCTGTTCCATCATTCTACGTAAGTGTGCACCACGTCCCCTACGGGTACGCATCTGCCATCATCTCTGTTGTAAATAAAATACTTGCCGTAATTGGTTTCAATCTCGTTGCCGTCCGCATCCATCGTGTATACAATAACGTCGCTGGAATACTCCAGATAGGCCAGGCGGTAGTAAAGGAAAGGATATTCATCCGATGCAAAGCGCAAGCGCAGGCTCTGTGTTGCTGCGCGGCTGGGATACGGAATGCTCTCGCCCTCCACGTAAGCCTTGATCAGCGCATCGATCTCTGCGGTCTTGGTAATGGTGGCAAAGGCGTGAATCTTCTCACCCTCGCGGCACACGTAAATAGTGTCCGTGCTAAGCTCTGCAAGTGTGGGCAGCTTGACGCTGTCCTTGTACAGCACGTCACCGTCAGCCGTGGTCAGCCACTCGCCCTCGGGCGCATGCGCGATCTGATACAAATCAAACTCGCCAATGCCTGCTGTCAGTTTACCAACAGCCTTTTCATTCTCATAAGAAACAGGCTCGTAGGCAGAGGGGGCACGCAAATACGCATTGCCCTTTTTGTCGGTATAACTGCCGTCCTCACCGTCATATTGGATTTTTGTACCACCGCAAGCGCAAAGGCAAAGTGACATGGCCAGCGCAAGGGCAGCAAGTGCGATTCTTTTGATCTTCATGTCTAACCTCTTATCAATATCCAAACTGTCCGCTCAGGCTATCGTCGTTGTCAATCCACTCCGACACCTGAATAATGCGGAAATCATCCTTGGTATCGCGAATGATCACGCGCGCGATGCCTGCGTTGATGACCATACGCTTGCACATCATGCAGGAGCAGGTGCCGTCCACGATCGAGCCGTCCTTGGGATCTACGCACGCCATATACAGGTCTGCGCCCAGCATCTGCTCACGCGAAGCAGCAATAATGGCATTCGCCTCACCGTGCACAGAGCGGCAAAGCTCGTATCTCTCGCCGCGCGGAATCTGCAAATGCTCTCGCATGCAATACGAAATATCCGAGCAGTTCTTGCGGCCTCTGGGAGAGCCGTTGTAGCCCGTGGATACAATGACGTCATTTTTCACGATGATCGAGCCGTATTTTTTGCGCAGGCAAGTGCTTCGCTCCGCAACCGTTTGCGCAATATCTAAGTAATAATTGTGCTTGGAAACTCTATCCATGTATAACTCCTCTTTCGGGGCACACTCCCCCAAGATATAATCATTCATCTTATATTATACCAAGACATGCGACAAAAATCAAGGTGTTTGGAGACAAATTCATACATTATCCATAGAAAAATTAGAGTCCTTATCTACGTTTATCACCCTTGGTTTTTGAAATAAGCACACAAAAAAACAGGCTCTTATTTCAAAAATCCATCGTTTTTTGAAATAAGAAGTTATTTTATTTCAAATTCTATTGATATTTTGAAATAAACATGTTATACTGATATTGCCAAACAAATTGAATAAGTCTTATGTTCTGTGTACCAGACTAAGCGTACCTTTTTACTTTCGGTAAAAACGTACGCTCTGTTTTCGTACGCTTTGTCTGTATGGCATAAGACTACGATTCAATTTGTTTGGCGACAATTGGAGTTTGCGTTTTTCGGTGCGCTGGCTTCGGTTGGCGCACTTTTTATTTTGAAGGAATAATAAGTGCTCAAACTCACCGGAAAGAATAATCATCATTTCAAGGAGGAGAATATGAAAAAGCTTATACTCTTTTTATTGATCACCACCATGCTTGTTAGCGTTCTGAGCGCATGTAACAACAAGCCCGAGCCGCCCCCGACCGAACCCGCTTCCCCTGAAACTCAAGTTGGAATCGGAACTCAACCCCAGGCTAAACCCACCCCCGAAACCCAAGTCGAAAGCGGAACACAGCCCTCTTCTGGTCAGGATAACGAGCAAGACTTCGAGGCAATCGAAATACTCCTTATAGATGGCTTTAGTGACGGATTGGCAAAATTCGCCACTAATGACGGCTATGGTTATATGGATGCTACCGGTAAGATTGTGATTGCGCCACAATACAAATACGCTGAGGATTTCAACACCTTGGCAAAAGTGCAGAAAAACAACGAGGATAACCATCAATACATTAACAAGAGCGGACAAACCGTATATTCTTTTACCGGGAAAGAAGCCGGAGTTGGCGATTTTTCAAACGGATATTTCTGGGTTGAAACTGTGAACGAGACCATTTCAGGAGATGTCCACACGATGACCTATTACGATCAAAACGGCAACAAGGTTTTCACAATTGAAAATGCCGCACCTACCGTAATAAAATACCCTCAGAACAATCTTATGTCCGGTATTACGGAAAGCAAATGCCTGAGCTCGTTTAACGAATGGGGATATGCAGTAGTCACCATTGAAAACTATCAAAAATTCATCGATACGCAAGGCAACGTCGTATCACTTAGTAGCTTCGGGCTTACTGACTTTGAAGAAAATTACACGGTAACTCGCATGGTTGGCAATTACGTTACCATTGACCGTTCGCTATTGTTTATTGATTTCGAAAATAAGTCTGCTAAAGTCATAGGGTCAGCCGAGACTTTGTCCATGTATATATATGATCTGGAATTCAAGCAGTTGAATAATGATTACTATGCATCGTATGAACGACTGTGTTACCGCTCAAGCAAGGGGAATCGCGTTCTGAATCACAAAGCTTACCGATATATTTCAAAAAACAACCAAATCATTTTTGATCTGTATTCAGTCCAAGTTTTTCGCGATGCTTATATAATAGATGTCGAACATGTTGAAATCAAAGGCAAATCATACTTCAACGTCGTTCTCATCAATACAAACGATGTGATATTCAGCGCAGTAGTTGATATTAGCGGAAATATTGTCATAGGACCCACTAAGGATATCATATTGGCAGAACGTTCATATTATACAGAGGCATTGACAAGTATTTTTATGGATTACTCTGCCTATAATAACCATTCCGGACTATTCCTTGTGCATAATGCGGAAACTGGAACAATGGGATATGTCGATATAAACGGCACGTTCGTGATCAATCCTACGCATAGCTCCGCAACCGAATTCCAAATCATTGATTCCGTAGCCGTTGCAGTTGTGAACGGAAATACCATTATTAACAACAAAGGAGAGATTCTTTTCTCTGTTCAAGCAGAATAGTCCCATGGACACAGCGATGTCTGTTTTTTCCCTTAAAAACTGATTTTAACGGGTTGACATTTCAGGCACACCAAGTCGAACACACATTAAGTAAAACAGGGATGCCGCACAAGCGACATCCCTGTTTTTTACCCTTCCAGCTGTCTGCCGAGGAAACTTGCCGCGGTCTGCACCAGCTTACATTCCACGTCACTGTGCATCTGCCCCGTGCGCTCGTTCTCCTTATCCGCGACAGAGACCACGCAGCCTACAATGTCGCCCTCACTGATAATGGGCATGGCGCAGCTGACGTAATGCGCGGTCTCATGCGAGATAACGGGATACTTATCCTCACCCTCGCGCCACAGATACAGGCCCCTGCCCTCGATCACGCTCTCCAACTCCTCGGACAGCGACTTGTCCGCATACTCCTTACGCGGTACACCCGCAGATGCAATGATCGCATCGCGATCACAAATCACCACGCCAAGTCCGCAGATCTTGTGCAGCGTTTCTGCATACTGCCCTGCAAACGACGCAAGCTCCCCGATCGGCGAATACTTTTTGAAGATAACCTCCCCCTCACGGTCGGTAAATATTTCCAAAGGGTCACCCTCGCGGATGCGCATGGTGCGTCTGATCTCCTTGGGGATCACGACCCTGCCAAGGTCGTCAATTCTTCTCACAATACCGGTTGCTTTCATATATAAAATCTCCTTATCACATTTGGTAGGGGACGGCACCCTCGACGTCCCATTTTGAATTTGAACAATTATTGCGGGCTGTCGTGGGCGCCAGCCCCTACCACACAAAATTTTCAAACCGTGATGTTAGTATTTGTCGCCCAAAGAAAATTATACTGCGGACATTTACTTTTCAAAAAGGATGTGATATAATAAAACAAAGGTGGTGAGAAACATGCAAGGCAAGTTATCCAAGCAAGATTTAATTGAATATGCTAAGCCATATTTGAAAGCAAAAGGATTCAAGAAAAAGAATTTGCGTTGGACAAAGGATATTGGCGAATTTACGCTCTGCTTTTACATACAAGGCAGTTGCTATTCTGCAGAAAATTACTACATAAGACCCGGAATTTTTGTGAATGCATTATTGCCCACACAATTGGTTTACGGACATTGGATGACACAAATTGAGCAAACAACGCCCGAAGAAATCATGCAACAATTTGAGCAATGGTGCGAAGAATGGACCAACAAATCCTTGATAAAAGAACGCTTGATTGCATTTATGGCATGGGAAGAGCGAAATCCGCTTGAAAAACGCCGAGCCGGTTTGGTGGATTATGAAAAAGATCCGGTTCCTGCCCGGGAGTTTTTCGGCATTGATTCGCCACCGTCGTGTTCTCCGAAGCAACATATTTTAGATAACTTTTAAAAAAAGGGGCTGAGTGAATCACTCAGCCCCAAAATTTTTGAATTATTAGCGTTGCCCCTTATCGTAAGGAATACCCTCTGCCTTGGGTGCTCTGGATTTTCCTGCGGTAAACGCAAGCACCAGCAGCACGACGATATACGGTACGAGGTTATAGAAGTAAATGGGAAGTCCCAGCTCCTTGAGCGCGTAAATGCCGTCGCCGTTGATATCCAGCGAAGCGTAGGTCGCACCGATGCACTTGAGCAGACCGAACAGAAGTGAGCCAAGCGCAATGCCCCACGGCTTCCAGTTACCGAAGATCATGATCGCCAAAGCAAGGAAGCCCATGCCCGCAACCGTGCCCTCGGCAGTACCGCTGGCGGTGGTGGCAATATAGATATAGCCGCCCATGCCTGCAAGTGCACCCGAAATGGTTGTACCAAGATAGCGCATACGTGCAACGTTGATGCCAACGCTGTCGGCTGCCTGCGGATGCTCACCGCACGCGCGCAGACGCAAGCCGTACTTGGTCTTGTAAAGCAGGATGGAGAGCACCACGAACAGCGCAATAACGATATACGTGGAGATAAACATCTTATCAAAGAACGGCTTGAGCACACCGTTCATATCCGGATTGGAAATGATAAATCCGAGTGCCTTGGGCATCGAAAGTCTGTCCTGCATGGACACGATCTTGACGATCAGCAGCGTAATGGCAGGCGCGAGCATATTCAGTGCCGTACCGCCAATGGTCTGATCCGCCTTGAGATTGATGGCAGAGAACGAGAGCAGCAGAGAGAACAGCGCACCCGCCAAAGCCGACACCAGCATGGCGATGACAAACATCAGCTGCGTATTACCGCCAAACATATCACCCGTTTGCATCATATACACGGCAAGTGCACCCACAAACGAGCCAAAGATCATAATACCGTCAAGCGCAATGTTGATAATACCGCTTCGCTCTGCAAACACGCCCGCAAGCGCGACGATCATAAGCGGAATGGTGTAAATCAGCGTTTGTTGAATGAGAAAGGTCATTTGTCATCTTCCTCCTTCTCTTGTTTTGCTTCCTGCGTGGCAGCAATCTTAGTCGCTTTACGTCTGGAAAGCAGATCCTTGATCAGCTTGGCAAAGCCGGCGAAGTAAATAATGACCGCGATGATCAGGTCGGACACGTACTCGTTGTATGCCGTAAAGCCTGCAAGGTTATAACCGCCCTTATCGATAAAGCGCAGAAATACCGAGCTGAAGATAACGCCCAGCGGATTGTTGCTTGCCAAAAGGGCAACGGGAATGCCGTTAAAGCCTGTGTCGGGCAGCTTGCCGTAGGTGTTCCATGCAAGCTCTGCGCCGCCGTTGAGGTAGTACAGCGAAGCACCCAGCGCAGCAAGTCCGCCCGCGATTGCCATGGACAGCATAATGTTGCGCTTTTCGTTCATGCCCGCGTACTTTGCCGCGTTTTTGTTGTGACCGCACGCCTTGAGCTCATAGCCTAGCGTGGTCTTGTTCATCAGAATAAAGATGCCGATTGCCACGATAATGGCAATAAAAATACCGATATCGATGTTGGAGCCGGGGAAGATTTTATCAAGTCCCAGCTTGGGGGTTGCTACACCGTTTGCGGTGGTGGGCAACGTATACGCCGTTTTACCTCCGGCATTATTGAGGAACTGCTTGTTATTGAAGAATACCCAGCTGACGATGTTTGCCGCGATCCAGTTGGTCATGATACAAACAATGACCTCGTTGACGTTAAGCACCGCCTTGAAAAAGCCGGGGATCATGCCCCAAAGCATGCCGCAGACCATACCGACCAGCAGGGCAAGCAGCCACACGAAAATTGCAGTTTGCGGAGTGGTGGGAATGGAAAGTGCTACGATAACCGAGCCCATAGCACCCATGAGGTACTGACCCGGTGCGCCGATATTGAAAAGGCCTGTTTTAAACGCAATGGCAACAGAAAGACCCGTCAGCATCAGCGGTGCTGCCTCAAACAGCATATCACCCAGCACAAACGCAATGTTTTTTGCGCCGCCGCTGGCAAAAGGACCTGCTAAAATGATACCAAGTCCCTTAAAGGCATGCGAAACGGGGATCTTGTCCGAGGTAAGTGCCAAAATCAGCAGCACCAACCAGCCAACGAAAATGCCTGCAGCAATGCAAAGCAGCGAAGAAAGGATCGACTTTGTGCCTTCCTTGGCGAAAAACGCCTTGATTCGGTTTTTCACTTTACTTCCTCCTTCCCTGCTCGGCGCTTCGCGCCTGCCATATAAAGTCCAAGCTCCTGAACCGTGGTTGTCTTAGGATCCAGCTCACCTACGATCTCACCCTCGTACATGACCAGAATGCGATCCGACAGGCTCATGACCTCATCAAGCTCCAAGGACACCAGCAGCACTGCCGTGCCGTTATCTCTGGAGTTTACGATTTGCTTGTGGATATACTCGATCGCGCCAACGTCAAGTCCGCGCGTAGGCTGCACAGCGATCAGCAGCTTATGCGCGCGATCCATCTCGCGCGCCACGATTGCCTTTTGCTGGTTACCGCCCGACATGGAGCGCGAGGTAGTTACAGCTCCCTGACCCGAACGCACGTCGAATTTCTCAATCAGCTTTTCGGTATACGTGCGCACCTCGTCAAAGCGGATAAAGCCACCCTTTTGGAACTGCGGCTCAAAATATCTTTGCAGCACCATATTCTGCTCCAGAGAATAGTCAAGCACCAAGCCGTGCTTGTGTCTGTCCTCGGGAATATGGCTCATGCCGTGCGTGTTTCTGTGGCGGATGCTCTTCTTGGTAATATCCTCGCCAAGCAGCTTGATGCTACCGCCCGAGGTCTTGGAAAGACCTGTCAGCGCGTGCACAAACTCGGTTTGTCCGTTGCCGTCAATGCCCGCAATACAAACGATCTCGCCCTCGCGTACGCAAAGAGAAACGTCATGCACAGCGTCCTTTTTTCCCTTGCCGCCCTTGACGCACATGCCCTCGACCTCCAGCACAACGGCGCCGGGATGCGCAGGCTCTTTATCCACCACGAATTTGACGTCGCGTCCAACCATCATGTTGGAAAGCTCCTCCTTGGTGGTATCCGCTACGTTGACCGTTCCGATATACTTACCCTTGCGCAGCACGGTGCATCTGTCCGCCACTGCCATGATCTCGTTGAGCTTATGCGTGATAAACAGAATGGATTTTCCTTCAGCAGCAAGACCGCGCATAACGCCCATCAGCTCCTCGATCTCCTGCGGAGTCAGTACAGCGGTCGGCTCGTCAAAGATCAAAATCTCGTTATCGCGATACAGCATTTTGAGAATTTCGGTTCTCTGCTGCATACCTACCGTAATATTCTCCACCAGCGCATCGGGATCAACGCCAAGTCCGTAGGTACGGGAAAGGCGCAGCACCTTTTCTCTTGCCTGCTTCTTTTTGAGGAAACCTGCCGTGTTGGGCTCAACGCCGAGAATGATATTGTCCAGCACCGTAAATACGTCAACCAGCTTGAAATGCTGATGCACCATACCAATGCCAAGCGCATTGGCATCGTTGGGATCCTTAATGGTGACTGCCTTGCCGTCCTTGCGGATCTCACCCTTCTCAGGCTGATACAAGCCAAACAGCACGCTCATCAGCGTGGATTTGCCTGCACCGTTCTCGCCAAGCAGTGCATGGATCTCGCCGCGTCGCAGCTGCAGGGTGATGTCATCATTCGCGATAATGCCCGGGAACTCCTTGGTGATGTTGCACATCTCGATCACGTAAGGATATTCCGCACCCGCTCCGACGACCTCGTCCTTTCTCTTTGCTTCACTCATAGTAAGTGCTCCTTTTTCTATATAAACTGTATAAATTCGAATGTTCTGCTCTTTTCTTACCTTGATCCGAGGTCAAGATAACAAAAGGGGAGGACATCCGCCGCCCTGCCCTCTTTCAAACCTTTACTTGCAGAGCTCCCCGAAGGGAGCTCTGCAAGTGCGTTATTTAAATTTGTCTGTAACGATTCAAGAATCGATTATTCAAATTCAACTACGATCTTCTCAAAGCCGGTCAGCCAATCAGCGTTGTTTGCATCGCCGGGAACCTCAGCCTTGGGAGCTACTGCGCCGCTCTTGATCTGTGCGAACAGTGCATTGTACTGCTCAGCGGTGAAGGTGGTGAATCTGGAAGTTTCGATAGGCAGACCGGTTGCATCGTCAGCTGCGCCCAGGTTCTGGGTCTTGCCTGCGAGCTCTGCATCCCACTTGCCTGCGTAGTACTGCTCAAGAACCTTACCAACGGATTCCTTCAGGCCCTTAACTGCGCTGGTGATAACCAGATCGGAAGCGTAGGACTGGTCAACGTCAACACCGATGATCTTTGCACCGGGGTTAGCCTCAGCTGCTGCCTTAACAGACTCGAACATAGAGCCGCCGCATGCGAATACGACCTCAGTTCCGCCGCTGTACCAACCGTTGATCTGTGCCTGCAGCTCGGGAGATGCGCTGAAGTTTGCGCCGTGCTGGAAGCTGAACTTAACGGAAACTGCACCTGCATCCAGGCCCAGCTCCTTAGCTGCTGCTTCTGCACCCTGAACAAAGCCATAACCGAAACGGTTGCATGCAGGGTTAGTACCGCCGCCGCCACCGGTGAAGCCGAGCTTTCTGTAGCCATCCATAACTGCTGCGTAGCCTGCAAGGTAGCCGGATTCCTGCTCCTTGTAAACAACTGCGGTTACGTTGGGAAGAGGATTGTTTTCTGCATCGGTCAGAGTCCAACCGTCGATGAATACGAACTTAACGTCAGGATTCTCAACAGCTACCGTGGTCATTGCAGTTGCCTGCAGGAAACCGGGAGCGATGATGATCTTCGCGCCGTTGGTGATCGCCTGTCTCATAGCAGCGATACGGTCATTGTCGGTCGCATCGGAGCCGTTTGCAGGCTGATAGTACTTGTAGGTCTTGTTGTTTGCCTTTGCGTAAGCCTCAGCACCTTCCCAGGTACCCTGGTTGAAGCCCTTGTCCATCAGCTGACCAACGTCGGTTACAACTGCGATCTCGTACGTGTCGGGCTCGGTGTTACAAGCAACGAGGCTGAGCACAGAGAGCATCATAAGGAGGCACAACGCCAAACTGAATACTTTTTTCATTTTTCCTCTCCTATTTTTGGGTTTTCCCCATATTTCAGCATATATATGCTATTTCTATTATAAGACATTTGATACAAACTGTCAATACTTTAGACCATAATATTCCGAAATTCTTACACATTTTATGAAAATTGCACAAACATTTTGTACACTTTAAAAAGATGCGCGGGATCTTGCGTGCCACAATTGATTTTTCTCCCGAAATATGCTATAATAAGCAGGCAACGCGCACAATTTTCCGCGCTGCGGAGGAATTATGACAAACAAACGAAAGCTGATCACGGGATACGCCTGCGCGATTTTAAGCGCGGTGATATACGGCTGTATGCCGCTTATGGCAAAATACATTTACGCTGATGGAGTCACGCCCATGACTCTCGTTTTGCTGCGCAATGCGCTTGCCTTGCCAAGCCTTGCCCTGCTCTCTCTGCTGCAGCGCAAGCCGCTGGGGCGTCCTGTGCGCCAAATTCTGCCGTTGGGTATTCCCGCCCTGTTTGGCTGCGTGCTGACTCCTGTGCTGCTGTTTTCCTCGTACAAGCACGTCAGCTCCGGTACTGCCACCGTGTTTCATTTCGTGTACCCCTGCTTAGTACTTCTGATCGGATTTGTGTTCTTGCACAAGCGCGTTTCGCCCGGTACGCTGATCAGCGTGCTTTTATGCTTTGGCGGCGTTGCGCTGTTTTACGATCCCACGGGAACGCTCTCACCGCTCGGTGCTGCGCTCGCGCTTGGATCTGCAGTCACGTTTGCCATTTACGTGGTACTGCTGCCGCGCTTTCAAAACGAGCAGTTTTCGGGCTTTCCGTTCTGCTTTTACGTAGCCCTTTGGAGCAGTGCCATCATGCTGGTGCTGTGCGTGTGCACAGGTCAGCTTTCCCTGCCCACCTCCTTGCTGGGTTGGGCTCTTTGCCTGCTCTTTGGTACGTCGGTCACCACGGGCGCGGTGTTCCTGTTCCAGCAGGGCACGCTGCTCATTGGTGGCGAGCGCGCCTCGGTGCTCAGCGCACTTGAGCCAATCACGGGCGTGCTGATCGGCATTCTGATCCTGCAAGAGCCAAGCAAGCCCGCTGTGCTGATCGGCTCTGCCTTGGTGGTGGCATCCGGCGTGTTGATCGCGGTGGCGGATCTCAAACGAGCCGAATAATTTGCACGTCATGCAAGTTGCGATGCGCGTTTTGACCACTTGTGCACCAATCAACCGTCGGTTGAGCGAATATTCTCCGTTTGGTTGTATGAAAATGCCTCCTATTCAACGTTTGTTATATTCACTTGGCAGCTGCGGTGTGCTATAATGGGGGCATCAAAGGAAAGGAGTTCACCAATATGAATACGACTTTGGGAAAAAGAATTGCAGCGCTGCGCCGCGAAAAAGGACTCAAACAGGACGAGCTTGCAGAAAAGCTGGGCGTCAGCCCTCAAGCGGTCAGCAAATGGGAAAACGACCAGACCTGCCCCGATATTTCAATACTTCCGCAGCTTGCAAAGATTCTCGGTATCAGCGTAGATACACTGCTGACGGGTGACGAGCAGCAAGAGCCCGCGGTCAGAATGCTGCCCGAGGAGCAGAGAAAGGATATCAAGGATATGTTTTTGCGCATCGTGATCACCTCCACGGACGGTGACTCGGTACGCGTCAATATTCCTCTTGCCATTGTGGAGGTCGCGCTGGAGAACGGGCTGAACCCGTTGCAGGTTTCGGATAGCGACGCGCTCAAAAATATTGATCTCGGCAAAATTCTGAACATGGTCAAGCAGGGCGCGATCGGAAATCTGGTGGAGGTTGAATCTGCCGACGGAGCTACGGTACGCGTGTTTGTCGAATAAGACATGAGGATCAAGAGAAACAACCGCTCTATCTTTGCCTTTCCCACGGGATTGATGCTCAATTGCGTCACGGCAGGCATTTTCCGCAGAAAGCTCAAAAAACAAGGCGTGCGGATGACGAAAAAGCAAGCAAGGCGCTTGATAAGAGGTATCCGAAAATACAGACGGCACCACAAGGAATGGTGCTTAGTTGAGGTGATCCGAGAAAACGGAGATACGTTCGGCATAAAGATTTGAGTACGTACTGCAAAACAGAAAGCAGAAGTCTTACACAGACTTCTGCTTTCGTTTTATACCGGCCCCCGCATTACCTTCCGCTTACGGCGCAGGATACCTCACCTGTAAAAGCTGTTGCCGCCAATAAACTCGCGCACAAGGCTTGTGGGTGGGATCTCATCGTCCACGTCAGCAGAATGCACGAAGTTGAGCACCTTGACAATGGCGCGCACCTCCTCGTAGTACTCGTCATGCGGCTCAACCGCCACCAAAAGCGGGAAAATATGCGTTTTCAGCACGGCTAACTCATACAGCGTGGAGCTGTTGAAGATGACGTCGGCTTGCTCCTGGAACGGGAAGATCCACTTTGCCTCACCTGCGCGAACCGAATCCCACATAGAAAGCGTATCGCTGACAGACGCACCGCGGAATTCATAATCGCGCACAATGCGGCGCAACAGACGCAGGTAGCTGGACGGAATGCGGTTATGCAAATCCAGATTGAGCGGCAGCAGCGGACAGACAAACAGCTTGAACACCGCCTCGGGCGCAAGATCTTCGGGCAGCATAACGGGATTGAGCGCGTGCAATCCTTCGACAATGACCACAGAATCTGCGTCCAGCTGCAAAAAGTGCCCTGCCCACTCGCGCTTACCGCGCTTGAAATTGAACGTGGGCAGCTCGACACGCTCCCCTGCCAGCAACGCGCGCAGGTGCTGACCGAACAGCGCGGTATCGATGGTATTGATATGCTCAAGATCTACCTTGCCGTCAGGTCCGGGGGCGATCTTATCGCGGTCAACGTAGTAATCGTCAAGGCTCATCAGGATCGGCTTTTTGCCGTGCACACGCAACTGCGTGGCAAGGCGATTGGCTGAAGTGGTCTTGCCGGACGAGCTGGGGCCTGCCAGCATGACCGCACGCGCGCCGCGGTCGCAGATCATATCCGCCACCTGCGAAAATCGCTTTTCGTGCAGCGCCTCGTTGACGCGAATCAGCTCGCGCACGCGCCCCGATTCCACCATCTCGTTGAGATCGGCAACCGTGCGGCAGCCCATCAGGTTGCCCCATGCAACGCCCTCGCTATACACGCCGTAATACTGCTCCATACCCCGATATGCGCTGGGGCGATCGGGATCGGCTGCATCGGGATACACAAATACAAAGCCGTCTGCCGTAGGCAACAGATCCCACACGCGCAAGTACCCCGTGCTCGGCGCCATTTCGCCATAATAATAGTCGGCAAAATCACCGTATTCATACACGTCCAGCGTAGGATACGAGCGGTAGGAAAGCAACCGTGCCTTGTCGGTCTGCCCACGCTGCGTGTACAGCTCGATCGCCTCGGAAGTGGGAATACGACGGAAATTCAAGGGAATATCACGCGCCACAATGTCCGCTACACGCTCGCGCAGACGCTCTACCGAAAAATCCTCTGCCCCCGTGACCTTGATATACAGCCCTGCACCCAGCGTACAACGCATGGTTGCCCTTGCTGTGCGCCAAAGCTCATGCAGCGCCAAAAACAGCACAAACTGTGCCGTACGCGCATACACAGCCTTGCCCTGCGCGTCGGCATAGCGCAGCAGGCGAATTTTTCCGCCTGAGGCAGCCATTGCGCGCCGCTTGGATTCACGGTCGGGCAACACGTCCTTTTGGCGCAGAGGCACGTAATTCAGCGTGAAAACCTCGCCCGCGATCTTGGCTGCCAGCGGCTCGCTTGAAAGCTTGCCTGTGCACAGCCCCATTTCCTTGACGATTCCCAACAGCGACTGCCCCGGCCGCGCTTCTATTTCTCTTGCGTCTATGATCAGCTTCATCATACTCCTCCTTTTTACGTTCATTCTTGTATATTATGCGCCCCGCTTGCCCACTATGCCTCAAAAAAACAAAAAAATGGCTAACTATCGGTGTGTCCGGTAGTCAACCATTATCGGTGGTCTGTAGAAACGCCTGCCCTTATTGCAAGCCTATACCTCGTTATTGCGGGGATTTTTCTTCTTTCATACATAGTATAGCATATTTTCACGCATTTGTCAAGTCCCGGCAAAATGCAAGCCCGCCCCATGCTTGGGGCGGGCTTAAAACGCTTTAATAACCTTGCTGCTCCAGAATTTTGTCCAGTGTTTTGTTGAGTTTTTCCACGCTCTTTTTCAGCGTTTTTTCGTTTTTCTGGATCATAGAGCCAACCGTATTGGCGCCGGATTCATGCACCGAACGGATACTGCCGCTGGTAAAGTTGAAGCTTGCGCAGTACAGGTTAACGGGGTCGATGGCAACGCTGTTGACAATGCGGTCAAGCATATCGACAGACTGCTGGTCCTTGACGTACTTGCTGGTCAGTGCAACCTCGTAGTATGCAGGCTTGACGCGGTTATAGCTCTCGGATGCATACGCCTCAAGGAAAATGCCCAGATCGTCGATCTGATCGTAGCAGGTGGAGGGCACACCGTACAGAATGACCTCAACCTGTACGTGGGTCTTATAATCCTGAGACTCGTTCAGCTTGGGGATAGGCAGAATGCCGTAATCGTTGGTCATGTTACGGATAGTGGGGTCCTCTACCGCGATCAGTCGGTAATTGATCATAACAGACTCGTCCTGTGCAAACTTGGTCAGCACGTCACCATCTCCTGCATTGGTGGTGGCAGTAAACGAGCCGGAGCTGTTCAAAAGTGCCAGAACAGCGTCCAGAGAATCGGACAAACGCTCCTGATCGATCTCATACACGTAAGTGTTATCCTCGTCCTTTCTGAGCACGCAGATCTCCGAGCCCTCCCAGTAGCCGTCCATCATGGAGCTGGTGGGGCCGATACGTGCGCAGAAGCCGTACAGGTCTGCACCGTCGCGGCTGCCGCTACCGTTGAGGTCACGGTAAAATCTCTCGACAATGCTGGTCATGTAGTCAATGGTCCATTCGCCGTTCTCCACAACCTCGTAAAGCTCATCGCCCATGCCCTCGTCCTCCAGGACGCGCTTGTTGAACAGGGTAACGAACATATAGCGATAATAGGACAGCGACATAGGACCGGTCACAAAGAACTGCGAATCCTTATAGGACAGCGCATCGTTAAAGCCCTGCGACCAGTAGTTCTTATCAAAATCAATGTACTGCGTGTTGCGCAGGTCGGTCATACGTCCGTTAAGCGCAAGCGTCATAGAGGTATAGGAGCAGTTGGCAACGATATTGTAGTCGGTACCGCCCGCGATGACCATGTTGGACACCTCGTCCACCGCCTCACCTGCTACGCTGCCCGCCTCGGGTAACAGCTGCACGACGTTGATTTTGCACTTCAGACGCTCCTCAAGCGCCAAATTTCTGTTGTACACAGCAGCATTGATGGGGTCGGAATCGGTTTCCTCAACGTAAACCTCGCTCTGGTTCACGTTCTCTACACGAGAGATCACGGTGATATCTCTGCCGCCCAGATCGACCTCACCAAGATCGTCGCGGTCGTTGTTGGTTTCCAGCTGCTCGCTGTCGGCAACCGTGCTCTGCGTTTCATTTCCCTGATTCCCTTCAACACAGGAAACCAACAAAACGGGCAGCACCATTACGGCAACCAGCACCCAAATCATGATTTTTTTCATAAGGTCCTCCCTTTGTCCGCACACGGACAAGTTACTTTACTTTATATTATACTGTTTTTTTCATGACATGTCAATACTTTCTTGACCTGCGTTTCAATCTATGCTATAATTGTTTCAATATCACGTAAACGGAGGACAAAACATGAAAAAGATCCTGACCCTGATGCTGAGCATTCTGATGATCGCAAGCGTTTTGACCGCGTGCAACACCACGGCACAGCCCAATATCGAGGACACCTTGCAAACCGACGGTGCAACACAATCCGCCCCTATTACTTCGCCCGAGCAAGCGCTGCCTCCCGAACAGGTTGTACAAGGCTTGGATGCAGCTGCCACGATCATGGAGATCGGCACCTCCACAAAACAGGCGCTGCTGTATTACAATGACTGGGAAGAGATCCGTAACGCATTTACCGCGGCAGGATACGCAGCAGTAAAGGCAACGTTTGTAGACAACACCAAGCTGGACACCGAGGTTCTGTACGGCAAGGACTTCACCGTTACCCTGCAAAAGACGCAGGACGGTGCGTACGCCGTTTGGGAGCCCTACAACGCCTCCACCCTTTCCCTGCTGCTTCCCAATGAAAAAACAGGCACAGGCGAGGTGACATTGGCACAGATCGGCATTGCGCGTGGAGAGGAAACAGACAATCCGCTCAACGGCATGTGCTATATTTACAAGCTTTCGGACGGCAGCGCCGTGATCATTGACGGCGGCTTTAACAACAAGGAATGCCGCAACAACATTCTCAACACGCTGAAAAAGCTGGATATTGCAAAAACCGAGGACGGCAAGTACCGTATTACCGCTTGGATCTTCTCGCACGGTCACAAGGACCACAGAGCCGCCTTTATCGGCTTTGGCAAGAATATGGGCGATCAGGTTGAGCTGACCTACGTGATGTATAATTTCCCCACAAGCCCCGGTACGCTGACCACCTCCACCTTTGACCTTGTCAATTTTGAGAACAAAATGGCGGAGTATTACCCGAATGCGCAGCACGTCGTGCCCCACGCAGGTCTTACCTATCACTTTGATAACCTGACCGTCGAGGTGCTCTACTCCCCCGAAATGCTTTACACACCCAATAAGACCATTGACTACTACAATGACACCAGCCTGATCCTGATTGCCGATTGCAGCGGTGCACGCACGCTCTTTATGGGCGACGCAGGTGAAAATGCTGCCACTCGGGTATGGGCAAACTACGAGCGCAATGCCTTTAAGGCAGCTATGCTGCAGATCACGCACCACGGCTTTAACACAGGCACGGATTCTCACAACTGGAAAAACATTAAGCAGATCTACAACGCAACCGATGCCACCATGGCGCTGCTCCCCATGACCAGCCGTCTGGAGGGCGACCAGCGTAACGGCAGATACACGGTCATGATCGGTCACGGTGATGCAAGTTTCCAAATGTCCTTCTTTATCAACAAGCGCGACAGGCACAATCTCACCATCATCACGCAAGAGGACTATATGAAGTTTGTAGAAGCGGTGGCTGCGGGAACCAACAAGCAACCCACGCTGTTCGGTTATGATGGCATTAACATCATCTATGGCAGCTCCGGTATCGTCACCTATATCGCAGGCAATGAGACCGCTCCCATGGTCACGCTGTTCTCACTTGGTGCACAAGGCGCAAGTATGACGCACAATCAGACGCTTGCAGATTGGTTTGGCTGATCCGCAGGCAAAATCAACAAGAAATTTTTTGCGATTTTTTGATATTTATTCAAAAAAACTCTGTACAAATCGCAAATTTCGTGGTACAATTATGATGTAAAATTATTCCGTAAAGGAGCTTCTTATTATGAATTTGGTTTATAAGGGCAAAACAAAAGACGTTTACGCACTTGACAACGGTAACGTTATGCTGAAGTTTAAGGACGACTGCACCGGCAAAGACGGCGTATTTGATCCGGGTGAAAACAGCGTAGGCCTGACCATCGAGGGCATCGGCAAGGCAAATCTGATCTCCTCCATCCACTATTTTGAGCTTTGCAAGGCTGCAGGCATCAAGACTCACTACGTTTCCGCTGACGTGGAAAATGCAACTATGGAAGTACTCCCCGCGGAATGCTTCGGTAAGCCTCAGGGCGGCGGCGGTTTGGAAGTTATCTGCCGTCTGGTCGCAACCGGTAGCTTTGTTCGCAGATACGGCGAATACATCAAGAACGGCACTCCCCTGCCCGGTGGCTACGTAGAGTGCACCTTCAAGAACGACGAAAAGGGCGACCCGCTGGTTACCGGCGAGGGTCTGGTTGCACTTGGCATTATGACTGCCGAGATGTTCGAGTCCCTGAAGGCACAGACCTTGGCTATTACCAAGATCGTTGCTGATGACCTCAAGACCATCGGTCTTGACCTGTGGGACATCAAGTTTGAGTTTGGTTACCACAACGGTGAGGTTGTGCTGATCGACGAGATCGCTTCGGGCAACATGCGCGTCTACAAGGGCGACACCATTGTTGAGCCTACCGCGCTGACCGCGATGATCAATAACAGATAATTGCAATCACACAAAAGAACGGCACACGCAGACGCGTGTGCCGTTCTTTATGTGTAAGAATGTGTTGATTCTCTTACAATGGTGTGATATAATAAAAAAGGGGGATGAGAATGGATAAAGAAAAAGAATTGCCGAGACGAAAATCAACAAGGTTAAAGGGTTATGATTATAGTACCGCAGGAGCATATTTTGTAACGATTTGTATTAGAGATCGAATGAAGCTGCTATCTGAAGTGGTGAAGGCAGACCTCACGGAGACATACCAAGCAAAAGATTTAGCGGTAGGGGAGGGGCTTGCTCCTCCTGCCCCGTGCGCAAACGGAATTGCGATTGGAGAAGAAACGGTTTCCACCGAATATTTAATCAAATTAAAACCTTGCGGCAAAGTAGTGCAAGAACAGTTGCAAGCAATCGAAAGCCGTTTCCCAAGTGTTCGAGTTCAGGATTTTGTAATCATGCCCGACCATATTCACGCAGTTATTGTGCTTTACGGTAGAGGAGGAGCAAGCCCCTCCCCTACCTTGGATGATGTAATCTGCGCGTTCAAGTCGTTAACGTCGCGGATCTGTAAACAACGGTATGGAGTGGAAAAAATGTTCCAAAGATCGTCTGCCGAACACATCATACGCGACAGAGAGGATTATGAAACGCGCAGAAAATACATCTACGAAAACCCAATGCGTTGGTATTATGACGAATTATATTCGGACGAATAAAATCACGCGCAACTGAAACTTATGAAATATCTATCCAGCCCCCGACAGATTTCAAAATCCGTCGGGGGCTATCTCTCTGATGCTTTTATCATGGATCAAATTTCTCAATCTCACCATTTTTTACAAGCATTGTCAAGCGATGCTCAACCGCCTTTGCAGTTCCTGCAGATATTTTGAACACGTGATCATGCCCTTGTGCAACTACGTGCACGTAGCAGATTCTGCCCTGATACTCTAAACGCAGATCATCCACTCCGCCCGTTTGATATGTATAAATGCGGAATTTGAATATCCGCACCTTTCCGTCTTGGTAAATTGCCACGCCGCGACTCGTTATAGCATAAATACCAAACACAAATACCGCGCCGCATGCGATCAACGCCAAAACCAGCAGTGCCTTATGCTCTGATAGCCCAATCACGGCATACAGCAACGCAATTACCTCAATACCAAGCAGCAAGCACACCAGCGCAGTCGTCTGCACAATATCGTACAAAAACACAAAGGTGCGCGGTTTGATTTCCCGAAAATAAAGGACAACGGTATAGATCACCGCTACCATAATTGCAACAAACAGCCAATACCAAGGGTTCACGTAAGCCTCAAAAGCAGAAAGCGGATCGGGTGCTCCGCGCCACCCCAGTTCGATCATATCAAAAACAGGCGCAATCATGCCTACCAATATCGCATAGAGTATTACCCTGCCAATATGGCGAAGTATCTTGTTCTTCATATGGCTCCCCCTTTTCAACCTATTTCACTTATATAGATGCATTTTTTTGAAAAAAGTGCACCGATTTCGAAATTTTTCAAAAAATCCCCGAAAATTTTTTCGGGGATTTCTTTTATTTATCTGCGCAACATGATCTCGATGATCTCTCTGTCGGTATCCTTCATGCCCTCGCGTGCCATGTCGCTGACGTTATCGATGGTGTTTTCCACGCCCTTGGTCACAATACCGTCGCCGCCTACGAACTGTCTGCCCTGCATGTACATGTGCATGCCCAAAAGCCCTGCCTCGACGCTCGATGCGATCTTTGCCGCGCAGCTTGCCTTTGCGCCGTCGCAGATGACGCCCGAATTGATGGCAAGACCGTTAACCACGGTATGCGCGATCTCGCGGTATTTGCCGCCGTGCAGATAGGTCACGCCCGCAGCCGCGCCGCAGCCCGCACTGGTTGCACCGCAATACGCGGACAGCGCACCGATGCCGGTCTTCAAGCGCACGGTAACCAAATTGGACACCACCAAAGCACGCAGCAGCATCTCATGCGACACGCTCATCTCGCGCGCGTACACGATAACAGGCAGAGAGGTGGTCATGCCCTGATTGCCGCTGCCCGAATTGATCACCACAGGCAGCTCACAGCCGTTCATACGCGCATCCGAGCCTGCTGCCGCATACGCCTTTGCCTTATTCGCCACACTATCGCCGTAAGCAGCCAGCAGCACCTTGCCGATCTGCGAGCCGTACTCACCGCGTAAGCCTTCCTCGGCAATGGCGGTATTGTACTCGATCTGTCTCTCCAGCACCTCGCGCACGTCCCGTGTATCCACACAATCCGCAAATTCCACAATACGCTCGACGCTCAGCAGCTCGTAATGCGATTCCTCGCGTACCACCTTTTCGGGCTTTGCGGCATACAGCAGCTCTCCGTCGCGCACCACGCGCTCCACGTGCGTGTGCTTATTGGTCAACAGGACGCTTGCCTGATGCTCGCCTGCAAATACCGTGACACCGATCGAGAACACGCAGTTGCCGTCCGCACGCACCACCTCAATGGGCGTAGCGTCACGGTACGCGCTGATCTGCTCGATCTCCTTAGGGGTCACGTGCGAAATGACCTCCAGCTCACAGTACGGATCTCCTGCCACAATGCCCGCAGCCGCAGCAGCCTCAATGCCCTTGAGATTGCCTGTGTGCGGGATAAACACGCTCTTGACGTTCTTGATTACGTTACCGCTGACGTCAATGCGTACGCGCTCGGGCATCTTACCCAGCGCAGCCTTGGCAATTGCAGATGCATACGCAATGGCGATCGGCTCTGTGCAGCCCATCGCAGGGATCAATTCCTTATGTAAAATGGCACAATATGCCTCATAAATTTGCTTATCCATAGTCTTCTCCACTCAATATCAAATACCGCGGAAGCCCTTACCAATGATCTCGCTACTGTTGGAAACAATGACAAAGGCATTGGGATCGATCTGCTTGACGATCTTTTTGAGCCTTGCACCCTCAATGCGGCGGCATACGGTCAGCAGCACGGTCTTGTGCTCACCCGTGTATCCGCCCTCACCCTGCAGCTTGGTAAAGCTGTGGTGAATGCTCTCGGTAATATACGCGCTGATCTGATCGGGTTTTGTGGTCACGATGGTAAAATACTTGCAGGTATTCATGTTCTCGATCACGCCGTCCACCAAGAAGGCTTTCGCGAAAAGGCCCAGCAAGGAAAACAGACCGGTCTGCATACCGAACACCCAAAATGCACTCACGGCAATGATAAAATCGGTCGCAAGCAGTGCTTTTCCGATATCAAGATTGGTATATTTTTTCAGGATCAATGCCACGATATCCGTGCCGCCCGACGAAGACTCGGTCTGGAACAGCAAGGCTGAACCGATTGCCGTCAGCAAAATCGCATACACCAGCTCCATAAACGGCTGATTTGTAAAGGGTGCTGTCATGGGGAAAAGATGCTCCAAGGCAAACGTGCCGAACGAAAACAGCAGGCTGCAATACACGGTCTTTACAGAAAAGCCCTTGCCGAGCACTACAAAGCCTACCAACAGCAGCAGCACGTTGATGACGGTCAGGATATTACCCGAGGTCATGTACTGCGCAAGTTTGGGCAGATATTGATGCGCAAATCCGGATAAGACTACCGCAATACCGCTGACGCCACCCGTGGAAAAGCCATTGGGGATTTTAAAAAAGTACACGCCAACCGTGGTCAGCAATATACCCAAATTCATAATTGCAAAATTCTTGAGTTTTTGTTTCATACAAACCTCTTTCGACATTTCTCTACAACAGTATATATTGCAATGCGAAAAAAGTCAAGAGGTGTGACAAAAAAACGCAAAATAAGGGCTGAACCTTGCGGTTCAGCCCTTGGTTTTTACTTGTAATTACTCTGCGTCGGTTTCCTCAGCGGGAGCTTCCTCAACGGGAGTCTCCTCAACGGGAGTTTCCTCAGCGGGAACTTCCTCAACGGGAGTCTCCTCAACGGGAGTCTCCTCAACGGGAGTTTCCTCAACGGGAGTTTCCTCAACGGGAACTTCCTCAACAGGGGTCTCCTCAACAGAAGCTTCCTCTACGGGAGCCTGTTCAGCCTCGGTTGCGATAGGCTGCAGCTTAATTGCATGTCCGCCGGTCAGAGTGATCATCTTGATTGCCTGCAGCGAGAAGCTGTTAGCCTCAACAATCAGCGCCTTATCCAGGTCGCCGTCTGCCAGGATCTTAACTCTCTTGCAATCAGCAGCGATCAACTTCTTCTCCTTCAGAGATTCAATGTCAACCTTTTCGCCGTTCTCGTAGTGAGCGTTGAGCGAGCCAACGTTTACAGCGCCCATCTTACCGGATGCAGCACATGCTACCAGCTCGACAGAGTTAACTGCCTGTGCGTCGGTCATCAGTGCATCAGCTTCGCTTGCGGAAACGTGATCAACGTGAACAACCTCTGCAATAGGCTCGTCAGAGTTCATCAATGCTGCCATCTGAGCATCGGTCAGCTCGTCGGAGTCGTCTGCCTCTTCCTTGGGTTCTTCGGTTGCAGGAGCCTTCGGGAAGATGTTATGTCCGTACAGGATGTACGCAACGATCAGGATCGCGATGATGACAAGCAGAACGATCAGGAAGATCCACCAGCCGTTCTTCTTCTCCTCGGGATCAGTTGTAGAATCGGTCTCGGTTTCGGGAGTAGTAGTTCCCTCTACATCAGAGCTCTGCTCGGGAGGCTCAGTGCCGGATTCGGTTTCGCCACCGCCTACAGTGGTGTCTTCACCGCCTTCAACAGTGGTATCTTCGCCACCACCGACAGTGGTGTCTTCACCGCCTTCAACAGTGGTATCTTCGCCACCACCTACAGTGGTGTCTTCACCGCCTGCAGTAGTGTCTTCACCGCCTTCAACAGTGGTGTCTTCACCACCAACAGTGGTATCTTCACCGCCATCAACAGTGGTGTCTTCGCCACCGCCTACAGTGGTTTCCTCTTCAGCCTTCTTGTGTCCGCAGACGCACTCGCCGTCCTCGTAAACGTGAGCCTCGGTCAGAACGTAACCGCAGTCTGCGCAAGTACGCCAGTGGTTCTCTTCATCGTAAGTGTATGCGCCGAAGTTGTGCGCGGTCAGAACCTGATCTTCATAGAAGTCATAGTTCTGAGGATTGGTCTCGAACTGCTTAGCAGGATCTGCGTACTTGGTGTTCCACTTCCACTTGCTTACGAAGTGACCCTCAGCAATTGCATCCTGTACAGGAGCAAACTCAGGATAATCTTCTGCGGTCAGAGTCTCGCCAAGATCAGTGTTGATGGTGATAGTCTTGATCAGGTTGCTATCCAGGCCATAGAAGTTAATCGTGAACAGATACTGCTCGTAATTAACAGCATAGTAGGAGAAGTGATTGGTAGTGAATACCAGTGCGTTCTCGGTCTCGCCGATAACGGTCTGCTTGGTTGCACCGTCTTCATTTACATAGTAAACAACACCGTGGAACTTAGCATCATCGCTGTTCTCGCCCTCGAAAGGAACGGTTACAGTAGCCAGACCATCGTCGAACTTAGAGCCGGTCAGGTCAAAGCTGTAAACGGAATTGTATGCGTAATACTCAACAGCGGTGGGCCATTCAGGCTCTTCGCCGAATACGCAAGAGATTGCGATGGAGATCTCTTCTGCAGTAGCATTCTTCTTGATATTGTTGAGTGCCTTGTTATCAAGCTCAACGGTTACAGCGTCTGCACCCTGTTCGTTGCCTTCTACTTCTGCCTTCAGAGTAATGTCTTCATACATAGCAGCAAGCTCGAAGATAATTGCGGGAATCACGTCGGAAGCGGTCCAACGGTAGTCGCCCTTTTCATAGCCCTTAGTAAAGGTCATGATAAAGGTATTGCCTTCAAGTCTGATGTTGCCATTTGCATCAAAGTGAGGAATTGCGTTGTATGCTGCGTAGTAATCAGCATGAGCAACTGCATTGGTCAGCCCAGCGCCGTTCTCCTGGAACCAGCCCTTGAAGTTGTATCTGTTAACAGGATCCATGGGCTTAGCGGGAGCAGCGGGAGCAGTGGGAAGTTCGTTATACTTTACTTCAACAGAAGAGATTTCAGAGCCGTCCTCTGCGAAGAATCTGATGGTTGCCCACAGATCAGCCTCATAGGTTGCGTGTGCGGTTGCGGGAACAATAGCGGTATTCCAGCCCTTGAAGGACAGAATGTCAGCAATTGCCTCAATCCATGCAGCTTCGGGAGCAGGAGTTGCACCGTAAGCTACCTCCATCGTGTAGTTCTTATCAGCTACAACGAAGGTGATGTCTGCGGTGTATTCTGCAACGTAGGTAGCGTTACCGGTAACTACGGGCAGCTTGGAGCCGTAACCCTTCCAACCCTTGAAGTTCAGGGTGTCGAAGATGTACAGGTCTTCAGCCAGAGTGGGAACCTCGCCGTATGCGAACTTCTCGGTGTAGAGATTGCCGAGAACGTCAAAGGTAATGGTGTACTCGTTGACAACCTTCTTAACGGTTACAACGGTATCGTTAGCGGGCATGGTGGTCAGCTCATCGCCATACTCATCTACCATAATCAGGCTGTAGCCTGCCTGCTTCAGATCGGAGCAGTAAGGAGCAAGCTGTGCGCCGTAGGGCAGGAAGCCCTTGAAGATCAGACCGCCCTTTTCGTCTACGAACTTAACCGAATACAGGTCAGCTACGTATACAGAGAAGGAAACGTCGGAGGTGATGTCACGGGTGGGAACGTAATCGCCCAGAGTAACGCTTCTGCCGTAAGCAGTGATGGTTACGTTGTCGAGAATGTTCTTGAGCCATGCGGTGGGGTTGTAGGTCTTGCTGAATTCAAAGCTGAATACACCGTCACCCTCATAGGAGTCGGTCAGCTTAGCATCCTGGAACTTTTCGGGGATCAGGTTGAATACAACGTCGATCACGCGATCGGTCATGTTGAATACAGCCTGTGCCTTAGAGGAATCGGGAATTCTGTTCTGGAACTCTGCAAATGCATCAACCATGCTCATCACGATATCCTGTGCACGAGCGGAGCTGACGTTGAGCTTGTTTGCAACGCGAGCAACAGCTGCCTCAAGACGTGCGCTGCCAACCAGTGCGTCTGCATCCTTAAGCTGGGTCAGAGCTGCCAGATCATCATAGTTAACTGCCTGGGTCAGGTTATATACGGACTTAAAGGTGAAGGAAGCTTCCTTACCGTTTACAGACTCGGGAACCTTATCAATCAGAATGTTACCAAACTTCTTGAACAGATCAAATGCGGGACGTGCCTGCTCGATCTTTTCCAGCAGAGCTACTTCCTTTTCATTCAGAGTTTCGATGTTGGCAAACAGATACTCAACAACATCGATAAACTGGTCATACTCAAGCAGATCGAACAGAGCCAGCAGCTCGCCAACGGTTGCGCATTCGCTCAAGCCTGCAACGATGGTCTGCTTAGTCTGGTCGGAAACGCCTGCGTGGTTCAGAGCCTTAGTCAGGGACTTGGTGAACACGCCGGGAACGAAAATCTCAACGTGCAGGTCTGCGCCGGTGTCAACAACAAAGCCGACAGCCTTGATAGCAGTATCTGCAGCCTTGCGGATCAGGTCAAGGTTACCCTTCAGCGCAACGTTGAACGTTACGTCAAAGTCCTGCTTACCGTTAGCACCCAGAGTTACGTCGTAGGTACCGATCACACCGTCATTGCCCATATCAGCAACGTCCTGAGGAGTGATGGGATCTGCGAGCAGTGCGTTCTTGATACCGGATGCGGAAACGATCTCGCCGTAGTTGCCTGCCTGAACAGTGTTCAGCAGCTCAACCAGCTGGCTTGCGCCGTAACCGTCAATACCGAACACCTCGTAGCCGTTTACGTCGATGGTGTTGGTCTTACTATTGTACATGTGCATAGCGGCAGACTGCAGGAATGCCATAACAGCGCTCTTGTATGCACTCTGAACGCCGGTGCCTCTGACATCACCCATGATGTCACGCAGAATGTCGTCATAGTCGTGTGCGGTGACGTTGATGTACAGCGTAGCAACGCCGTTCTCATAAGTCATCTCGTACTCGCCATAGTTTACGGGCAGGCCGTTGACGTCAGCAACGATTGCTTCAACGATGTCTACAACCTCACCGTAGATGGTGATGTCCTTATCGGGCATCAGAACGTAGGTTACGTCCCAAGAAGCGTACTTGCCTGCGCTCAGACCACTAACCTTAGGCAGCGTAATCAGCTTCTTGTAGGTGTACTCAACGGGCTTGCCGATCTGCTTGCCGTCCAGTACCCAGGTAACAGTGTAGGTGGGCTCAACATAAACTTCGCCCCTCTCCTCTGCCTCTGCCTTGTCCTGCTCAACGTTCTGCTGGTGCTGGACAGAGTCCATCAGATCATCAACGGAAGCACCGTTCTGAACTGCGTCCATAACGTTGTCGATGCTGCCGAAGTAATCCTCAACCACCTTGCCGCTGGTCAGAATGTCAGCCCAGCCCTTAGAGACTGCGGTCTTTTCATACTGAGCGGTCCAAACGTTGCCTTCAACCTTCCATTCCTTAAAGGTATAGGAATAGTTACTGTCGGTCGCCTTATCGG
The DNA here is from genome assembly GCA_045652835.1 of Eubacteriales bacterium. Taxonomy (GTDB): domain Bacteria; phylum Bacillota; class Clostridia; order Oscillospirales; family CAG-272; genus SVQP01. Next base: position 2,006 of record JAZOLE010000072.1, on the reverse strand, counting down.
TATTGATACCTGCAGCGGTCACGTCAGCTTCGCTTGCGAAGGTCTTTACGATCGTACCGTTACCGGTAACGAAGGATACGGCATAGCCGTCAGCCACAGGGTTCTTCTCGGTTGCGGAGAAGATTGCCACGTAGGTAGCGTTAGCCTTTGCGGGAACAACTACGGGAGACCAGCCCTCGAAGGTGTAAACGTACTCGTCATCTTCGTAATCTGCGGGATCTGCGGGCTTAACGGGAGTTTCGCCGTACATTACCTTTTCAGCTACAAAGTAGACTTCGCCGTTCACCTGCCAGGTGATGGTGAATTCTTCCGTAAATACATTATCAATTACGGAATTCATGTTGTCCAGCGTATCACCCTGCGCATCATCGCCGCCAAGGTGCTTATCTGCGGACTCCTTAAAACTTGCGTCGCTGTTATACTTCTCATCGACATAGTCCTTCATCAGATCAGCAGCGTTGTCTTCACCCTTAACGCTGTTGTACTGCTGAAGCAGGTCCATGAGGAAGGTAAGATCGTCTCCGGAGATCTCAGTAGAAGTTCCGGAGGTTTCCGCAGCGAACGCGGGTACGGTGATTACAGAGGCGAACATTGCCAGGCACAACAATGCAACAAGTACTCTGCAACCCAGTTTTGCGGTTTGCTTCATTGGTCTTTCCTCCAATTTAAGTAGATTTTTAAGACTCGGGATATGTAAAACCCCTATCGGTTTTCCGATTTGGGCGCCTTAACTATATTATATAGAGCAGTCGATTCATCCGCCCAAAAGGCATAATTCACCTACTTCCCTACATTACGAGCATTATAGCATATATTTTCGGATTTGTCAAGAACTAACGCTCTTTCCTAACAGCATATGCAAAATGCGTGCCGCGCTTTCCAAAAGTATTTATTTGTACAAAATTTTGCCGCAAATAGCACAATAAACACTCCAATCAGGTTAACATTTCGGCATTTTGATGCATTTTTCGTGCATTTCGTGCAAAATTTACCAATGTTACAATTGTATCATCCCGCTCGTTCACAAATTATTTACATTTTTCGACAGCGATTTTCGCACAAAATCCGCAGCGCCTCTTGTCGGCAGGACGCGGTGCGTTTCGCACGCAAAAAAAGCCCGTGCATCCGTCAGGGATGCACGGGCTGTGCTATTTCATTATCGGGATCGTCCGATCCGATCAAGAACTATCTTAGTCCTTCTTCTTAGCAACTACGCAAGCGCCCAGAGCCAGAACAGCAACGATAGCACCTGCACCGATGATACCGCCGCAGCCCTTTTCTTCAGCGGGCTCGGTGGTCTGCTCGGATGCGTCCTCGGAGGGAGCAGCAGTGGTAGCGTCTTCAGTCTTGTCGGTTTCGGGAGCCTTGGTTTCCTCAGCAGTGGTAGCCTGGGTGGGTTCCTCGGTAACTTCCTCAGTGGTAGCAATGGTCACGGAGCCCATGCCGCTGAGCTTCAGGGTCATACCTGCGCTCTCGGGATACCAGCCGTCGCCGCCTGCGCCAAGAGAACCGAGTGCGTGGGAGGTGCCCCATGCGCCCTGTACGCCTGCAGCGTCAGACTTGCAATCCAGGTAGCAAACCAGCATGTTCAGAGAAACCTCGCTCTCGCCGCCGGTCCAAGAGGGAACTTCCAGCTCATCATTGATCAGCTTCGCAGAAATATCGTTGTACAGAGTCTGCCAGGAAATAGCGAACTCAGCATACCAACCGGAGCCGTCCTCAGCCTTCTTGGTAGCGCCCTTAACGTGGCCTTCTCTCCACTCTTCCTCATCGTCGGAAGCCATGGTGTAGTCAATGGTAGAAGAAGCGTCGCCGTAGATGCACTGTACAGTGATATCTACAGTTTCGTCTTCCTGCAGACCGAAGGAGTAGAATACTGCTCTTTCGAAGCTCTCGGTTGCAGCTGCCCAGCCGTTGAAGTCGAGCTGGATCTGGAATGCGTCACCGTTGTACAGACCGTCATCGGAATAGGTTACGTCGCTGTCATTGATCTTGAACGCGATGTA
>JAZOLE010000071.1:0-21013 GCA_045652835.1 Eubacteriales bacterium | reverse complement strand
TGTCTCGGCAATGGCGCGCTCGTCGCGTGCAAAGTAGAGGTCTAAGATGTCACGGTCTTGCATACTGTCACTCCTTTCTGTGCAGATATGTTGCTCTCTACTATATATGTCGAAAAAAGTATCCCATTGGTTACAGTATTTTACCATATTTTTTGAAAAAGTGCAATAGAAAGCAAATGCAGAATTACAATAGAAAAACCGCTCGTAAGAGCGGTTTTTCTGCATTTTATTATAGCGGGGCGTCGAGGGCGCCGCCCCCTACCGTGACGTGGGATTGCGCATCCGATTTTATTTTTCTTTGTTTTGATTTCGGAAAATCGAAGCATCAACCGGTAGGGGGCGGCGCCCTCGACGCCCTGCCCGACTCCCAAATAACTATAAAAATCCCGCCCGCGGCAATTGCCGCGGGCGGGGGTGAGGGGGTTATTCAAGCGTCAATGGGGTGCCCAGAATTTCGTTGAGCTCTCTCATATTTGTGGCATACAGTTGTACGGTAAATCCACCGACGGTCAGATGCCCTGTTGCGGAGGCGTACTCAAACTCAATATTACCGATCATACCTTGGCAGTTGTATTCGGCATCGGCTTCGTACGCTTGCCATTTGCCTAGGGTCATCGCCTGATGCAGCGCATCTGATTGCTCCTGCGTCAAGGTAATCGAGGTTTCTTTGCCATCCACCTCGGTAAAGGTGGGAAGGGCATCAAAGGTAATGTCGGGACGAGTGGGCAGGTTGACCCCGATACGTAAGCTCAAAAAGCTTTGGCTGTCGCGGTCATAGGTCAAGCTGACCGTTCTTGTTGCGTGCATGTAAGGATCGCTTGCAGCGATGATACCCTTATCACAGATGTACTGTATGACGTAGTTGTTCGGATTGCAGACCAAGTTGATCGTACCGCGGAAATCAGGGATGATGCTGGAGGTAGCGTCCGAAAAAGACGATCCTGCCAGCATGACGGTACCTTGTTTTGCAAGATAGTCCAAGGCAGTCTGCTCGTCAACACCCATTTTGATCAGTACGTCAAGAACGCTGTCCTGCTCGGTAATGCCCATAGGAAGCGTCATGCCGTCGGGAAGTACCTGTGCGGTAAAGGAATAACTGTAAAAGCTCAACCATTCGTATTCCATACCTGTTCCGCCTTTGTAGTAAGCAAACAACTCGCACTCTCCCTGCTCGAACCAGAGGTGCTCTCCGTCACCGCTCAAGACCTGCATCTGATCCATAATATTTTCACCTTGGTAGGTGTAGGAGTCCCAAATGCTTTGCAGCTCTGTTCTGTTCTCGGAGGTGTGCGCCAAAGCGAAGCTTTCAAATGCGGATTTGGCACCCGAGGCTGCATAGGTGTAGATCACGGATGTGACATTTTCAAAGGTTTTGCTTTGCTCCCCAAAGTAAACGGTCAGGTCATGGCCGGTAACGGTGACAGAGCTTGTCGCCTCAGGGATGCGGAAGGTGTAGGTAAAGCTCTTGCTTTCTCCGGGGGCAAGGCGGTATTGGGCAAACTCGTCGGTGCTTTCGCGCTGTATGGGGAAAATCTCGGTTGCTACGTAGATGATTGATTTCGCCAGCAGCTTTGCCTTGGGGATAAAGTCGCTGTGCGAGCCTTCATATACGATGTCCTCGTCAGATACGTTGGTCATGGTGACCGTGACCGTGAAGAGATCACCGCTCTTTAAGCGGACGGGCGTGTCGGTAAGATCGTGCGAAAATTCCAGCGTGACCGGGTCCTTGGCAAAATACACGGTCACGTTTTTTTTCGGTATGCCGTAATATGCGGCAAACGTGCTTTTCAGAGATGTGAGAAGTGTCTCGGAGTCGGGACGGTCGCCTAGCGTCGGGGAGAGTGTCAGGATGATTTGCCTGTCAAAGCCCGTGTTTTCGGTGGACGCCATTTCGATCAGCTCACAGTCCTCCCCAAGCCCGTTTAAGTGCGCCCAGGCAAGAAATACGTTTTCTGCACTTGCGGGTAGGCGCACGTATTCGCGTTTTTGCTTGTCGTCCTCGGTGGTGTAGTATACCCAAGCGTTTTTGCTTTGTGCTTGGTCGCCCGCATCAGGGTAGTCCAAGTCAAGGGTCTTGGGGATAAAGGAAACTGCCGGCAGGGCAGCGCAAATCACAAGCGCAAGCGCGGCTGCTACCAGCGCGATCTTCAATCCCGGCTTGAGAGTTTTGCGCACGGGTGCTTCGGCGCGTGCGATGAGCGCGGGGTCAAGGTTTCCCAAAAGCTGTGCAAATTTGTGTTCGTTCATACCGTATAGCCCTCCTTTTCGAGAAATTCGCGTAAGGATTTGCGTGTGCGGGATAGAATTTTTTTGGCGTTGGTCTGCGTCAGTCCGTATCTCTTGGCAATGTCCTTGATCTCGTCAAAGTGGTAGTAGCGGCGAATGAACACGTTACATTCGCGCTCGGGCAGCGACCAGAGAAAGCGGTCGATGGCAATCATCATCTCGCGCTCTTCTGCCTGCGTTACCACGTTGACGTCCGAGGCGACCACCTCGCAAAGCTCGTCAATGGCAACCGTGGGCGTTCCGTGCCTTTTGTTTTGACGGTACTTATCAAGCGAGACGTGTCGCGTAATGCCACCCAAGAATTGCTGCAGATGGTCCGGGTAGGCGGGGGGAATTGCCCTCCAGGCGCGCAGCCACGTGTCGTTGACGCATTCCTCGGCATCTTGCATATTGCGCAATATCCTTTGCGCAATACCTAAGCAATACGAGCCGTATTTGTCAGACGATTCTGAAATCGCGCGTTCATCGCGTGCGTAGTACAGCTCAATAATGTCGCGGTCTTGCATACGTTTGCTCCTTTCATCCAAAAATGTGCTTCTATCCCTTATGTCGAACGGTTTGGGCTTTGGGTGACAACATTTTATCATATTTTTTGAAAATTTGCAACAAATGATTTGCGCGGGAGCTTTACAAATTATGAGCCCGGCTTGCAGGGGGGAATAGAAAAACGCTCATGATGTTTCATGAGCGTTTTTTGCTTATTTTTTGTTCTTTTCCTTGGCACGCTTATCGTTGATGATCTGCATATGCTCGGCGGTAATCAGCTCCACACCGTTTTCACGTGCCCAATCCACGCAGCCCTTGAGCACCAAGGGGAGGAATACGCGCGGTACTGCCAGCACGGTTTGCAGCGCCTCGTCAGTGAATTTGATCTTGTCATCCACGCGGTCGGCAGCGTAGCGCACCGAAGCCAGCGATGCCTTGCGCATCTGCAAAAGCTCTGCTCTCATGCGGCTCTTGCGATGGAACCAGAAGTTTTTGGAGTCACGGTAGCCGTAGTCCACGGGCAGAGCGGGGAAGTCCTTGGCTTTGACACCGTTGATGATGGCATCGCGGTATTTCTTTTTCATCAGAATTTTGTCGATGCGCAAAATAAAGTGTGCACCAAACTTGCTTGTAATGCCGTTGAAATCGTGATAAGGGCCCTCGTAGCCGTTCAGCTCACCCGGCAAATCCTTGTCTGCGCCGTCCAGCTCGCGCATCCACGTGCATTCCACAGCTTCAATCGCGTCGGTCAGCACCATGGGACGCAGCTCGCCCGTTTCCTCTTCCAAAAGGCTCTTTTCCAGCTTGAAATTGCACTTGGGCATTTTCTCCTCGGGCTTGTCACCCGGCCAGGAAAGCTTGACAGCCTCTTTGAAGGTTGCAGGCTTGTCGTCGATAAAATTGAGTGTGCATTTGCCGTTACGCAGAATGTTTTGCGCGGTGTTGGAGGAGTTGCGGCAGCACAAAAGCATGGCGTAGTAGTCCTTGCCTGCTACGTAGTAAGGCTGCACCAGCGAATAAGGACCCAAGTTGGTGCTTCCATCCTCGCACAGCGTGCTGATAATGACGGTGGGCATGGGGAAAAACAGTGATGTTTGATAAAAATTGTCTACGATACGAAGGTTTTCAAAGCTGCTCATATCAAATTGCTCCTTTTAAATGTTGTTTTTATTGTACACCCAAACGCTGTAAAAGTCAAGTGACATAATTCATTCTTGACGAAATGCGCACAATATGGTATGATATATACAGTAACCTATAAAGGACGGTGCAAGTATGAACGAAAAGACAAAACTGACCGCGGGCGCGGATGAAAAGACTCCCTCGCACGCACAATATTTTTCATGGATCAATAATACCAACGAGGGCGCTACCGAGGCGCAAACGCTGATCAATTTGGAGTATTTCAAGTGGATGCGTGACGCGTACGGCATGCAGCTGGATATTTACGCATGGGACGCGGGCAATCTGGACGGCGCAAACGGCACGTACGAAACGCTTGACGGCCCCAAGCTTTCGCGTCAGTACCCGAACGGATATGCGCCCGTTGTCAAGGCAGCTGCCGATATCGGTGCACGCATGGGCGTTTGGATGGGTCCCGACGGCTACGGCGAGGATGAGCAAACTGCTGCGGCACGCCGCGAGCTTTTGGTATCCCTTTGTCGCGACCACCACTTTGCGCTGTTCAAGATGGATGGCGTTTGCGGAGAGCTGCGTGAGGACGTGCGCAGAAACTTCTGCGAGGTACAGGCGGAATGCCGCAAGTATTCGCCCGATCTGGTGCTGCTCAACCACCGCCTTGACCTTGGCGAGGGTGACAAGTACGCCACCACGTTTTTGTGGCAGGGCGCTGAGACCTACGTGGACATTTTCTCTTACAATCAGTGCACCGCACCGCACAACCGCGCATTTATTTTCACGCGCGGTGAGACCGACGGTTTGCGCCGCCTGACCGAGGACCACGGTGTGTGCCTGTCCTCTTGCATGGATCGCTTTGAGGATGACCTTGTGTATCAGGCATTCAACCGTAATCTCATTCTTGCTCCCGAAATTTACGGCAACCCTTGGCTGCTGACCGATAAGGAGCAGCCCAGACTTGCGCATATCTATAATCTGCACCGCCGACTCAACGATATTCTGGTGGAAGGCATGCTGCTGCCCGAGCAAAAGTACGGACAGAATGCTGTTGCACGCGGCAACGGCAAAACGCGTGTGCTGACCTTTGGCAACCCCACTTGGGAAGCAAAGGAATTTGAGATCGTGCTTGATAGCGAGATCGGGCTTGAAGTCTGCGACTCTGTTACGGTCATCTGCCACCATCCCGCGACCTATAAGCTGGGTGAATATGCGTACGGCACAACTGCCAAAATCAAGGTTGAGCCCTTCCGCGCTGTGCTGTTGGAGATCTGCGAGAGTGCACTTGCACCCGAGCTGCTTTGCGAGCAGCCGCACCGCGTGATCGGTCGCGACGGCTATGAGCTTGTCCGTGCACTGCCGAGCATCAAAAAGCTTGGAACGACCGCTTCGGTTGCAGTTCCCACGCACGCAGAAAAGCTGATCGAATCCACGCTGTTTGCCATGAATAACGACTCCTTGGAAAGCCGCTGCCAAAAGCGCGCAGGGGCGACCAATGTTCCGCAGGTCAAGGCAGCGCGTGACGCCTTCTTTGCGCAAAACACCTATATTTTGCGCGGCTGCGAAAATGCATACGCCTTCGACGGTAACCCCGATACCTTCTTTGACGGCAACTCCCGCTTTTTGTGGGGCACGGGCACGCGCATTGACGGCGGATGCCTGCGCGTAGACTTTGGCGGCGTGATGGATGCAGACCGCATTGAGATCGAGTTCTTCGCACCCGATCAACCCACCGAGGAAGCCCCCGCGCAAATTTTCCCCGAGCATCTTGACTATTCTGCCGATCTGCTGACTTGGCGCGATGCAGGCAAGGGAACTTACTCTGAGATTGGCGAGATGAGCGTTGGCGTGGTGCGCAATTATACGCATGACATTTATCAAAGCCGTGGCAAGAGAATGGTGCTGTCCTTTACGCTGGACGGTGGCGTGCGTTACGTGCGCGTGCCAAAGCCCATGGATCGCATCAGCCGCATTACACTGTATAAGAACGGCGAGGCGTTAGCCCCCGTAGCACCGCATGCCAATAACCTCATTCCTTCCACCAAGGATCGCCCCGTGATCGGTGCGCAAAAGGTGACGGTCAAGGTTGACCGCCGCGATTGGGTACCCGGCTCGTATCTGTCGGTAGCCCTGGAGGGCGAGCACGGACTTGAGGGCGCGTATGCCGCAGTGGAACTGGGCGAGGGCGCGATCGGTGCAGCTGAGCGCGCACCCACGTACCTTGCAAACGTATGGGAATCCCGCGTGGTCTTTATGGATCATCACTATACCTACTACATTCCCGTGACCGAGGACATGCTGGATCGTGAGCTGACCGTTTGGGTGCTGCAGGTGGATGCCGCGCACACCGACTATACCTCGGACGTATATCTCTGTCCTCCGCTTTTGGATTAAGGTATTAAGTTTTTGCAAAAGCGTTGCAATTGTAACGTAATTGTGGTAATATAATTGATAGCAAGCCTTATCAAACCTTGAAAGGAAACTGTTATGAAGCTGAATTACAAAAGAGTCATTCTTGTAGGCATGGCGTTTTTCCTGATCTCTGCCTTTTGGCAGGCGTACGATGCCATCGTGCCGCTGATCTTGACCAACCATTTCGGTCTGCCGCAAACCGCATCGGGTGCGGTCATGTCGATCGATAACATTTTAGCCGTATTTATGCTGCCCCTGTTTGGCGCGCTGTCGGATAAGGTCAACACCAAAATGGGCAAGCGTACGCCCTTTATCCTGATTGGCACGCTGGTGGCAACCGCATCCTTTGTAGCCCTGACGCTGATTGATAACTATCAGCTGGCGCAGGTGGTAGCTGCGGGTGTTCCCGCGCTGGAGCAGGGAGCAATGGCAGAAGCCGAGTTTGCAGAGCTGCTCAGAAAGACCACCGTTGAGTTGACCATTGCCAACCCCTTGCCCTTTATCGGCTTTATTGCAACGCTGCTTGTCGTATTGGTTGCCATGGCAACCTTCCGCTCTCCTGCGGTTGCGCTCATGCCTGACGTCACAGTCAAGCCGTTGCGTTCCAAGGCAAATGCCATCATTAACCTGACAGGTACAGCAGGCGGCATTATCGTGCTGGCGCTGGGTATGGTTTTTGCAACCTCCAAGAACCATTATATGCAGTATACCGGCTACGTCGTAGCCGTGGTATCGGTCATGCTGGTGGGTCTGATCGTGTTCATGCTGACCGTCAAGGAGCCCAAGTGGGCTGCCGAGATGGAGGCGGATTCGGTGCGCCTTGGTTTGGAAGAATCCTCTGCCGATGACGGTGACGGTACTCCCAAGCGCAAGCTTGCAAAGGCAGAGCTGATTTCGCTGCTCCTCATTCTTGCGTCGGTTGCGCTGTGGTATATCGGTTATAACTCGATTACCAGTAAGTACTCGGTCTACGCTACCAACATTCTGGGCTTTGACTTTAACCTGACTATGATCGTGGCGCAGGCTGCCGCTATCGTGTCGTATATCCCCGTGGGCATTATCTCGTCCAAGATCGGACGCAGAAAGGCAATTCTGGGCGGTATCGTGATCTTAGCAAGTGCGTTCCTGATCGGTCATTTCATCGAGCCCACCACGCCCGCGTGGATCATGTACCCCATCTTCAGCTTGGCAGGTATTGGCTGGGCAACCATCAACGTCAATTCCTTCCCCATGGTGGTCGAGCTTGCACGCGGCGGCGACGTGGGCAAGTACACGGGTTATTATTACACCGCCTCCATGTCCGCGCAGATCGTCGCGCTCTTTGCTCCGGGTGCTTTGTATGACCTGATCGGCATGCGTCAGGTGTTCTTCCTGTTCGGCTGCGTATTCGTGGTCTTCTCGTTTATCACCATGTTCTTTGTCAAGCATGGTGACGCCAAGATCCTCGAAAAGAAGAGCGCGCTGGAGCACCTCGATATTGATGATTAAAATGCAATCATGAAAAACCTTGCCGTAGGGGCGGATTCCATATCCGCCCGCGACAGGTCAATGAAGAAAAACCGCTCGAAAGAGCGGTTTTTCTGTATGCATCATATGCTATGGATTATTAAGGCAATAAGTTGCTATAGAAAATAGTTGATGCAAGCAAGGAGGAGCAAGCCCCTCCCCTACCGCTCGATGTAAAGATTGTGCAATATTGTTTGGTGTAGGACATACCAAGCCCCATGCGGGTAGGGGAGGGGCTTGCTCCTCCCGCACAGGCAGCAACAATTTATTGTAGGGACCGGCGTCCGGCGATTTGCCGCATCTGTCCGCACCGCAAAAAACGCGCCCCCGCTTTTGCAAGCGGGGGCGAATCGTTATTCATTTGCGTTTTTTTCTACCAATTCAATGGTATCGGGCACGATCTGCCCCGGATACGTTTCCATAATGTATCCATTATACGTAATGCGAACGATATCTCCTGTAACTAATCCCTGCTGGGTGATCAGATTTTCACCAAAGTAACTCAACCGGAGTTCCGCATCTCCTGCCCCAACTGCCTCAAAGCAGTATGTTCCGATGGGGATTACGGCAGAAGCATCCAACACTTGGGCAATGAACCATCGACTTTCGCCGTCCAAATTTCCACAAAAACTACATTCGGTATGCCACGGGACGCCCGATTCGTTGTCTGGGGCGAGAATGCGCTCAAAGCACGTACCATCCTCAAACAGCAAGCAATCCTCTACAGGCGAGCAGGATCTGCCGATCAAGCCGTTCTCCCAAGGCGTTTTGATCGTTACTACGTGAACTGCCGTGATCATGATACGGTCATCGCCCATTTCCATTCCTTGGAATTTCTTATCCACCGCTGCGCTGTGTCCGTAGAACTCACCCTCATAATAGAGCAGCGTGTCGTAACCGTCATCCGGCTTATATGCATCCAATGCATAAACAAGCGTGCCCATAAAGGTGGCATCTTTGCCCGTGGGTGCCCATGCATAACCGTCAATGTGGAAATGGGAACCGCAATAATTGACACTGGAATGGTAATCTGCTTCCATACAAGCAAACACGATGTATTCCACGTCACATAATGCCTGTCCTACGCATACGCTGTTTCGCATAGCGGAGATGATTTTAAACTGAATTTCATCGGGTAACGTTGCGCCGGATTCGGGAAAGGAAAGATCAATCCAAGTGTAGTTGGGAACTGCAAGATTGATTTCGGGGATGTCGGTTACCTGCACCACTCCCTCATAAATTATGCTTTTCTGCCCGAAGGTGACATACAGATCGTACGTGCCCGTGAGTGCGTTTTCGGGGATCGGGAAGGTGTAGGTGATCTCGCGGCTCTCGCCGGGGGCAAGGATGTATTTCTGATATTCCTCGGTCATGGGGTAGTCCTCGTGCAAGATCACGTTGGAGTCGCCCATGGTAAGTATCGCACTGGGCACAAATGCGCTCCACGAGCCTGTAAATTCGATGTTTTGATTCGAAATATTGGTCATACCCACCGTGATCTCCAGCGTTGAGCCTACGCTTACTACAACTGGCTCCTTTGGCAGACTATGCCAGAAATGTACGCCGCGATAGGTATCCCCGCTATACTCCCCATCGATCAGGATTCTGACCTGCTCGGGGTCAATGCCTGCATACTTGGCAATGGTTTGACGCAGCGATTCGATCAGTGCGTCATAGTTTTCGTAAGACGTGATCTCGGGAGAGAGTGTGGCGGTCACGATGGTTTGCTCGCCTGTCTTGTCAAGCATTTGCATCAAAGATTCCCACAGCGTGTCGGGCACGACCGTGGTGCCTGCCATCGGCTCGGTGGTCACTGTGTAGTTCAGCAGCTGCACCTCGTTGTCAACTGTATTGAGGTGCTTCCAGGAGGTAAATACGTTTTGCGCACCTTGCGGTTGTTTTACAAGCTCGCGCTTTTGCGCGCCGTTCTCGTTTACGTAATAGACCCAAACGCGTTCGGGCATGCCCTTGGACGGCTCATAATCGAGCTCCAGCGTTTTGGGGATAAAGGGAATGATGACTGCGGTCATGCACACAAGCAAAGCAAGCAATGCGGCGGCAGGGATGATCAGCAGCCGCGTGTGCCTTTGCCGTATCTTTCGCCTTTGCAGGTCTTGTTCAATTTGTAACAGACGCTCAACCGCATCCACGTCAATGTAGCTGATGCCGTCTGTGAATAGTTGTTTTTTCATACTTGATAACCCTCACTTTCCAAAAGCTGCCGCAAATCCTGCTTGATGGCGGCAATCTCTTTGTTGACCGTGGATTGGCTGCACCCCAGTTTTTGCGCAATTTCCGTAATGGGGCGGCAGAGGTAGTATCTGCTCATAAAAATGAATGCCTTACGGTCGGTCAGCGTGTTGACGAAAGCGGTCAGAATTTCGCCCAGCTCGCGCGACTGTTGCTCAGTATGAAAGCTGTCACCGTCCGAGAGCATGTCTCCAAGCTCTGAAAGGGAAGAGACCAACTCGGTGGGGATGCGCTTTTGCCTTGTATTTGCGCGGTAGCGGTTAATGGCGGTCTTGCGCATGATGGAGAGCACAAACGCCTTTAAGCTGTCGGGGCTTGCAGGCGGAATGGAATTCCATACGCGCACGTATGTATCGTTTAAGGCTTCCTCAACGTCCCGCGCGTCCTGCAAAAGGTTTCTTGCAGCACTCAGCAGCTGTGTGCGATAGGCACGGTCTGTTTCCTTGATCGCGCGCTCGTCGCGCTGCCGGTAAAGCTCAATAATCTCTTGATCGCTCAGCGAGCTGTTTGTCCTTGATTTCATAACACACCTCCTTTGGTAAGAATTGAAAAGGCCCTTCACTTATAATAGTCAACAAATGCCCAAAAAAGTGTAAAGGATTTTGGAAAATAAGCGAAAATTTTTTGTATTCCGACAGGATGGACAGAAAAAACGCCTATGAGATCATTATAACATAAAAACCGCTCGAAAGAGCGGTTTTTCTTAATTTTGTTAAATATAGGCTTGTAGAGGAGGCTATCATTTGCTTGCAAATAACCTCCCGCCAGCAAGCGCTTTGGATATCCGTTCGGGTGTCGATACCGGTAGCTAACGCCGGCGGGCGATCACTGATCGCCCCTACGGATTGTTGAAAATTTATTCCTTATAACAAAAGGGCTAAGCTGTAGGGGCGATTCAAGAATCGCCCGCACAGGCAACAACAATTTATTGTAGGGCAGGCGTCCTTGACGGTCCGAGGATGCCCGTAGGGGCGGATTCCATATCCGCCCGCGGCAGGTCAATTAAGAAAAACCGCTCGAAAGAGCGGTTTTTCGTTTTATTTGTATTTTGGTGTCATTATTCCACGTTGATATATCCGCCAAGAATATAGCCAACGGTTTGGGCATCCTCTTCGGAAAGGGTCGCTATCAGGTCTCCGATTCTGGCATCCCTTGAAGAAGATCGGTAGGCGATGGTGTAGCCGTTGATCTCAAGGGTCGTTTCGTATACGGCTTCGTCATCACCAAAGCAATACGTAAATTCTGCTCTTTGGAAAATCTTGCGCAGTGCTTGTGCGTCATCCGGCGTTAATTCACAAATAGGCGGAAGCTCCATGACTGCGATCAGCTTGACCTCGCCATTGTCGAAATTCGGCTTGATCTCGGTGATGCGCTCAAAATACGTGCCGTTGTTCGTGAGCAGAACGCCCTTGTCCACGGCGTTTTTGCAATCCACAATGTCGCCCAACGCATCTACTGCCTGCTTGTCGTTATAGGCAAACAACATACCTTCAAGCGGCTGGGGGGCTATATTCATGGAAAAGCCCATCGTGCCTGCCAACCTTTCGTCCACAGCCGCGCTGTGTCCGTAATACGTGCCTGCATAATAGAGGATGGCGTCATATTCGCCCGTACGCACACCTATGACTGCATCCTGCATGGCATTGAGATAATCCTTAATGTAGGAGTCTGCACGCCAGTAGTGCTGCGTGGTAAAGAACAAGCCGTTGTCATAACCTACCCGTTTGCCGTCGCAGTCAAACCACAGCAAGGGCTCAAGCTCAACGCTTCCGTCGTGCCATTCTGCATTGTTGAGCGCATGCGTGATTTGCTGTGCAACGGTCCTGTGCAGGAAATATTGGCGCGTACTGCCGTCGGGGACTTCTATGAGCGCAACGTTTTGGAAGTTGGGCTGATAGTTGCCCTTCGTGACGATCTCGTTGACAATCAAGCGGTGCTCGTTGGAAAGGCTGATATATCCGCCGCTGTCTGCAAGAACGCCCGTGCGCGTGCTGTATCTGTATACCATTCCTTTGCTTGTGATGCGGTAGTCGTATTCCGCAGCATACACCTCACCGTTTTTCCACGTGCCGTTATAGTTCAAGAATATGTCAATCAGCGTCTGCGCGTCAGAGTCGTTCAGCTCTCTGTCGGGGCTTTCATATGCGAGCGGCGCAACCGTGATGGGGGCAGTAAAGGCATCGGTGGAGAAATAGCCAACGCCTGCCTTGATCAAAAGGACCTGGGCGATCATTTCTGCGCGGGAATAGATGATGTCAAGACTATATGCGGGATAATTGCTCGAAGAGAGGACAGTCAGAGAACTGTAACGCATGATATAGTTGCCCGCTTGGTCGCGCGTGAGGTAGAGGGCGGTATTTCCGAGATGTATCTGCTGTTCGTCACCGATTTCTAGGCGAGCAATGATCTCTTCTGCCTCAAAGTCAGTAAGTCCCATTTTGCAAAGCGAATGGTAGAGCGTGTCAGCAAAGGTAATTCCGCACGGTAAACGCATGTCGTCCGGAATCTTCTTGGCAACAAAATAATTGTTGCTGTTGCCGTTTGGCAGAGTTGTATATCCGTAAGAAAACCACTGGGAGCCGTATTCTTCACCGCTGTATCCCTCTGCGTAATCGGCATCCACCTCGGTCATGAGATCAAAGAGACTCATGCCGCTAAAGGAAAGCTGCTCCACGGCTGCGCGGAACTGCGTGGGGTCGGTGGTGTAGAAGCCGTATTTGTGCAAAAATTCATTGAATTCGGTGGTGGAAATGGCGGGCTCGGTGAACTCAACCACCTGCACAACCCCCTCGAATGTTATACTCTGTCCCCTGAAGGACACAGCCAGATCATACATACCTGTGGTAGCATCTGCGGGAATGACAAATCGGTATGTTACCTCGTGGCTTTCACCGGGGGCAAGAGTGAGGTGTGCTTCGTCCTCAGTGTGGGGATGGATTTCGTGCTGGATGATGGTATTGCCCATATGCAGCGACGCGTCGGGCACGAACGCGCTGGACGAGCCGGTGTAATGAATGATCTCGTCCGAAATGTTGGTCATGCCCACCGTGATCTCCAGCGTATCTCCCGTGCCGATGATGACGTCACCGCCGCCCTGCAGGTTATGCCAAAATTGCAGAGGACCGATGATGCCAATCTGCTCACCGTCGATCAGAATCTTGACCTGCTCGGGGGCAACCCCCGCGTACTTGGCAAGCGTCTCGGTCAGCGACTCGATCAGTGCGTCATAGTTTTCGTAAGACGTGATCTGCGCCGAGAGCGTGGCGGTCACGATGGTTTGCTCGCCTGTCTTGTCAAGCATTTGCATCAAAGATTCCCACAGCGTGTCGGGCACGACCGTGGTGCAGTATACCGGCTCGGTGGTCACGGTGTAGTTCAGCAGCTGCACCTCGTTGTCAACTGTATTGAGGTGCTTCCAGGAGGTAAATACGTTTTGCGCACCCTGCGGCTGCTTTACAAGCTCGCGCTTTTGCTTTCCGTTTTCGTTTACGTAATACACCCAAACGTGTTCGGGCAAGCCCTTGGAGGGCTGGTAATCCAGATCCAGCGTTTTGGGAATAAACGGCACGATCAGCAGCACCGACACAAGCATGACGCTCAATAGCGCAGCGGCTAAAACAGAGAGCAAGCGTGCTTTTCTGCGTCTTGCGGCGCGTTTTTGCAGATCTTGCTCAATTTGGAGCAAGCGTTCCACCGCATCGGGGTCGATGCGCGCAACGCCGTCCGAAAATAGATCCTTATGCATCATTTCAAATAACCCTCGCTTTCCAAAACCTGCCGCAGCTCTTGCTTGATGGCGGCAATTTCCTTGTTGACCGTGGATTCGCTGCACCCCAGCTTGCGCGCAATTTCCGCAATGGGGCGGCAGAGGTAGTATCTGCTCATAAAAATGAAGGTCCGACGGTCGGATAGCGTGTTTGTAAATGCGGTCAGCAGCTCACCCAGCGCGTTTGCTTCTTGCTCGGTGTAAAATGCGTCCGAATCGGCAAGCATGTCGTCAAGGTCGGTAAGTGATGAGACCAGCTCACAGGGAATGCGCTTTTTGCGCTTTGCCGCCTTGTAGCGGTTAAAGGCAGTACGGCGCATGACCGAGATCAAAAACGCGCGCAGTGAGTCGGGGCAGGCGGGCGGAATCGAATTCCAAACGCGCACGTAGGTGTCATTCAGACATTCCTCGCAATCCCGCATATCGTGCAGGACGCTGCGTGCCACAGAGAGCAGCTGCGTGCGGTATTTTGCGTCTGTTTCCTTGATCGCGCGCTCGTCACGCTCGTTGTACAGCGCAATGATCTGCCCGTCGGCAAGATGATCGTCTGTCGAATGCTTCATAAACACACCTCCTTTGATGAGAATTGAAAAGAGCCCTTCACTTATGTAGACAACAAAATTTTGGGGAAACTGTAAGGATTTTTGAAATTTAACGAATTTTTTGTAGGGACCGACGTCCTCGACGGTCCGAGGATATCCGTAGGGGCGGATTCCATATCCGCCCGCACACGCAACAATAATTTCATGTAGGGACCGACGTCCTCGACGGTCCGAGGATACAAGAGCGGAGGTAAACGGACCGTCGAGGACGCCGGTCCCTACAAATCGTACCAAATAATCGTAGGGGAGGGGTTCCCCCTCCCGCTACTTTTGCTATTAAAATACCTTTACGTCCTTGGCAATAGTATAGAACTTGCCGTCGAAAATCTCTTGCTTGAGTGCCAGCTTGATGGGCGTCTCACCCTCGAACATACCGATCGCCAGCTCGTATTTGCCTGCGGGCACGTTTCTCAGGTCGGGGCGCAGGGTCAGGGTCTGCTTTTTCTCGGGCAACCACGTGCGGTTGTCGGTATCGGTGTCAAGGATATATTCGCTGCCGTCCTCGCCGCGCAAGCGGAGCTTGAGATCAAACTTGCGGTACGCGCGCGCCCAGCCGCGGTTTTGCACGTCCAGCGTGACGATATTGTGCGCCGAGCGGTGCAGGGCAGGCACGGTTGCTGCCGTCACGAAATACCAATATCCAAGGCGGTTTGCGCAGTATTCGGTCAGATAGTACTCGTTTTTGAGCCAGATGCGGGGATAGCCGTGGAATCCCGCAAAGGTGGCGTGCGTGCGTTTAAATGCTTCCAAGGCGGTCAGACCGTCGCGGAAGTGGTCATTGTGATTATGCACGTAGCCGTAATGCTCCATCTCAATGCAGGCAGGGGCATCGGGAGCTAAGCGGTCAAATGCCCAAGGTGCGCGCAGGGTGTCATAATCGTTGACCTGCGTGTAGTAATTGCAGCACACAGAGTCATCCTGAATGCCAAAGCAACGCTCGCTTGCGTAGTCCAGTACCTCCTGCACTTCGTCCTGTCCGTGCGCGATACGGCAGCAGATGTGGTCATCGTTGCAAAGCACGGGCGTGTCGGGGAAGTACTTGGCATGCAGGTCAAAGTGCTTTTTGACAACGTCGGGCGGAATGATGATGCCCGTGGCATCGGCAGCCGTGTGACCCTCGCCCCACGTGCCCATGGTACCCACGTCAATGCACTCAATGCGCGGGTCACCGTTGAATTTCTCACCCATGACCGCTAAGAATTTTTCCAGACAAGCAAGGAAGATGGGATCACCGTACTCGGGCTGGATCGTGCCCGAGGGCATACGATAGCCGCGCGCGCCTTTCTCGTACACGTAGGCGGGGGTGGCGTAATTCATGCGTGCTTCGCCCTCATAGGAGCAGATGCGCAAGGAGAAGGTGTAGCCGCGCGGACCCCAGAGGTTCATGATCTCGTCAAGGTAGGAGAAGTCGTAAACGCCCTCTTCCTTTTCAATGTCACCCCAGTCAAAGCGCAGGTACAGGTGATTGAGCCCGGGGAAGTCGGAAAGATCGTCCGCGGGATCTGCGTGCTTGGGGTGGCGGTAGTTCTCACGACCGTAGCCGTTGTCAATATAGTGCCAGAACCAACCCTTGTGCGGATTTTTGAGCACTGTTTTATCGTCCATAAAGGGGCGCAGATCAATAAAATCGGGGCGTGCTAAGGGGTTATCCCACGTGCCGCACATAGTCTGTGAGCCGTCCGGAGCGGGAGCGGGGCAGAGATTCGGGAAAAGCTTGTCCTTCATATGTCGCCCTCCTTTCAAATGCCGCGCACGTGCGTGCGCGCAATGGTGTAGTAGCCGTCTTTGAGATAGTCTTGCTTGATGCCAAGCAGAATGGGGGAGTCCTTTTCAAAAAGACCTATGCAAACGTCATAGTCACCCTCGGGCACGCCACGCGCATCTGCACGCAGAGAGAGCGTGATGGGGGAGTCGGGCAGCCAGGTGCGGTTGTCGGCGTCAAGGTCAATGACAAACGTGCCATTCTCACCGCGCAGGCAAAGGCGCAGGTCATATTTGAAGTATCCGCGTGCCCAACCGCGGTTTTCCACGTCAAGCTCAATGCGGTTATATGCGGTATTGGTCAGCTCGGGAATGCAAGCACCCGTAATAAAGTACCAATACCCAAGTCTGTTTGCGCAGTATTCGGTCAGGTAATATTCGTTTTCCAGCCACTTGCGCGGATATCCGTGGAAGCCCGCAAAGGTGGCGCGCGCATTCTTGAAGGACTGCATAGCGGTAAGCCCATCGCGGAAATAGCTTTCGTATTGCGGCTTGATGTAGGTATAATGCGCCATTTCAATGGCATTAGGCGCGTTGTCCGCAAGGCGCTCAAATGCCCAAGGCGCGCGCATGGTATCGTAGCCGTTCATTTGGAAATAGTAATCGCAGCAGATCGAGTCGTCCTGCACGCCAAAGCCGCGTGCACGGGCGTAGTCCAGCATTTCTTGCACCTCGGCTTGTCCGTTGCAAAAGCGTGCTGCGATGTGGTCATCATTACAAAGCACGTAGGTGTCGGGGAAGTATCGCGCATGCAGATCAAAGTGCGCCTTGACCACGTCCAAGGGATAGATGCGTCCATCTCCCTCTACCGTGTGTCCCTCACCCCAAGTGCCAAGCGTTCCGATGTCAATGCACTCAATGCGCGGGTCGCCATTGTACTTAGCCCCGAAAACCTGCATGAATTTTTCAAGGCAAGCAAGGAAAATGGGATCCCCGAAATCGGGCTGGATCTTGCCGTGCTCCAAAAGGAAGCAGCGCGCACCCTTCTCGTAAACGTAAGCGGGTGTGGCGTGATTGATCTCGGCTGCGCCCTCATAGGTGCAAACGCGCAGGGAGAAGCGATAGCCGCGTGCCCCCCACTTTTCCATGATCTCGTCAAGATAGGAAAAATCGTAAACGCCCTCTTCTTTTTCCACGTCACCCCAGTCAAAGCGCAGATAGAGGTGATTAAGCCCGGGAAAATCAGCAAGATCGTCATTCTCGTCATGGTGCTCGCGGTATGCACCGCGGGTGAATCCGTTGTCAATATAGTGCCAGAACCAGCCCTTGTGCGGATTGCGCAAGGGGGTCTTGTCATCCACCAACAGACGCAGATCCACGTAATTTTTGCGGACGAATTTTTTGTCTGTCATAAAGCATAGCGTCTGTGCCTCCTGACCACCGGGGACGTCGATGATGTTCGGAAAATCTGACATAGGGAAAGCCTCCTTTGTGAGCATTTTTGCTTGAATTTATCATACCATATCAGCGCGGAATTGTCAAGAAAAAACAATAAAAGCTATGCTATCTATTGCATTATTGTGCGTTTTATGGTACAATGGAAAAAATGACATGCGGAGGTTACGAAAGACTATGGCAAAATGGATATGGTATCCGGGAGATTTTGAACTTTACCACAGCATCAAGCTGCACAGCCGCCGTGAGGAATATGGGTGTGAGTATCCCACCTTCTGGGCACTTGCCACGCCTTATCCGAACGTGCGCTTTTTCAAGAGCTACCACGCGGACAGCGAGGACACGGTGCGCTTTGTCACGCGCGCCAAGGCATACGTTATGATCGATAACGCACGTCTGCCTGTCAATACCGATCTGCGCATAGCGGCGGGAGATCACAATATTATGGTGGTGCTGCTTGCTACAGAGGGGCTACCCAGCCTGTATGTGGATAGCAAGTACTTAAAGACCGATGAATCTTGGATTGCCGATCACATGATCGTGACCAAGCGTGTGCCTGTCGGCTGCACGCCCGCGTATACTAATCCTGCGGATAATCCCGAGGAGTTTTGCTTCTCTTATCAGCGTCTTGACCCGATCAAGGCGATCAAGACCGAGCAGGGAACGCTGTATGACTTCGGGCGCGAGACTTACGCGCTTTTGCATATCGAGGGTGCCGATGAGAATGATTCTGTTCGCGTGACCTACGGAGAGTCGCGCGAGGAGGCGCTGGATCATGCCGAAGCGCTGATTCGCGAAACGCTGCGTGGCAGCAGTGCCTACGTGCGCCCCGGTCGCGCATTCCGCTACGTTTGCGTGCAGGGCGGCAAGGGCTTGCGCGTTTGGGCAGAGTACGAATATCTGCCGCTCCCGGACGTGGCAACCTTTGCCTGCAACCGCAAGAACGTCAACAAGATATGGGAGATCTGCGCGTATACGCTGCATCTCAATTCGCGCGAGTTTTTCCTTGACGGCATCAAACGCGATCGCTGGTGCTGGTCGGGGGATGCGTACCAATCCTACATGGCAAACCGTTACCTGTACTTTGATCCCGAGATCACCAAGCGCACCATCGTGGCTCTCTTGGGAAAGCCGCCCTATGAGCAGCATATCAACTCGATCAACGATTACTCCATGTACCTGATCATCGGTGCGTACGAATATTATTTCGCTACGGGCGACGCGCAGTTTATCAGCCTGTATTTTGACCGTTTGTACGCGCTTTACGAGTTCATCGTGGGCAGATTGGATGAAAACGGCTACGTTTGCTACCGCGACGGTGACTGGATCTTTATCGACTGGTCGGATATGGACAAGGGCGGACCGCTTTGTGCCGAGCAGATTCTGCTTTGGCAGTGCCATAAGTGCATGGCAGAGCTTTGCGCCTTGGTAGGCAAGGACTCTGCGGCATATCGCAAGGCAGCTGATGCGCTGCAAAAGCGTATCATGCAGGACTATTGGCGCCAGGAGCGCGGCGCGTTTATCGATTGCCACACCACGGGCAAGGAGAACGTGACGCGTCATGCCAACGTGTTTGCCATTATGTATGGCTTTGTGTCGCACCGCCGTGCGCAAAAGATCGTGCGCTGCGTGCTTGAAAACGATGCGATCAATCACATCACCACGCCGTATTTCGAGTTCTTTGAGCTAAATGCGCTGTGCATGATGGGCAGGCTTAAGACTGCGCAGAAAAAGATTGAGTCCTATTGGGGCGGCATGGTGTCCTTAGGAGCTACCTCGATCTGGGAGCAGTATCTTCCCGAACAAAAGGGCATTGAGCATTACGGCATGTACGGCATGAAGTATGGCTGCTCGCTTTGCCATGCGTGGGGCGGTGGACCGATCTACCTCTTGGGCAGATATTGCCTTGGCGTGTATCCCACCGATATTGGATATAAAACCTTCTCGGTCAAGCCGGATCGCGGACTTTACCGAAAGATCGACGGCACGGTGCCGCTGCCCGAGGGGCATAGCGTGCGCATCAGCATGGATGCACACACCTGCACCGTATATGCCACCCGATCGGGAGGCACGCTGATGCTTGGCGGTAAGCAGTATGAGATCCCCGAGGGTCGGGAATTGAAAATTGAATTTTGATGATAATATTTAGGGCTGTTTCATGCTGAAGCAGCCCTTTCATTACTGCGGGGATCAGTGTTCTGCCCCCGAGTGTCATCCTGAGAGAGCAGCGCAGCTGCGAATCGAACTTTTGCAGAATGGAGTTGCAATGCAACGCAACGGAGCAAAAGCACGAGCCGTGATACCGGGGACTGTCCCCTGTGGCGTGCCCGAAGGGCATGATACTGCGGGGCTGTCCCCTGTGTCACGGTGAAGTGGGATCTGCGCAGGTCATCTCAATGTCTATTGAGCCTTTGAACTGTTTTCATGCGCCGGTTGTATGCTTGCTTGCCATCTGTTTTTTCCAGCATATCGAATGTAACTTGATGTAGGCAGACGTTGATCAAACCGCTTGGAGATCCCGCGTCGCCACGACACGGGGGACAGTCCCGCAGTAACGTGTCCTGCGGACACATCACAGGGGACAGTCCCCGGTATCATGGCTCGCGCCCTTCGGGTTCGACTCCACAGCGGCTCTGCCGCATCGTCGCATCAGGATGACACATAGTGAGGTGCTCTGCTTTTGCCGCTTATGCTACTCGCCCTACGGATATTTTGCAATGTAATGTATGATGCTTGTATACTGCCGCATACTAAACAAAAAAAGGAGATTTGCCATGATTGAACAAGATACGATAAAGCTGTTGCGCGAATGTGATGCGGGGATCAAAATGGGCGTGTCGAGCATCAAGGATGTGCTGGACAATATCAAATCCGACAAGCTGCGGGAAATTCTGATTGACAGCCTGCGCGAGCACGAGGAGCTGGATCGCGACATTCAAAAGGGGCTTGATGAGTTTGGCGACGACGGGAAAGACCCCAACCCCATGGCGGCAAGCATGTCGTGGATCAAGACCAACGTCAAGCTGATGATGCACGAGTCGGATCACACCATTGCCGATCTGATGACCGACGGCTGCGACATGGGCGTCAAGTCGCTTTCAAAGTACCTCAACCAGTACAAGGCCGCCGACGAGCGCAGCAAGGACATTGCCAAAAAGCTGATCAAGATCGAGCAGAAGCTGGGCGACGACATCCGAGGGTATTTGTAAGAGAAAAGAGGCTTGATTTGCCCAACTTCTCATAAGGATGTTTGTATTTTGTAGGGGCGATTCACGTGTCAAGAGTAAGATTGTAAACAATGTGTGTAAGGACATGGTATACACATCCAAGGAGCAAGGGTAATGCGTTTGGAAGTCGAACGGAGCGAAGCGTAGAGAGACTTCCAAACGCGGCGCACGCTCAAAGGCGGCTGATT
>JAZOLE010000070.1:0-17041 GCA_045652835.1 Eubacteriales bacterium | reverse complement strand
TGGACGCATACGGCGCACTGGGCGCGCACAAGGACGAATACCTCTACTTCCGCACCGACCACCACTGGACGGCACGCGGCGCATACTACGCCTACACCGCCTACTGCCAAAGCGCGGGCTTGAGCGCGCATCCGCTCTCCTATTACGAAAAGCTGGAATTCGGCGGCTTCCTTGGCACGCTCTACTCGCACACCAAAGCCCCTGCCCTGCAAAAAAACCCCGACGTGGTGGAAGCCTTTGTGCCCATGGGCAGCAACAACCTTTACGTGCACACCGCGGACGGTGAGAGACAAAAGTTCACGGGCGGCGTGGTGCGCAAGGACACCGACAAGTTTTATCCGGCAGCTGCCTCCAAGTACAATTGCTTTTTGACCAGCGACAACCCCTTGGGTACGCAGCAAAGCTACTATTGCAGCATTGAAAACCCGAGCATCACCGACGGCTCTGCCGTGGTGCTGGTCAAGGAATCGTTTGGCAACTGCTTTGCCCCCTTCCTTGTTGACCATTATCAGTACGTGTATATCATTGACTACCGCTATTTTGACGGCGACCTTGCCGATTTCGTAACCGAAAAGGGCGCGCGCGACGTCATCTTCCTCAATAACATCACCGCCACCTCCGCAGCTCCCCGTCTGGGCGAGATGGAGAAATTGGTCAACTGAAAACAAAAAACGGCGACCTGCTTTATCAGGTCGCCGTTTTTTGTTTTGTCAATTTATTTCGCAGCCTTTTCGGCTTCTGCCTTTTCCTTGGCGTAAAGGTGCATTGCCTCGGTAGCAAATGCCAGCTTGACAATTACGTCGCGCTTGGTGGTATAGCACCAATAGCTGTCATCGGGCACGGAAAGATCCACGCAGTCGCCCTTGGCGGTGCGGCTCTTTTTGTAGTCAAATTCCACGTGCATGCTGTCAAGATTGAGCGCCTTCCACTCCACGCGCAAAGGCTCTCCGTAAACGCTTTCGCATTCCAAAACCGTGCTCTCGGGCGTTTGGGTCAGCTTGCCCTTGCCCTGCGGATAAAACTTACGTGCATTGGGCAGCGTTTCCACGATCACGTCATCTTCAAAGTAGTAAGTACCGTTTCGGATCTCCTCGCGTACGCAAGCGCGTTCCCACTTTGTCCAATCCGGAATGTGCGTATATTCGGTCTCGCCCTCCAGAGCCTTCAGCTCTCCAAGCTCGGTCATCTCCCATTTCTTGCCGCATTCCTCACACCACAAATGAATGCCCTCGGAGTGCATCTTGCCTTCTTTTGCGCAATGTGCGCACTTATACAGCAGAGAATGCAGACCGTGTGCACGCTGGGGGTGATCCAGCACAATGTTGTTTGCCTTTTGCCATGCCAAGTCGTCATATTGGAAGTTGTCCACAATGCGCGCGTAAATATCCTCCGCGGACATGGTCTTTGCCTCCTCGGCAGTCACGATGGGGTACATCTCCGCTTCAATCGGCCCCTTCTTGTTGATCCAGTTCCAATGCGGACAGGATACGAAGTTGCCGTGAATGCGAATGACCACCACGGGCACACGCAAAAACTTGACCAAGCTGCCAAGCGAAGGGGTCAGATACGAGGTGCAGCCGTCCAACGTGTATCTTGCCTCGGGGAACAGCACAAACACCGTACCCAGCTTATCCACGCAATATTTCATGTTCTTGATCAGCTGGAAGTCCTGCACGTACTTGCGCTTACCAAGCACGCCCAGATGGCGCATCAGCGGCTCTGTGAAGTCACGGAATCCCTCCAGGGTCATCACGTTGTTGACAGGCGCACCGTTGGTGGCGTGCAGCATAACGTTCAGATCGACCATGGACGCGTGGTTGATCAGGCAGAGGTAGGGCTTGCCGTCCAGCTCCTCCATGCCGCGTCGGTCCAGCTTGTAGGGTCTGTTTCGCAGGTCGGGGAGGCTGATGATATGCTTGGCAACACCCATCAGAAAGCCGGGCTTGTTCGGCTTCTTTTTAAAGTCAAAGCGCGGCGGTTGCTTGTTCTTGCTCATAAACGTATCCCTCTCTTGTTACAATTCGGTCACAATCTATCTGCATTATATCCGATTTTTTGCTTTTTGTCAACCTCAAATTATACAGCAGCACATAAAATTTTTCTCTTGTGCTCTTGACTTTGCCAAAAAACTATGATACACTAATCGGGTATAGTGACAAAAATCAAAATAATGTACCACGGAGAACGGATATGCCCAAAACGAAGGACCAGAACAGACTTGCAAGAGAGCGCATTGTTGCCGCCCTGACCGAATTGATGAGTGAGCAGGATTACGCAAGCATCTCGATCACGGAAATCACACGCAGAGCAAACGTCTCGCGCATGACATACTATCGCAATTATTCCTCCAAGGAGGATATCCTGCGCAGATTTATGAGCGAGGTTGGCGAGCGCTTTCATAAAAAGATCGTGGAGCAGGATCTTTACCGCGACCCTTATCAATACTACCTTACCCTGTTTGAAATGCTTGGACAGTACGCGGCATTGGTAAATGCGGCGCTGACCGCCGGGTTGGACGGCTTGATTCTTGAATGTATTGCGCACAACATGGATCAGACCTTTTTGGGTACTTCATCCCACCCCGACTCCGAGAAATACCTGCTGCGTTTTTACGCGGGAGCTTTCTTCCACGTATTTATCGAATGGATCCGCAGCGGCAGAGAACAGCCCTGCGAGTATATGGCACGCCTTTGTGCCGACGCCGCCACGGGCAAGTTGAGCTTCCCGGGTTATCAATAAGAGCAAGAAGGCTCTCGCTGTAGCGAGAGCCTTTTCTAAATGACAGCTGTGCCAATCACGACTCTGACGGCAATATCACCGCACCGTCGCGATCCAGCAGATTGGCTCCGTTCACGTCCAGTATGCCCATCAGGCTTTCCACCTCGGCAGATTGCGTCAAATCAAAGCTGCGCACCACGCTGCCGTTGCACAGCAGCGTCAGCACGTGTGTTTGGGGATTGTATTGCAGATCGTATTGCATGGTGGCACCATCCTTGCCGTCTGTGCCATCGCGACCGGGCAAGCCCTGCGGACCTATCTCACCGGGGTCCCCCTTGTCGCCCTTATCACCCTTGTCGCCTTTCTCTCCTCGTGCGCCCTGTGCACCCTGCGGACCTTGCTCGCCCTGCGGACCTTGCGCACCCTGCGCTCCGCGCTCTCCCTTGGGGCCTTGTGCGCCATCCTTGCCATTCTGCCCATCTGCACCGTCGCGCCCATGCAAGGATTTCAGCCACTCCGCCTCGCTTCCCTGAAAGCCGTGTTTGAGCGCAATGCCATATGCACTCAGATACACGCCATTCTTGTCTATTTGCGAATCGGGCACGCCATGGGTACGAATCACCCACTTGCGATACGCCTCGTACTCCGAGATATACAGCCTGCGATAGCGGTCATAACCCGCTTGGTTTTGCAATCTTGCATTTCCCTTTGCAAGCAGCCAATAGCTGTACACCCGCTCGTAATGCCCCTGCACGATAGGTCGGGCATCCGCGCTCTCCTCGGTGTATTGCACCGCATCCGCTCTGGTAATGCCGAACAGCTGCATCTGCACCATCAATTCTATTTCGTTAAACCACACAAGCAGCACCGCTCTGTCTACTTTCTCCGAGAGCACATTTTGCGCCTGCGTAATAATCTGTCTTACGGTCAAAAATCCTTCCTCCTTTGCTTGTTTGGTGCTATTATAGCAAACTCCGGCAAAAAAAGCGTCCCCCAAGACGCAGCCGATTTCCCCATAAATGCAAAAAAGGCTGAAAAATCAGCCTTTTTGCTCTCACGCTTTCTTTTTCTTTATCATCGGGAGCATGCCAAGCACAAGCGTCAGCGCAACCGACGCAATACCCAGCGTGCCGGTGCAGCCCGATGCAGTTGCCTGCTCACTCTGCTGCTCACTCTGCTGCTCTGCGCTCTCGCTTTCCGTGCCTTGTACGGGAGGCTGCTGCGCATCCGACTCGGATTCGGGCAGGGGTTCGGTTTCAGTTTCTGTCTCGGTCTCGGTCTGCTGCGAGTATACCACTTCAAAGCGCAGATCCGACGAGGGCGTGATCACCTGCCCTACCACAACCGTCTCGCTTCCCTCTCCTGCGCTCCAGCCGATCATACCCTCCTCAAGCGTCAGATCGGGGATCTGCCATGACTGCCCCTGCGCCAAAACCGCCTTGACGCTTTGCTCACCCATCTCCAGCTCAATGGTGTAATACGGGTCGGTCGTCATCGGTGTGAAGCGTTTGAGTGAAACCCAGGCACTGCTGCCGTCCTCAAGCATCACTCTGCCATACATACCCTGCACCGCTGTGATGCGATACACCGCGCCCGCGGTCAGGCTTGCTACCTTGCCCGTGCTGCTGCTCGGGCCATGATACGCAGACGGCACGCCCTTGTTGGCGATAAAGTAACCGGGCAAATGGTTCTCGGTTGCGTAATAATCCACCGCAGGCACGTCTGCCGTCTTGTACGCAATGCTGCCGTACCCTACGATATAACGGTTGCTCAGATCATATTCATGCAATGCCACCTTGTTGTCGCCGTTGCCCTCGATTGCGTACACCTTGCCGTTCTCGCACTTCAGCACAATGCCGATGTGGTCGGTCGCGCGGTTATGCGTAGCACTCAGGCTCTTATAAAAGATCAGGTCGCCTTTTTTGGGTATGTAATCATCGGTGCGCGCATGGTAAGATGCGCCGTATTTTGCACCCTCGCCGATAAACCAGTTGCGCCACGAAGCACAGGACACGTACATGCCGCCCGTCAGCTTCTGATCCACGCGCGCCTGACGCAAGCACCAGTTGACAAACGCGGCACACCATGCATATCCGTAGCTTGTGCCGTTGCCCTCACCGTTATCCAGCTTACCAAACAGCACGTTATACTCGGTAAAGTTTTTAGAGCCGCCACCGTTCATACCGTCCAAGTCCGCATTGCTGTTGCCCTCGTGATAACCAAGCTGGGAGAGCGCTATGGCAATCACGTCTGTTGCGCCGTCTCCCGTCAGCTCGACGGTTTGCAGATTATTGTAATACAAGGTATCCTTGTAATCATCAGACACCTTGTACGAAGGCTCGACTGCGCCTGCAGCCACAGAAAGCGATGCGACTGCGATGCCAAGAGCAGCCAATCCGGATAATATTTTACGCATTTTCATTGAAATCCATCCTTTTATGTCAAATCATAGGGAATTATCTTTCCACGACTATTATATCACAGGAAAGTCCTGTTGTAAATACCTTAGCGTGGACAACCCCTGTGGTAATATATGCAAGCGCAGGATAGAACATGCAAAAACGCAGGGCAAAGATAAGTAAGCATGCACACAAAAAGAAAATCGGGCACGCGTGCCCGATTTTCTTACACTATTCAGCGCTTTCTTTTGCCTTTTCGCTTTTTAATTTGTCAAGCTCTTCCTGCATCTGCGCCAGCCTTTGCTCAAGCCTTGTGATCTCATCCTTGACAGGGTCGGGGATGTGCACGTGGTCGAGGTCTGCCGAGGGAGAGGCAACGCGCGCACCGTCGCGCTTGACCACGCGTGCGGGAATACCCACGGCTGTACTGTTCTCGGGAATTTCCTTGAGCACCACAGCGTTGGCTGCTACCTTGCTGCCGTCCGATACGGTAAAGGGACCCAGCACCTTTGCGCCCGCGCCCACCAGCACGCCATCACCCAGCGTAGGGTGACGCTTACCAACGTCCTTACCCGAACCGCCCAGAGTCACGCCCTGATACAGCGTGCAGTTATCACCGATCTGTGCCGTCTCACCGATCACAACGCCCGCGCCGTGGTCGATCACCAAACCCTTGCCGATGGTTGCACCCGGGTGGATCTCCACACCGGTAAAGAATCTTGCAAGCTGGCTGACTAAACGCGCAGAGAAATAATGCTTGGACAAATACAGCCTGTGAGATACGCGGTACGCAAGCAGCGCGTGCACGCCCGAATACAAAAGCAACACTTCCATATCGCTCTTTGCAGCAGGGTCACGCTGTCTGACAGCATCAATATCTGTGCGGATCTCGGCTATCGCAGCGCGCAGCTCCGCGGAAATTTTATCGGTCAGCGGCTTTGCGCCCTCCTTGACCATTTCTGCGCCAAAGATCGCACAACCGCCAATCAGCGCCAATACGTCCTCAAATTTTTCATTCATACGCATGCGCCTCCTTTTTGTATGTACTTTGCTATTATTTTACTCAGTGACTACCTTGAGATATGCCGCCGATGCGTAATAAACCTCGCCATCGATCAGCAAGCGATGCCATTTTTCACCCAATCCGATGCAGGTCACTCGCTTGCCCGCATACGTACTGATATGCATGACCTTGGTGGAATCTCCGCCCTGCGTACTCGGCTCGGTACGGATCCATACCGTAGCGGTAAATTCCACAATGGTTTCTACCTCTGTAAAGCTCTGCCCCAGCTCCGCTTCTCTTTCAAAATCGATATCGTACTTGGAGTCGGGCCATGTGGTCTGTTCCGGATCGGTTGTTTGTTCGGGTTCGGTTGTCTTCTCGGGCTCGGTTGTCTTCTCGGGCTCGGTTGTTTGCTCGGGATCGGTCGTCTGCTCGGGATCGGTCGTCTGCTCCGGCTCGGTTGTCTGTTCGGGATCGGTCGTTTGCTCGGGATCGGTCGTTTGCTCCGGCTCGGTTACCGCGTTCTGCTCAAAATACGCTGCAATACCCAGCGCAATTCCCTGTGCAGCCTTGGTTGCAAAATCCTCTGCCGCCATGATTGCTTCATCCTCGGCATTGGTCATAAAGCCCATTTCAATAATGGTGGTAGGAACGGTTGCCCAGTTGGTGCCCGTCATGGTATCTGTCTCCCACACGTTGCGCGCATCGATGCCCGTGCTTTGGCAGAAGGCTGCCAGCACCTGATCGGAAAGTGCGCGACAAACTTGGTAAAGGCTTGCATTATAGGGATTTTGGGGCGTTTGGCATACCGCCATTGCACCCTTGACAGACGCATCGGCATCACCGTTGGCGTGAATGCGGATATTCACGTCCGCTCCTGCCGCATTTGCCAGCTGCGCACGCTCCGCATTGCTGATCTCGACCTCATGGGTCTCGCGCACCATCACCACGGTATATCCCTGCGCGATCAATACGTCACGCAAGGCAAGGGCAACACGCAAATTGAGCTCATATTCCGCAAGGCCTGTAACCGTACCCTGTGTACCGCCTGTGACCTTGGCCTTGGTTTCGGTTGATCCGGGGCCGTTAGGCTCGGTGTCACTCATGGCGTGCAGCTGATGTCCTGCGTCGATCACGATCACGCGCTGTGCATTCTCGCCACTGCCGCGGTAAGCAATGCCCGTACCTGCATGGGCAAGTCCCGTATATTCCACGTATGCCATTCCGCCAATCTCCTCGTCGGCCTCGGTAGTTTCTTCGGCTTCGGTTTCGGTCTCGGTTTCGGTTTCAACGGTTTGCTCGGAGTCCTGCTCGGTATCAGCAGGCAAATTCTTTGCCCGATTGATGCTGACAGCAGACGTGATCAGCATAATGATCACGCAAAACACCGCCACAATCACAATAAGATGTTGCTTCATATCTTCACCTGTAAAGTTTAAATTCTTCTGACGGGATACGGCAGTGCCGTTCCCTTTTTATATGCCGCGATCACGCGCTCGACCTCGTCCGCACTCTCCACGGTAAACAGGAAATGCTGCGCTGTAATGCCGCTTGCGGCAAGTGCGCTCTGCTTATCCGACATACCCGTGGGCAAACTGTTAAGCACCAGATTGCGGTGACCGTACTCGCGTACTACGGGGAATTTGACCCCCTTGCGGTCGATCAGCTGCGCCTTACCCTTGGTGCATGCCGCGCAGCCTGCAGCCTGCTTATTGATGCAGCGCTCCAGCGTCATCAGCGGCACTCTGCCGTACACAATCGCCGCTGTGTTTCCGCCCAGATCACGCAGCTGTGCCGCGCTCAGCTCGGCAGAGGCAATCACGTCTGCAAAGCCATGCTGCTCCAGCACGCAAACCGTGGCATTGTTGGCTGCATTCAAGCGGAAATCTCCGTGCAGCACAAAATCAAAGCCCTCGGTCAGGGGCAAATGCCCCAAGTTGCCCACCAGCAGATGCGCTATCCCCTTTTGCTTGACCTTGGCAAGCATTTCCCTGATCTTGGCAGTATCCTCGGGGAAAATCACGGGCGGCAGCACCGCACCGTTGCACAAGGGCACATCCTGATCTGCAATGATTGAAAGCGGCAGATAGCGGATATCAAAATACGCAGCAGATGCATTTGTCAGCTGCTCGGGATACAAAAATCTTGCCGTGCGCACAGCACTGCGCACGCCCAGAGGGTGCGCCTTATCAATTGCCTTGCGTTGCACGGGTGCGGGTGCAAGAGATGCCTTGATCACGCTCTCCAATCCCTCTGCCGCCTCACGGCGCAGCGCGTTGAGTGCAGATGCCGCCACCATGACCTCGCCCTCGATATGCACCCGAGGCGCATCTGTTACAAAAGGCGTTGCTCCCAGCTTGCCAAGGCTTGCCTGCACCTGCTCGACCGTGATCGGACGCGTGTGTGCCGCCTGGGGAACTGCACCGCTGGCGCATACGCTATGCTCCCCTGCGACGACTCTCAGCGTCATGGGCTGATCGGCTGCCAGGGTTGCAAACATCTCTATCGGTATTTTTCTTTGTATGCCGCGGAACTTCTGCACCTCGCCCGATGCCATTTTATCCTCGGCAGAGCGCACGCCCAGCATGCCCTCGCCCTTGCGGCGACGGTAATATCCGTCGGTAAAGCCGCCGCGCGAAAATGCTTTTCCAAGCTCCAGCATTTGCGCCTCATCCGCGCCCTTGCCTGCATCCAGCAGCTCTCTCCAGATGCGCGTGACGGTATACACGTACTCGGGAGACTTCATGCGTCCCTCGATCTTAAGCGACGCCACACCCGACTCGATGATCTCGGGCACGTATCTTGCCAAAGACAGATCCTTGAGCGAAAGCGGGTAAAAATCCTTGCCCTTATGATCCTTAAAGGGCAAGCGGCAGGGCTGCGCGCATTCTCCGCGGTTTCCGCTGCGTCCTCCTACCAACGAGGAAAACAGACACTGCCCCGACTGGCTGACGCAAAGTGCGCCATGCACAAATGCCTCGATCTCGATCGGGCTTTCGCGAACCGCCTGCGCGATCTGATCTGCAGGCATCTCGCGTGCCAGCACCATGCGGCTAAAGCCTGCGTCTGCAAGCAGCTTGCCGGCATCTCCGCGATGAATAGACATTTGCGTGCTTGCATGCAACGGCATTTCCGGCAGAGCACGATGCAACAGCGAGGCAAGACCTGCGTCCGCCACAATCAGCGCATCCGCGCCTGCGCGCGCTGCCTGCTCGGCTTGTGCAAGAGCGGCATCCAGCTCACGGTCATACACCATGGTATTGAGCGTGACGTACACCTTGACGCCCCAAAAGTGCGCCAGCGACACAGCCTCGGCAAGTGCTTCTTGCGTGCCGAAATTATCTGCATTCATGCGTGCGTGAAAAGAGCCGCCGCCGAGATACACGGCGTCGGCTCCTCCGTCAATCGCAGCCCGCAATGCGTCGGGCGAGCCTGCGGGGCTGAGCAGCTCGGGCAGGCATCGACTATACGGATACTTGCTTTTATACATCGTTAAACGTCAGCAGGTCAAACATCGACCCAACGCGAGAGCGATTGTTGCTCTTTTTGACCTTGGCTTTTACACGCGGCACGTCGGTCTGGCTGTCTGCAATCTCTTCCAGCACCTGCGCAGCCTTCACGTTGACCTCGGGTGCCTGCTCGGGCTGATCAAAATCGACCGCCAGCTGCTCGGGAAATTCGATTGCAGCTGCGGGAGCTTGTGCAACCTCTTCTGCAGGTTCGGCAACCTCTGCCAAAGCAACTTCGGCTTCCATGGCAGCCTCGGCAATCTCGGGCTGTGCAACCGTTTCCTGAGCAACCACCTGCTCAGCCTCAACCTCAGCCTCAACAACAGGCTCTGCGGCTTCGGGCTCTGCAGCCTCCGGCTCAACCGCCTCTGCTACGGGCTGGGTCTGCTCTGCAACAGCTTCAGGCTCATGGTGACCCATCATGCGCTTGGTGGAAGCGGCAGCGCGCTCCAGAATATTGTGCATAATCTCATTCTCACCCTGCAGCTTGGCAAGCTCCTGCTCCAGCTCGGCAATTCTTGCATCCTTTTCTGCAATGGTTGCAGCGTCCTGCTCCGCAATCTCCTCAAGCTCTGCATTGCGATCCTGCAGCTCTAACTTTTCGGAGCAATATTCCAAGGCGCACAAAAGTGCAGCCTGGTTTTTGGTACAACGGTAGCTTTTGAGGTTGATATCCCTCATCTTGCGATCCAAAATGCCCACGATCTTTTCAACCGATTCCCAGGGGGCTTCCGTCACTACGTTCATTTCCACATCAGAAATGACCAGTGTATACTTTTTCTTCATATCGCAACCTCCGTAATTTTCAAGAGTGTGTTCTTTTTTTGCCGTACGCCTTGCAATCGGACGGCAAATCATGTATAATGGATATAGAAATATCTATTACTTAATATTTTAATACAAAATCAGCAAATTGAAAAGACCTTTTTCGTAAATTTTTCAAAAATTCGCGATTTTTTTCGTACAATTGCACATGCCTTGCGTCAAATCGCTCTGCTTGTGTTCAATTTCTTCCCTTTTTGCGTGTGATCACGCACCACAGCCATCAAAATTCAACATAAATGAAATCGCCGTTGGGTACAAGTCGTTGGTTTTTATCCGCAAAAGAAGTGCCAAGAGCCCCAACCGACTTGCCCCGTCCCCATACAGCCCATTGTCAAAGGAGATTGCATATGCCTACGCCGCAAACGCAAAAAAACACCGGCACGCACATGTTTGTGCCACTTTTCTATACCGCCGAGCAAGCAGAGACTGCCGAGCAGGTCTTTCGCATGTTGACCTCGTACGGATTTGCCGTTCGCAAGACCGAACAGCTCCGCACCGAGGTATACCGTGATGCCTGCCGCGCAAAATTGATCGTAGTGGTGGGATCGCTACACCAAGATCCCATGGGGCAACAGCTTTTCGTTGCTGCCAAGGACAGAAAACTGCATATTTTACATACGGGATTCGAAGACCCGGGTGACGATTACCCCTACACCTTTGCCAAGCTGCACCAAGGCTTTGATCAGTCTCCCGAGCCTGCATTGACCCACCGCCTGTTTGTGACCGGACTTTGCACCTGCCCGAACGCTTGGCGTGCCGAGCGCAGCCTGCAAAACAAACTCGGTGCACTGATTGCGCTGGCGGTTGGTGCAAACCGAGGAAACGCAGAGGATATGTACGCGCTGGCACAAGCTTATCTGAGCGCAGAAATGCTGCCTTATTCGGACAAGCAGGCTGTGCATTGGCTCTCGCTTGCCGCAGAAAAGCAAAATGCAGGCGCGTTGGTTACGCTGGGACTTTGCTGTCTGGACGGTCAAGGCACGCAAAAGGATGCACCGCGCGGCTTCCGCCTTTTGGAAAATGCCGCAACCTTGGGAGACAAGCGCGGACAATACTATACTGCCGTTTGTCTGTTGGAGGGTGCAGGCACGCAACCCGATCCCAAACGGGCTGTGCACCTGCTGCAAGCCTCTGCCAAGCAGGGCCATGCAAACGCCTCCTTGCGATTGGGGCTTTGCTATCTGGAGGGCGTTGGCATTGCGCAGAACGCAAACAAAGCCTTCAACCATTTTGAAGATGCCTGCGCGCTGGGGAACGCCACCGCGCAATGCTATTTGGGTAAACTGTTCCGTGACGGCACGGGCGTACAGCAAAACGACGAGCAGGCTGCGCAGCACTTCAAGACAGCAGCCGACGCCAACGTGCCCGATGCCTGCTACCAATATGCGCTCTGCCTGATTGCAGGACGCGGTGTGGACAAGGATATTGCACTGGCGGTAACCTACCTCCGTCGCGCAGCCGAAAGCGGCATGTCGGATGCGCAGTACGCGCTGGGCAGCTGCTATGAATTTGGCGATGGTGTGCGCCCCGACCTGCCCGAGGCAGTAAAATGGTACACGCTGGCAGCCGAGGGCGGCAGCGCGGACGGACAGAACAACCTCGCAGGCTGCCTGCTTTACGGAAGAGGCTGCCGCAAGGATACCGCTGCCGCGATTGAGCTGCTTCGACGCGCAGCCGACGCATCTCACGCAGGTGCTTGCTACCGATTGGGACTTTGCTACGAGCAAGGCGTTGAGGTTGCGCAAAATCTGCGTGCCGCCGCCGCACGCTATGCAGAAGCTGCAAAGCTGGGCGACGCATACGCAAAATACCGCTTAGGAAAGCTTTATCTGAGCGGCTCGGGCATAACGCAGGACGAGCAAAAAGGCGCGTCTCTTTGCATTGCAGCCGCTATTGCAGGGTGCCGCCCCGCACAGTATGACGCTTACCTGCTGTGCAAAAACGGCACCGGTGTGCCTCGTGATCCCGAGCAGGCAGCCAAGTGGCTGCACGTTGCCGCGCAAGGCAATGACCCACGCGCTTGCTGTGATTTGGGCGAGGCATATCTGGACGGCGAAGGACTTGTACGCGATCCGCTTTTGGCGGTCAAGTGGTTCCGCGCCTCGGTCATTTCGGGCGACGCGCAGCCTGATGCCCTGTATCGCTTGGGTTGGTGCGCTTTGCACGGTGTTGGCACCAAGCAAAGCTTTGAGGATGCGATCCGCTGGTTAGAGGACAGCGCACAAAGCGGAAGCTGCCGCGCGCAGCATCTGCTTGGACTTTGCCTGCAGTACGGCATTGGCATTCCGCAAGACCAAGCCCGCGCTACCGATTTGTACCGCAGCGCTGTTGAGCAAGGACACGTACCCGCCATGCTTGCCCTGGCGGCATGCTGCGAAGGCGGCATTGGTACCGAGCAGGACAAGACTACCGCATACGCCCTTTACAAAAAAGCTGCCAAGAGCGGCGATGCCGACGGTTTTTATCACGTAGGCAGATGCATGCTCCGCGGAATCGGCACGCAGCGCGATGCCGCAAACGCGGTTGCCGCGCTCAAGAGAGCCGCGCATGACGGTAACCTTTCTGCCCTTTTGTTGCTTGCCGAGTGCCACCGCACAGGCATGGGCACGCAGACCTCTGCCCTGCTTTACCGTTCCTTCTTGGAAAAGGCAGCCGGTGGCAGCGTACGTCAGCCCAAGGGAGAGGCGCAAAAGCTGGAGACCGTGACATTTTACGAGCATCCCGACAAGCTTGCCATTGCCGAAGCGCTGTTCCGTCTTGGACAGTTCCATGCTACGGGCATGATAGAAACGCATGACTTTGCGCTTGCGCTTGAATATTACGGCCGCGCCATCATCGAGGGCAACACCGATGCTATGGACGAAATGGCGCGCATTCAGGCTTACGGCAAATCCATTGAAGGGTATTATACCGATATGCCCTCCGGCTCAACGCTGCCTGCAAACAACGCGCGCCGCATGGATGCGGTCAACCACATGGGCGACCTTTGGTTCTTTGGGCAGGATCTTCCCAAGGATGTCGCCATGGCGGTCAAGTGCTTCCGCATTGCGGCAAAGGGCGGCAACGTATCTGCAAACTACAGCCTTGGCTGGTGCGAAAAGCACGGCAAGGGCACGCCGCAGGATCTGGAAAGGGCGGTTAAGCACCTTAGCGTTGCTGCAAAAACCGGCCATCCCCACGCATGCTTCAGCCTTGCAGAATGCTATGAAAGCGGCGAGGGCGTCCCCCTGCGCAACACGCACGAGGCAATCACGCTTTACAAAAAAGCCGCTGCCAAGGGACATACCGGTGCAATCAAAAAATTGCACGAGCTGGATAAGTAACATAAAAACATCCGCCAACGGCACAGCCGTTGGCGTATTTCATTTTTTCCGTATTTTTAGCGCACGTCAAAGGAGAACAGGCGAAACTGCTCGCATCCGTGTGTGGACAGCGGCACGAATCGCACGGTCTTGACGCGCCAATCCACCGCATGTCGGACAAGTCTTTGGTGGTTGTCGGTCACCTCGATGCAATATTTCTCTCCGTTCTCGCCCTCGCCCTCAATGCGATAGGCGCATATCAGCGTTTCGGGCACGCGATATTTGGTCTGCACCAAGGGGTAATTACAGGGCATATTGTCATACGGGCGATCAAAATTGCTGTCAAACACCAATCTGATCTGCTCGATTTGCGTGTCCTTTTCAAAGGTATAGCACACGCTCTCCCCTGCCCGGCCGACCCACACGTTGTCCTCACCGCGGTCGCAGCCGTTGCGCACCACCTCGGCGCTGCACGCGGCAGCCAAGCTCAGCGCAGGCACTGCGCGGTCAAAGCGCGGCAGCAGGCAATCATCGTCCATCAGCGTTTGCTGCAGGCGGCAGATATCCACCTGCCCGACGTGGCAGCCTTCCTGCACCGCCTGCGCGATTGCAGTACCCAGCGCCTGCCCCAGTACGGCACAGGTTGCCATCACGCGCGAGGAAGAAAGCGCTGCGTGCGTGACACTGATATTACGCCCCGCAAAGGTCAGGTTTTCTATGTTTTCCGAGATCATGCAGCGCAGCGGCAGCCCCCAACGCTGTGGCGCAGGGTGATGGATGGTGGGGTGTCCCGCTGAGTAGTAAAACCCCTCGGGGAAATGGTCATCCATGGTCCAACCCGCATACGCAACCGTATCGGCAAAGCGACCCTCTGCCTCTACGTCATTCTGCGTGACCACGTACTTGCCAATATATCTGCGGCTTTCGCGCTTGCCCGGCAAAAAGCCGATCCATTCCAGCTCCCAGTTCTCTACGTCATGGCCGCCATGATTTTTCATGTGATCCCACACACCGTAACAAATTTTAAGCAGCTCGTCGCGGCAACGGTCGGTATCGTGAATACAATCCCATTCACCGCCTACCTCGATCCACCAGAAATTAGAGTTCTTGTGGTGTGATTTATAGGGCAGATCTGCATCTGTGGGATACTTGTACGCCCATGAGGGCGGTGTAAATTTGACGGGATGGTCGGTCTCGCGGATCTGAAACAGGCAGCTCATGCCCATAGTCTTTTGGTCAGCCGTGTCGGGCGGAATGCTCTCACCGTACGCTGCCTTGGACTCTCTGCCGTACGTATATTTCGCACCGCTCAAAGGGGCTAAGATCGAGTCACCAGAGCAATCGGCAAAGTAGGTTGCATGTACCGTGTGAAAGGTCTCGGCATTGGACTGCCAAGCCTTAATTGACACAATCCTGTCCTCTTCCACGGTTGCATCCAGACAGGAGGTATTGAGCAGCAGCGTCAAATTTGGCTCAGCCTTTGCCTTTTCATACAGCACGCTGTCCCAAACCGAATATTTAAGCCCGGGATTTTGGTAATAATTCTCCAGCATCAGCTCCTCGATGATGCCGCCCTCGCGATTGTTCTCGCCGTTTGCACCGCATACCCACATGCGGATCTCGCTTGACGCGTTGCCGCCAAGCACGGGACGGTCCTGCAAAAGCACCACCTTGATGCCATGTCTTGCCGCCGCAATGGCAGCGCAAAGCCCCGAAAGGCCGCCGCCAACCACGCAAAGATCGGTGTGATACGTCAAAAATTTCATAATTTATTCCGCCTTGATCAAATTATTTGCCCAGAAACCGGATTTGACAAAGAAGAAGCCGAGTACGCACTTGATCAGCTCCAAGGAGAGCACGATGGCGTACATGGGTACCAGCGGCAGCGCGGTCAGGTGCCCGATAGCAAGCGCGGTGGGCACGCAGACAAACCACATAAAGCCGCTGTCAAAGGCAAAGACGAATAGTGCCTTGCCGCCCGAGCGCAGCGTGAAATAGGTTGCGTGCGCAAATGCATTGCAGGGCAGCATGATGCCCGCGATGCGGATCATTTGCACCGCAAGCTCGCGCGACTCTGCCGATACCTCGGAGAACATTTGCGGGAACAGCGGCGCGCAAATTGCCATGACCGCGCCAATCACCGCACAGGCAGCGGTGGAGGTAAAGATCAGGCGCGTGTCATCTGTCTTAGCGCCCTCAATATCGCCCGAGCCAAGCTTTTGCCCTACGATAATGGCAACCGAGCTGCCCAGCGCCAGCATGGCGATACTGAACATATTGCTCATGGTACTGGTGATGCCGTAAGCACCCACCGCCACCGTGCCGCGCACCGAATAGCACTGCGCAAGCATTGCCATACCGCCCGACCAAAGGATCTCGTTTGCCAAAAGCGGCACGCCCTTGACCATGATCTTGCCTACCAGCTCGCGCGGCAAGCGCAGCGTGCGGTAAAGACCCTTGGCAAAGGGATTTTTCTTTTTGGTCGTGTGCGTATATACTGCTAAAATGCCAAACTCCACAAATCTTGCAAGCGCGGTTGCAAGCGCTGCGCCCTGCACGCCCATTGCGGGAAGTCCGAAGTGTCCAAAGATCAGGATATAGTTGCCCACCAAATTTACAAGCAGAGCAATGCAGCCCGCAACCATGGGCGGCACGGTCTTGCCTGTTTCTCGCAAGGTCGAGGCGTACACCTGCGTCAGCGCGTGCGGGATCATGCAGGTCATGATAATGTACAGATACTGCATGCCGTATTCCATGGTCAGCGCGATGCTTTCGGGGCTGTCGGTTGAATCGTGCAGATACAGCGAGATCAGCCATTTGCCAGCAAAGCCGAAGATGCAGGCTGCCACCAGCACCACCGCGCCCACGGCATACAGCTTAAAGCGAAAGGCATTGCGCACGCCCTCGTCGTCCTTGTTTCCGTGAAACTGTGCCGAGAAAATGCCCGCGCCCGCCAAAGCGCCGAACACGCACACCGCATACACGAACACAAGGTAGTTGACAATGACAACCGCGTTGTATTGCTCGGTGCTGGTGTGCCCGATCATAATATTATCAAGCAGTGAAACAAATTCCGTAATGCCGTTTTGCAGCATAACGGGCAGCGCGACCGCAATCAGCGTTTTGTAAAACGCGCGATCGCCAATAAATTTATTTGGTTTGAGAAGTGCCATAGGTCCTCCGTAAATAAAGTCATACAAAGAGAATTATAGCGCATTTTGAGTGAATTGTCAAGACGCCACCACACAGACAACCCCAATCGCTGAAAAGTTTTCGCCCGCCTTT